>DASTYE010000192.1:0-6735 GCA_035765135.1 Gemmatimonadaceae bacterium | reverse complement strand
TTTCGACGATCCGCAGACGTATCATTTCTACTACGGCGATGATGTCGGGAATCCCGGCAGCATCCTGACGTTCTTCCCGTGGCCCGGCGCACGCCGCGGACGTCAAGGAACCGGACAGGTCGCCGTCACCTCGTTCGCCGTCCTTCCCACCGCGCTCGGCTTCTGGATCGAGCGCCTGGTGCATCACGGCATCCGCTACGAGGGACCCGTTAGGCGAGTCATCCCGGGCATCGGTGCGGAACAGGTCATCTCGTTCAAGGATCACGACGGCCTCATGCTCGAGATCGTTGCCCACGAGAGCGCGGAGGCGCGGAGCGGATGGGACGGGGCGCCGGGAATCTCGCGCGACAACGCGATCCGTGGCTTGCACGGCGTCACGCTGTGGGTCGGCGAGGGTGAAGCGACCGAGAGAATCCTGACCGACACGCTTGGCTTCCGCCCCGTGGGCGAGGTGGACGGTACGCGACGCTTCGAGGTTGGCGACGGTGGTGCCGGAACGCTCGTCGGCGTGCGGTCGATCGGCGGCTTCGTGCAAGGTGCGGGCGGAGCGGGGACCGTTCATCACGTGGCGTGGCGCGTTGCCGACGACACCGCCCAGCTCGCGATGCGCGAGCGCGTCGTGAGCGCGGGCCTTCACCCGACACCGGTCATCGATCGGAACTACTTCCACTCGGTGTACTTTCGCGAGCCCGGCGGCGTGCTGTACGAGCTTGCCACGAATCCACCCGGATTCGCGATCGATGAGCCCGTCGAGCGCCTCGGAGAGCGGCTCATGCTGCCACCGCAGTACGAGTCGCAGCGTGCGGAGATCGAGGCGATCCTTCCGCGTATTCACCTTCCCGTGCCCGCAAGCGCGGCGACACTCCTGGACGGGAACGGTCCCGAAGACGTCAGCGGTGAGGCGCTCGGCTTCGTTCACCGATACGTCCCGCCAGAGTCAGGATCCGAGTTGGCGGGCGGCACGACGCTACTGCTGCTTCACGGCACCGGCGGCGACGAGGAAGACCTCCTTCCGCTCGGTCGTCATCTCCTCCCTGGTGCGGGGATGCTGAGTCCGCGCGGAAAAGTGCTCGAGCGCGGCGCACCGCGTTTCTTCCGCCGCCTCGCCGAGGGCGTGTTCGATCAGGAGGACCTGGCTCGCCGAAGCGAGGAGCTGGCCGAGTTCATCATCGCGGCCACGGCCACCTATGGTCTCGAGCGTGACGGTATCGTCGCCGTGGGATTCTCCAACGGAGCGAACATCGCCGCCAGCGTGCTGTTCCGCCGTCCGGGACTGCTGCGCGGCGCCGTGCTGCTCAGCCCCATGGTGCCATACGAGCCGGAGCCCCTCCCTGATCTCACCGGCACTGCCGTCTTCATCGGGGCGGGGCGCAACGATCCCATCGCACCTCCGGAGCAAGCGGAGCGACTCGCTGCACTCCTCCGTCAGAGCGGTGCCGACGTCACGATGCAGTGGCAAAACGCCGGGCACACGATCACCAACGAGGAGCTCGCCGCCGCCCAGCGCTGGATCGTGCAAAGCCTAACGGCTCGCTCGGCGCACCCGGGCGGCTGAACGCGCCCGACTGCTGGCGTCCGAAAACGGCCAGCCCGGCGGATCGCGCGCACGGTAGCTTCCGGGCATGGCTGATGACACCGTGCGGCTGACGTATCGCCCTCCATTCGACTGGAGCGCGATGCTCCGCTTCCTCGGTGCCCGGATGCTGAAGGGCGTGGAGTGGATTGCCGAAGATCGCTACTATCGCACGGTGCAGCTCGGCGAGCACACGGGATGGATCTCGGTGCGCCATGTGCCCGAGGAGCACGCCCTGCTGGTGGAGGTGACGCCTTCGCTGACGCCAGCGCTCCCGGAGGTCGTGGGTCGGCTCCGCCATCTCTTCGACCTCTCCGCGCGCCCCGACATCATCGCGGCGACGCTGACGCAGGATGAGCGCCTCGCGACGGTCGTAAGGAAGAACCCCGGCCTTCGCGTCCCTGGCGCCTTCGATGGGTTCGAGCTGGCGATGCGCGCGATTCTCGGACAGCAGATCACCGTGAAAGCCGCGACGACGCTATCGGGGCGTCTCGTCGATGCATGTGGCGAGGAGTGTCGAACCCCACACGCGGCGCTGGCACGGCTGACGCCTCGCGCCGAACGCATCGCCGCGACGAAGGTTGGCGAGCTGGTCTCACTCGGTATCATCGGCATGCGTGCGCGCAGCATCATCGCCGTCGCCGAGGCGGTCGCGAGCGGTCAGCTTCGACTCGAGGCGGGCGCGCCGCCTGACGAGACGATGACGCGACTCACCGCGATGCCGGGCATCGGACCGTGGACGGCCCAATACATCGCGATGCGCGCTCTGCGGTGGCCGGACGCGTTCCCCCGAGGAGATCTGGTGCTACGACGCCGACTCGGAGGCATCACGGCCGCTCGCGCGGAGGCACTGTCACAGAGGTGGCGACCGTGGCGGAGCTATGCCACGGTCTATCTCTGGCAGGGCGGCGCGGTCGTTCGTGCCTAACGTCTATGCAGCGGCCTTCCCCGTTCGGGTGAATGCCTTGACGAGCAGGGCGACTCCCGTCACGGCGATCGCGATGGCAAGCAGCGGGAGCGTGACGCCACTGCGCTCGGCGATGCCTCCGCTCAACGCCAGCAGGCCGAGGATTGTCGTGAACACGCCAATCCCTCTGCCCGTCGCGTAGCTGACGGCGTTCATGCCGAGGAGCAGCACGCCGGTTCCAATGAGCCAGCTCCCGGTTGGGACAGCGTCGCTTGGCAGAAGCCAGAGCACGCCCGTCATGAGCAGAAAAAGTCCCCATCCGATCTCGTCCAATCGCTTGCCGAATAGCGATGGACGATGCTCGGCGGGGGGCGAATCGAATCTCGATGTCGTCGCCATGGCGCCTCCTCGTAATCGCGCGTCGGGATCGCTGCCGAGCGCGCAGCGATACCATCGCACGTTGCGACGGGGGGCCAGATCGTGAAATCGGGGGAACCCGCTCCTGGCGTGCGTGAAATTCCTACGCGACGGGCGCTAAACGACGGCGCCGAACATCAAGCCGACGAGGGCGGTGATTCCCATGGCGAGCGCGCCCCAGAAGGTTACGCGCACCGCACCCCGTAGCCTGCCGGCGCCGCCCGCTTTGGCGGCGAGGCTGCCCAGGCCGGCGAGAAAGATGATCGTGCTCGCCGAGACGCCGACGAGAATCCGCTCGGGAGGCAGGACCACCGCGGCGATCAGCGGCAAGGCGCCCCCGACCGCAAACGTCACCGCCGAGGCCAGCGCTGCCTGAACGGGCCGCGCGGTGTGGACCTCCATCATCCCGAGCTCTTCCCGCGCATGGGCGGTGAGCGCGCCACGCCTCGTGAGCTGCTCCGCGACCCGTGCGGCGAGCTCGGGGTCGAGGCCTCGCTCGACGTAGATGGATCGCAGCTCTTCCAACTCGCGCTCCGGGCTCTCGTGCAGCTCGATCCGCTCCCGCTCGAGATCGGCTTTTTCGGTGTCGGCCTGAGAGCTGACCGAGACGTACTCACCGGCGGCCATCGACATGGCGCCGGCGGCGAGTCCAGCGGCCGCCGCGATGAGGATTCCGCTACGCGGGGTTTCGGCGGCCGCGACCCCCACCACGAGGCTGGCGGTGGAGACGATGCCGTCATTCGCGCCCAGCACGGCCGCCCTCAGCCACCCAATGCGCTGCGTGAAGTGGACTTCGGGATGTTTGGCGATCACCACCACTTTCGCTCCTGTCCGCTGGCTCGTGGGAGGCTACGCGGGCTCGCCGGGGAGTGCCAGGAGCCGTTCGACGCGGAAGACGGGTGTCTTGACAAGAAGTGTGATAACACCTATTATCCAGACAGGTAGTTGTTATCACACTTAATGAGGAGCGCGCCATGACCACGACACTCGAGCCGACAACCGCACCCCTGACGCAGGCCACCTGGGAGATCGATTCGGCCCACACCGACGTCGGCTTCTCGGTCAAGCACCTCATGATCTCGACGGTCCGAGGCCGCTTCAGCGACGTCCGCGGCACGATCCGCATCGATGACGAGGATCTCGCGACCGCGATCATACAGGTCGAGATCGCCGCGGCCAGTATCGACACGAGACAACAGCAGCGCGACGACCACCTGCGCTCCGCCGATTTCTTCGACGTCGAGAAGTTCCCGATGATCGAGTTCGAGAGCCGCCGGATCGAGCGGATCAAGGACGGTCGCTATCGCGTCGTCGGCGATCTCACGATCCGCGACGTTACCCGCGAGGTCGTGCTCGACGCGACGGAGGAGGGGCGCGGCCGGGATCCGTGGGGCGGTGAGCGGCTGGGGTTCAGCGCCACCACGACGATCGACCGACGTGAGTTCGGCCTCACCTGGAACCAGGCGCTCGAGACGGGCGGGATCGTGGTGGGCAACGAGATCAGGATCACGCTCGACGTCGAGGCGGTGAAGAAGTAATTCCAGCGGCGGGAGCATCGTGATACTCCCGCCGCTGACCTGCTCGGCCAGCGAGCCCGCCGATTGCATGGGGATGACGGACCGCTGCCAAAAGGTGCTCATGCTCCTGAAAGACAAATCCGCGATTGTCACCGGTGCCGCGTCCGGCATCGGCCGGGCAGTCGCGATGGCCTACGCTCGTGCGGGAGCGAAAGTCATCGTCTCCGACATCGCGGAAGCTGGTGGTGAGGAGACGGTACGCCTCATTCGCAGGGAGCTGCCGTCGGCGAAGGCCGTGTTCGTCCGCGCGGATGCCTCGAAGCCCGAGGATCAGGAGGCGCTCGCTCGCGCGGCGATCGATTCTTTCGGCGCGCTCCACATCGCCTGCAACAACGCCGGCATTGGCGGGGAGATGAACAAGGTCGCCGACATGAGCGTGGCCGGATGGTCGAAGGTGATCGAGGTGAACCTCTCCGGTGTCTTCTACGCCATGCGCGCGCAGATTCCGCGAATGCTCCAGGCGGGCGGCGGGTCGATCGTCAACATGGCATCGATTCTCGGTCAGGTCGGAACGATGGGCGCGGCCGGCTACGTCGCCGCCAAACACGGCATCCTCGGTCTCACGAAGACGGCCGCGCTCGAATATGCGTTGCAGGGAATCCGGGTCAACTCCGTGGGCCCGGCATACATCGACACACCGCTTCTCGATGGCCTGTCGGAAAAGTTGCGGGCGGGACTCGTCAGCCTGCATCCGATTGGCCGACTCGGCAGATCGGAAGAAGTGGCGGATCTCGTCGTGTGGCTGAGCAGCGCGCAGGCGAGCTTCGTGACTGGCGCTTACTATCCGGTTGACGGCGGCTATCTCGCGCGCTGAGACCCGGCTCCTTTCTCGGCTGCGGCGATCGCATCGTCGACGTCGGCGCTGACGCGTCCATCGCCGGAGATCTTGCGCGTCTCGAGCGCGGGTGCCGGAGGAAGCCCTGTCACCTCGAGAATCGCCTGCTCATCGAGGGTTTCGCGCGCGAGGAGCGCCTCGGCGAGCGCGTCGAGCTCGCGACGATGCTCGGTGAGGAGACGCCGCGCCTCCTGGTGGCTTTCATCGATGATGCGCAACACCTCGGCGTCGATGGCGCGCGCGGTCTCCTCGCTGAACGAACGCGTCGTTCCCAACCCGCCCAGCGTGTTGAGGTACGGATTCTCCTGCGGCGCGAGCTGGACCATCCCCAGGCGGTCGCTCATCCCCCATCGCGTCACCATGCTCCGCGCCAGGTTCGTCACCTGCTCGATGTCGTTCTCGGCGCCGGTCGTTCGTGTTCCGAACACGATCTCCTCGGCCGCACGACCTCCGAGCATTCCGATGATTTTCCCGCGCAGGTAGGCCTCCGGGTAGTTGTAGCGGTCGCTGTCCGGTCGCTGATACGTCACGCCTAACGCCTGGCCACGCGGGACGATCGTGACGCGGTGCACGGGATCGGCCCCCGGAACGACCAGCCCGAGAATGGCGTGGCCTCCCTCGTGGTATGCGATCCGCTCGCGATCCTGCTTGCTCATGATGATCGGACGCTCCGGCCCGAGCACGATCTTCTCGAGCGCGTCGAGGAAGTCGACCTGACGGACGGTGTTCTGCTCGCGTCGCGCGGCCAGAAGGGCCGCCTCGTTCACGAGGTTCCTGATGTCGGCTCCCGAGAGTCCTGGCGTCGAGGCCGCGATCTCGGTGAGCGAGACGTCCGCATCGAGCGGAACGCCGCGCGTATGGACCTTCAGAATCGCCTCGCGCCCTCGCTTGTCGGGGAGGTTGACGACGACGCGTCGGTCGAAGCGTCCCGGTCGGAGCAACGCCTTGTCGAGCACGTCCGGCTGATTCGTCGCCGCCAGCACGATGATACCCTCGCGGCTCGAGAAACCATCCATCTCGGTGAGGATCTGGTTGAGCGTCTGCTCCTGCTCGCTCGAGCCTCCAATCGCCACCTGCCCGCGCGCGCGGCCGATCGCGTCGAGCTCGTCGATGAAGATGATCGCCGGTGCGTGCTCGCGAGCCTGCTTGAACAGATCGCGGACGCGCGCCGCTCCGACGCCGACGATCATCTCGACGAATTCGGATGCGCTCAACGAGAAGAACGGCACCCCCGCCTCGCCGGCGACGGCTTTCGCGAGGAGCGTCTTGCCCGTGCCGGGCGCGCCGATCAGCAGCACACCCTTGGGCGCGGTGCCGCCGAGGCGGGTGTACTTCACCGGATCGCGGAGGAAGTCGACGATCTCGATCAGCTCGTTCTCCGCCTCGTCAATGCCGGCGACATCGTCGAAGGTGATCTTCGTTCCCT
>DASTYE010000191.1:0-52318 GCA_035765135.1 Gemmatimonadaceae bacterium | reverse complement strand
TTACCGCAGGGAACCTGACTGCATTAACCACAGAGAGAATACAGAGAGCACAGAGAACTGCCACACAGAGAACTGCCACACAGACGTGCCACGGCGAGAGCCTTTTACAAAAGCACTTGCCGTGGCAGTTCTCTGTGTGGCAGCTCTCTGTGCTCTCTGTGTTCTCTGTGGTTAATGCTGTTACGGCTCGTGGCGGTAGCAAATCGCCTTCTCAGGGCCGCTTCTTCTGCCGATGTCCTCGTTTGTTCTCTTGTCGCGCGGGAGCATCGACGTGCATCGCATCGATTGGGCTGCGCGCGCGCCCTGCACCGGTCCGGCTGCTCGGGCGATCCTGCGCCTCGCGTTGCGCGAGCTCAGCGGGGATCTCGGAATCGGGCGTGCGCTTTCGCTTTGATCCGACGTTGCGGCTGGGCATGGTGACGCTCGTGAGGGAAACACGGACCCGGCGTGCAGCCCTCATGCCACGGAGCCCTTTGCCCACGAATGGTTCGACCACAAAGGACGCAAAGTACGCAACGGACTGCAGCTGCCACGGGCTTTTCAAAAGCGGCCGCAGTTGACGTTTCTTTGCGTCCCTTCGCGTCCTTGGCGGTTAACATGCCCTTCGCTCTCTTGCGTTGGGCGTCGTCCGCTGGCGAAGTTGCGCCTCACGAGCTACAAGTTCCTATCTCGGTCAGCTGGAGCTCGAGATGATTCGCAAGCTCAAAGATGGTCGCTACCGGCTCTACTCGAGGAAGAAGGACCCGAAGACCGGAAAGCGGCGGAATCTCGGCACGTTCCGCACGCGGGCCGCTGCGGAGAAGCACGAGCGCGCGGTGCAATTCTTCAAGCGCGGTCACTAGCCTCGCACGGGCGCTAGAGGCGGAGATCGTTGACTACGACCGCGCTGACGCGCGACATCAGCCCCGCGATCCAGCGCGCCGAGCTGACCCACCTCGCCAGGACGCCGATCGATCTCGAGGTCGCCCGGCGTCAGCACGAGGCGTACGAGCGCGCTCTCGAAGAGGCCGGGTGCAGCGTGCAGCGCTTGAGCACCGATTCCACGATGCCGGACTCCGTGTTTGTCGAGGACATGGCGGTCGTGCTCGATGAGCTGGCGGTGATCGCGCGACCCGGCGCGGAATCGCGTCGCGCGGAAGTGGCGGCCGTGGCGGACGCGGTCGGGCACTATCGTCCCGTGCGACGCATCGACGGGCCGGCGACGCTCGACGGCGGCGACGTGCTGGTGGTCGGTCGAACCGTCTTCGCCGGCCGGTCGACGCGAACGAACGCCGCCGGTCTCGCGCAGCTGCGGGCAATCGTCCGCCCGTTAGGCTACGAGGTGCGTGCCGCGGAGGTCGACCGCTGCCTGCACCTGAAATCCGCGCTGACGGCCCTCGCCGACGACGTCCTCCTCGCCAACCGGGCATGGGTCCCCTCCGCTGACCTTGGCGGTTTTCGCGTGATCGACATCGATCCGCGGGAGCCGTTCGGCGCGAACGCCCTGCGCCTCGCCGAGGGCGTGCTGTATGCGGCCGCGTTTCCGCGAACGCGTGCGTTGATCGAGCGATGCGGCATTCCCGTCGTCGCGGTCGAAATGAGTGAGCTGGCGAAGGCTGAGGGAGCCGTAACGTGCTGCGCCATCCTCATCCCGACCTGAGGGCGAACACCGTACATTTGGGAAGCCAGGAGGTGTCGTGGATCGTCGATCACTCGGATCGTCGCTCAGTCGTCGAGAGTTTCTCGTGTCCGCCGCCGCGTCAGCCGGTCTCCTCGCGTGCGCCAGCGGGGCTCGAGCTCCGCAGGGATCCGTCGTCGTCTTTCAGGGTGATTCGATCACCGATGGAGGGCGCGATCGCACCGTGCCAGGGCCCAACGACGAGCGGGGCATGGGTTCGAGCTATGCCGCTCTGCTCATGCGCGACATTCGCGCGGCCCACCCCGAGAGGCCGTGGCGCTTCTTCAACCGGGGAGTGAGCGGCAACAAGCTGCCCGAGCTGCAAGCCCGGTGGGCGACGGACACGATTGCGCTGCGTCCTGACATCCTGAGCATCCTCGCCGGCGTGAACGACTACTGGCACAAGCGAAGCTTCGGGTATACCGGAACGACCGCCGACTACGAGCGGCAGTACACGAGCTTGTTGTCGGAGACGCGCACCGCGCTGCCCAATGTCACGCTCGTCGTGCTCGAGCCGTTCGTGCTCCGAACCGGTGCGGTGGACGCGAGCTGGTTCCCGGAATTCGACGAGCGACGCGCCGCGGCCGCACGGGTCGCCTCCGCCGCCGGTGCGCGCTTCGTCCCGCTTCAGGGAGCATTCGATGCGCGGGCCGCAGAGACGGGTCCCGAGCGGTGGGCGCGGGATGGAGTGCATCCAACACCGGAGGGGCATGCGTTGATCGCGGCACAGTGGCGGTCTGTGGTAGGACTCTGAGGGATCGATGCCCAACGAGCCGGAGCGGCACGACCAGGAGCCGGCCCGCCTCACGTCGGCGGTCCGCCTCGTCCTCGCCATCCTGGCACTCCCGCTCATCATCGTCGGGCTGATGCTGATCTTCGCCGTCGTTCGTGATGTCTCGACGGCGCCGACGGCCGTGCTCATCATCGCTATCGGTCAGATCGCCGCCGGCGGGGGGATGGCGGTGGCGGCGGCACGTGGGCGATCGGGCTTTTTCGGGAGCGAATCCGTCTCCTCCATTCTCCTGCCGGTCGTCGGCGCGCTGGCGCTGGTGCTGGCGTATGAACGCGGCGACGACGTTGGCGCATTGCTCGGTATTTCCACGCAGGCCGCCTCCGCGATATTCCTCTTTATTGGCGGTGTCGCGATCCTCGCGGCCATCGCCCTCGCCTGGAGAACCGGGACACGCGAGCGGAATTCGAGCTCACGGCTTTGAGAGCCTTCGCACCGCGCGACACCGCAGCGGGGTGGCGGGCCGGCCGCGCGTGTCGAGGCTCATCGACATGACATTCATCGATTATACCGACATCAAGCCCCGCGAGATCGCGCCCGGGATCTCGGCGCGATTCGTCCACACGCCCGGCATGACGATCGCCCGTGTCGAGATTCAGCGGGATGCGCGGCTGCCGTCGCATTCCCATCCGCACGAGCAGGTCACGACCATCCTCTCCGGGGAACTGGAGCTGACCGTGGGCCTCGACACGCGGGTCCTGCGCGCGGGGATGGTGGCGTTCATTCCTGGCGGGGTTGTTCACTCGGCGCATGCGCGCAGTGCGTGCGAGGTTCTCGACGTCTTCCATCCGGTACGCGAAGACTATCGCTGAGGTGAGGCCGACATGAAAACGGACACCTTCATCTATTTGTTCGTCGCGATCGTGGTCATCGGCGTGATCGGCCAGCTGTACTTTCTCTTCGGCAGCCATACACCCGCGAAGCGGCGGTGGTACCCGTGGTGGGTCGTCGCTCTCACGGTGATGTTCGCGCTCGCCCCGCTAGCCGGCCGGATGCCATGGAGCGTCGCGGCGTTCTGGTGGCCGGCGGTCATCCTCAACGGCTTCTTCCTCATTCGGACGACGCGGTTCTGCGATGCATGCGGGGCGATGCGAGCCTCACCGTGGCGCAACAACTTTTGTCCTCGATGCGGCGCTCCCCTGGCGAAGCCGCGGGTGCCAAGCGGCTCCGCGGAGAGCCGGCGCTGATCATCAAGCCCTCGATCGGACGCCGTCGTGACCTGGTTTCTCATCGTGCTGTTCCTCGTCGCGATGTTCTCGGGCGCCGCCGCGGCGGTGGTCGGCTTTGGCATCGGCAGCCTCCTCACTCCTCTGCTCGCGTGGCGAGTCGGCATGCCGACCGCGATCGCGGCCGTGGCGATCCCCCACGCGCTGGCGACGGGTTTCCGCTTCTGGCGGCTGCGACGCGCCGTGGCGTGGGACGTCGTCCGCACGTTCGGCGTGCTGAGCGCGGTTGGAGGCCTCGGTGGAGCGCTCCTGTACACGCGGCTCGGGGGCCGTTCCCTCGCGCTGGCGCTCGCGACTCTCCTCATTCTCACCGGCCTGAGCGGCCTAACGAGACTGTCGATGCGATGGCACCCGCACCGGCTCGCGGGGTTCCTGGGGCTCGTGTCGGGGTTCTTTGGCGGCCTGGCCGGAAATCAGGGAGGGCTGCGCTCGGCTGCGTTGCTCGCCTTCCGACTCCCGCCGGCACGGTTCGTCGCGACAGCCACGGCAACGGCGCTTCTCGTCGACGCGGCGCGGACCCCGGTGTACCTCTGGCGGGCCGGCCCTGTGCTGCTGGAGCTGTGGCTCCCACTCCTCGTGTCGAGCGTCGCGGTGTTAGGCGGGACGCTGCTTGGCGAGCGTATTTTGCTCGGCATGACGATGGAACAGTTCCGTCAAGTGGTTTCCCTCGCCATTCTGTTGCTCGGTATGCTGCTCGTCGCTCGAGCCTGGTGACCCGGCAGCGCCGGTTATGACATGACCCGTTTGATACGCGTACTCCTCGGCCTCGCCCTGGTGGGCCTCGCCAGCATGCTTGTGGGGCCGGTTCTGAGCACCGTGCTGACGCCCGGCTGGGTCGCCGACGCCGACGGTCGCGATTGGGCGGGCATGATGTTCTTTCTCGCGATAGCGGCTGCGTTCTTGCTTGTGGCGGTTCGGCTGGTGTTTCGCCGCGGCTCAACGGCGCCAGGCGTACTCCGCTCGAGCGACTGGTGGGGCGTGGCGGGGTTGAGCATTGTGGCGACGGTGTGCACCGCGATCGCATCGCACTGGATGATCGCTCTCCCGGGGATCATTCCGATCGGCGGCGCGACGCTGATGGCGCGACGGCGTGCGCGTGAAGAGCGGGATCTTCTAGTCGCCAACGCGGTGCTGCCGAGCAGCTGATCCGCAGGCGTCGTCGCGGCTATGGCCTCTCACTCCTGGGCCGGGTACGTTCCCGGATGGTCATGCATTCGCGATTTCCTTCGACACCATACATGGACCGGGTGCTGGCTATCATCCTCGGCGGCGGGGCTGGGACCCGGCTCTTTCCGCTGACGCGAGACCGCGCCAAGCCGGCCGTGCCATTGGCGGGAAAGTACCGGCTGGTGGATGTCCCGATCTCGAACTGCCTGAATTCCGGGCTCGACCGGATCTTCGTCGTCACGCAATTCAACTCGGCGAGCCTCAACAACCACATCGCGCGGGCGTACGCGTTCGACCGGTTCAGCGGTGGGTTCGTCACGATTCTCGCGGCCGAGCAAACGCCGTCGTCGGAGAAGTGGTACCAGGGCACCGCCGATGCGGTGCGCCGCTCCATCCCGCACATGCAGAGTCACCCCCACGATCTCGTTCTCATCCTGTCGGGGGATCAGCTCTACACGATGGACTATCGGCTCCTGATCAAGCACCACATGGATCACGATGCCGACATCACCGTCGCCGTGACACCGGTGGTGGCGGCCGATGCGCCCGGATTCGGCATCCTCAAGACGGACGAGTCGCAGCGGATTACCGAGTTCCATGAGAAGCCGAAGTTCGAGGATCTCGGGGGCAAGGAGAGTCCGGTTTCCGGTGAGCTCGCGGAGCAGGGGCGCATCTATCTCGCGTCGATGGGCATTTACGTGTTCGAGGCGCAGGCACTCTACGACCTCCTCGACGCCCGGCCCGACGACCACGATTTCGGCAAGGCCGTCATCCCGCACGCCATCCATGACCGGCGGGTGTTCGCGTACCCGTTCACCGGATACTGGAACGACATTGGAACCGTGCGCTCGTTCTTCGAAACCAATCTCATGCTCGCGCAGCCGCATCCGGCGTTCAACCTCTACGATCCCAACTTCCCGCTCTTCACCGATGCCGTGATGCTGCCACCGGCGAAAGTCGGGCGCTCGCGCCTGGAAAACACCATCATTGGCGTCGGGAGCGTGATCGTCGATAGCGACATCTCGAATTCGGTGATCGGGCTTCGATCGTTCATCGACTGGGGGACGCGATTGCATCGCACGGTTCTCATGGGCGCGGACTATTTCCGGTGGGAGGAGTCGGACGCGCGGCGCACTCTCCAGGGACCGATCTATCCGGGCGTCGGCCACAACGTGCAGATCGAGAACGCGATCATCGACAAGAACGCGTCGATCGGGAGCGGGTCGGTCATCACCAACGCGCAGGGCGTGCAGGAAGGTGAGGGGCCGGGCTTCTACATCCGCGACGGAATCATCGTCGTCGTGAAGAATGCCGAAATTCCGATCGGCACGGTGATCTGACCCCGCCTCGTGCGCATCGCCCTCTTCACGAACGAGTATCCGCCTAACGTCTACGGCGGCGCGGGCGTCCACGTCGAGTATCTATCGCGCGAGCTGGCGCGGGCGGAGGGCGGTGCCCACCACGTGGACGTCCTCTGCTTCGGCGACCAGCGCGAGACACGGGGCAACCTCCGTGTTCGCGGCGTGGCCCCGGGGTCGCCCGTCGCGGCACAGGATCCTCGCCATGCACGACTGCTCGACGCCCTGGCCCGCGATCTCGCCATGGTCGGGGCCGTGGAATCGCCCGATGTCGTCCACTGCCACACGTGGTACTCGCATCTGGCGGGGTGTCTGGCGCGTCCGCTCACCGGTGCCCCGCTCGTGCTGACGACGCACTCGCTCGAGCCGCACCGCCCGTGGAAGGTGGAGCAGCTGGGGACCGCGTATCACGCGACGACGTGGATCGAACGAACGGCCTACGAAAACGCCGACGGGGTCGTCGCGGTCTCGGCGGCGATGCGCGATGACGTTCAGGAGCTTTATGGCGTGTCCGCCGACCGGGTCCGCGTCATCCACAACGGGATCGACCCCGACGAGTACCGTCCCCGCCCTGCCCCGAGCACGTTGCGCCGGCTGGGAATCGATATCGAGATCCCGATCGTCTTGTTCGTCGGCCGCATAACGAGACAGAAGGGCATTCTGCATCTGGTGCGGGCGATCAAATACATGAAGCCGGGGATGCAGGTGGTGCTCTGCGCAGGCGCTCCGGACACCGACGCCATCGCGGCGGAAATGACGGCGCTCGTCTCCGAAGCAAAGCGAAACGCCGGCATTTCCCTCGTGTGGGTTCCGGAGATGCTGTCGAAGGAGGACGTCATCGCGCTGTACACGCACGCAGACGTCTTCGTCTGCCCCTCGGTGTACGAGCCGTTCGGCATCATCAACCTGGAGGCGATGGCGTGCGAGACCCCGGTCGTCGCCACCGCGGTTGGAGGGATTCCGGAGATCGTGGTCCCCGGCGAAACGGGGCTTCTCGTGCCGCTCGAGGCCGAAGGCGCAGATTCGCCGGAGCCGCGCGATGCGGACGCTTTCTCGCGTGCACTCGCCGCATCCGTGAACGAGCTCATGGCCGCGCCCGATCGACGCGCCGCGATGGGCAAGGCGGCGCGCGCGCGGGTTCTCGACCACTTCAGCTGGAGGTTCATCGCCGAGCAGACGCTCGAGTTCTATCGGGAGCTGATCGCGCGACGGAAGCGTTCGCGGTCGTGACCGACCTGCTGACGCTCCTCGACGAGATTCAGAGCATCGCGAGGACGGGGCTGAACTACAGCACCGACCCCTACGCGCGTGCCCACTACACGCGCCTGCTGGAGCTCGCCGCGGAACATTACGGGCGTGCGTTCGACCTCCCGGCGGCGGCGGTGAGAGCGCGCCTGGTGGGAGAGCTTGGCTCGATCACGCCCAAGGTGGGAGCCGACGCCGCGATCTTCGACGACCACGGGCGTATCCTGCTGGTGCAGCGCTCCGACGATCGGTGCTGGGGTCTACCGGCGGGATGGGTCGAGCCGAACGAACCCCCGATACGGACGGCGGTGCGCGAGGCGCAGGAGGAGGTTGGCTTATCGATCCGCCCCATTCAACTCGTTGACGTCATGTTCCGGCCCGCCAGCGAGGCTTTCGGTCCGCACGCGGTCGTTTCGGTGGTTTACCTGTGCGAGGTCCTTGGCGGGGAGTTTGCGTTATCCTCGGAAGTGCTGGATGCGCGATACTGGGCCATTGATCAGGTCCCGGCCTGGCACAAGGACCATCGCAAATTCGCCGATGCGGCCCACCGTGTCTGGACCGCGTCGCGTGCGCGGCGCTAGCTTGAGATCATCGAGCTTTCCCGTGCCCTTTGGTGAGGACCCGATGGACGACAAGAAGCTGCTCGCGCTGGCAAGGAAGAACGCGGCCAAGTCGGCCGCCATCGACAAGAAGCGCAAATCGAAGACGTACGACGCCACCCTCGACGTGACCCGTCCTGCGGAGGTGCCCGAGGATAGCGAAGCCGATGCGATCTTCCGGGAGATGAAGAAGCGCGAGTTCTAGCTCGCGCGGCGATGACCGCTGGAGGCGGCGATGCGGCTGCGCCCGCTCGTTAGGTCTGGATTAGGGCTCGCGACGGTGGTCGCGGCCAGCACGGTCTGGATAGCGATCGGCGACCGGCACTGGGCGGCGGCGCTCGTCCTTGGCGTGCTGGCGATTGCCTGCGCGTACCCCGCGCTCACCGGTCGCGACCCGTTCGACGCTCGGCATCGTCGCCGCAAACACCGGCGCCATCGCTCGAGGCACCGCTTGTCCCCCACCACGTCCGGTGAAGAGACGCATACCCCCGCGCCCGCAGCGTGGCCCGATGCCGACCGCCGAGCATAAGGGGGCCGCGTCAGGTGAACAGGAGGAAACGCGTCACGTCGGCGTTTCCGCTCACGTCGAGAAGCTGTACCGGCTCCTCGTCGACAGCGTGCGCGACTACGCGATCTTCGCGCTCGACACCGGGGGACACATCGTCAGCTGGAACGCGGGGGCCCAGCGATTCAAGGGCTACCTTCCCCACGAAATCATCGGCAAACACTTCTCCGTCTTCTACCCACCCGATGAGATCGCGCGTGGCAAACCTGCGTGGGCGCTCGAAGTCGCGGCGCGGGACGGCCGCTTCGAGGACGAAGGGTGGCGCATTCGAAAGGATGGCACGCGCTTCTGGGCGAACGTCATCATCACGGCCCTCCATGATTCGTCAGGTACGCTGATCGGGTTCGGCAAGGTGACGCGCGACCTGACGGAGCGTCGCGACGCGCACGAGCGCGCGATCGACGCCGCGCGACGACTCGCCGAGGTCGAAGCGTCGAACCGTGCGAAGAGCCAGTTTCTGGCGTCGATGTCGCACGAGCTGCGCACACCGTTGAACGCGATCGGAGGCTACGCGGAGTTGATCGAGATGGGACTCGGCGGCATGGTTACGCCGCAGCAACGGGAGTACCTGTCGCGCATTCGGACGAGCCAGCAGCACCTCCTCCGCATCATCAACGACCTGCTCAATTACAGCCGCATCGAGGCCGGAAAGCTCGTCTACGAGAAGGAGCCGGTGGAAGTCACCCAGGTCCTCGACAACGTGCTCGGCATGGTTGCCCCGCAGGCGGCGAGCCGGGGAATCGCGCTCGAGCGAGGCGATTGCGCCGACCACGCCATGGCCCTCGGCGATCGCGTCAAGATCGAGCAGATCGTCCTCAACCTGCTCTCGAATGCGCTGAAGTTCACCCCTCGTGGTGGACAGGTGATTTCGTCGTGCGGAAGCGCCGGCGACAAAGTCTTCATTACCGTTCGCGATAACGGCCCGGGGATACCGAAGGACGCCATCGATCAGATCTTCGAGCCGTTCGTTCAGCTTGGACGCTCGCTATCGAGCGGACACGAGGGCGCGGGGCTGGGGCTCGCCATCAGCCGTGACCTCGCTCGAGCGATGCAGGGCGACATCACCGTCGAGAGCGTTCCGGGCGAGGGTGCGACATTCACGCTGACGATGCCGGTGGCACCGCCCACCGCATAACGCTACCGAGCCCACAGCCCCGTCACCGACCTGATCTTCCCGGTCGGCCCAAGCTCGAAGACGCTCGTGCCACGGCCCCGTTCCTGCCCGTCGGCGCCTACCCCAACCCAATCTACCAGCGCAGTACCCTGACAGTGGCGCACGTTGCCGACTCGCCGCAGGCGAAACCCCGGCATGAAGCGATGGGTCGCCGCGACGTGGGGCAGCAGGTCGTCGATGCCGGCGGTATTGCTGAACCGATCCCGATAGGCGATGCCCGGGTCCGCCACACGGCGCAGCGCCGGCCCGCGCTTCTTCTCGTCACCTTCGGCCCAGGCATCGAACCATGCATCGACAACCGATGCGACATCGGCATGCAGCTCGTCGGTGACGACGTTCGAGAACAGCGCGAGGTGGTAGCGCCATCCCTGGACGTGCTCGTCGCGTGCTTTCTCGTTGGCGAACTCGTGCGCGAGGTGGAGATGCGTGCCGAGCTGGTGGGGATCGAGCCGGATGGTCACGCGTGAGCTTCCGGCTGGGATGGGATCGCCGCTCACAAAGCCGTAGGTGAAGACCATGCGTGTCGGCCGCTCGAGCTCGAGGACTTCGCCCGCCACCTCCACACCACCGGGGAACCGAATCTGGACGCGGCCACCGGGTCGGGGGTCGATCGTGGATCCAGCGCCCCACCATGACGCCCATCGCGGCGAATCGGTGAAGAAGCCGAACACGGTTTCGGGCGGTGCATGAATGACGACGTCGCGCTCGAGTCGATAGGCGAGGTTCGACATGATGGTCATCCCTTTCGGGTCTTGAGGGGTCGCCGTCGCGGACGTGGACCGCGGCGGGTGTTCTCGAGCTCCGCGGCCAGCTTCAGCCGCCAGAGCGCGTCGTCCCACATCTGCTCGAGCATCCTCGCCATCGGTTTCAGCTCATCACGCCGAGCACGATAGAAGCGGTGGCGACCGCTCGAGCGCGCGTCGACGAGCCCGGCCTCGGTCAGGGATCGCAGTTGCAGCGACACGGCGCCGAAGGTGACGTCGGGCATCGCCTGGTGGATGGCGCCGGCGCTGAGCTCGTCGGCCCACACGAGGCGGAGGATTTCCTGTCGGCGCGGTGAGGCGAGCGCGGCGAGGATGGCGGGCCGGGGCGTTGGGCTCATGCCTTTAGTTTAGATATAACTAAAATATCTGTCAAGTCGACTGGGGAACAAGGATCGAGGAAGTACCGCGACACCTGAACGAACGTCCTCAATCCTCGATCCTCCAACGGTCCTCGGCTTGACTACTGCCGCTACCACTCGCACCATGTTCTCAACGACCGTGGTGCCTCTCAGGAGCACATCGTGGGCTTCTCTCTCCGCCACTGGCGTCCTCGCCACCTGCTCCTCGCCTGGGTGGGGTATTGGATCATCGCCCTCATCGTGGCCGTCGGCCCGGCGCTCGTGTCCATCTGGCGAGTGACCCGGAGTCCCGATGCGCACGGGAGCATCAATGCCGGCGTCGGCGACGGCGTGTTCACCCTCACGGTTACCGAGCAGAGCGGAACGGTTTGGCAGAGCAGTGCGCCGGTCATGTCGATCCTGCTCTGGTTCGCGGGCCCGCCGCTGCTGCTCTTTCTCGTCTGGCTCGCGATGCGCCCACGCTCTCCCGAGTCGGCGTTCTCCCGTCCGCAGCGCTGACCGATGCCCACCACGCAAGCGAGCGAATCCGATGTCACACTCGTGGCCCTGCTGGCGGCACGGGCGCGCCACGCATCGGATGGACGCCTCGCACTGAATGCCGGCGGTGGACTCATCGCGACAGCTCTCGCTCTCGCGTTGCGTCCTCCGGTGTGGCCGCTCGTCGCCGCGGCGGGCGGCTGCTTTTTCGCCTATGGCGCGTGGGGTATCACCGATCGCGCACTGCATGAGCGCGCCGAACATGCGCGTAAGGTCAGACCGCTGCGGGTACTTCGCGCCGCGGCCGTCGTCGTCGGGATCCTCTGCGTGCTCGCCGTTGGCGGCCTCGTCATGGCCGTCGCACTCGGTAACTGGATTCACTGACCCCGCGGCTAGCCGTCGCGCGCCTCGGGCGCGACATTCCCGCGGGATGAAGATCGTCACCGTTGGGGGCGGGCCAGCCGGGCTGTATTTCGCGCTTCTCCTCAAGAAGCGCCGCCCCGATGCTTCCATCACCGTGCTCGAGCGCAACGCCCCCGACGACACGTTCGGATGGGGCGTCGTCTTCTCCGATCAGACGCTCGACAACGTGCGCGCGGCCGATGCGCCCACCCATGAAGCGATCACCGACAGCTTCGCGCGGTGGGATGACATCGACATCCACTTCAAGGGCACGACGATCACGTCGGGCGGACATGGATTCAGCGGCATCGCGCGCCGTCGTCTGCTCGAGATCCTGCAGCAGCGCGCGATGTCACTCGGCGTCGATGTCCGGTTCCGACAGGAGGTCCGTCGCATCGCGGACCTGGAGCGGCTCGGTCTGGCTGACGCTGATCTCATCGTCGCCGCCGATGGCATCAACAGCACGATCCGGCAGGAGCTCGCCGCACATTTCCGACCGAATCTCGACGTCCGCACGGCGCGGTACATCTGGCTCGGCACCCGCCAGCGCTTCGACGCGTTCACCTTCATCTTCATCGTGAACGAGGCCGGCGTCTTCCAGGTGCACGCCTATCGGTTCGACGAGGCACAGTCGGCATTCATCGTCGAATGCGATGAGCGGTCGTGGCGCAATGCGGGGTTCGATCGGATGAACGCCGACGCGACCCTCGAGGTGTGCGAGGGGATGTTCGGGCCCTGGCTCAGTGGACATCGTCTGGTGCACAACGCCGAGCACCAGCGCGAGAAACCGTGGCTGACGTTCGTGCGCGTGAGCAATGCGTCATGGTACCATCGCAACGTCGTGCTCATCGGCGATGCGGCGCACACGGCCCATTTCTCGATCGGATCGGGAACGAAGCTCGCTCTCGAGGACGCGATCGTTCTCGCGCGTGTCGTGGACGAGCAGGGGGTGGACGGACTCGAACAGGCGCTTCATCGCTACCAGGACGAGCGGATGACGGAGGCCCTCCGCCTGCAAAACGCGGCGCGCAACTCGATGGAATGGTTCGAGAACGTTCGCCGCTACGTGAACCTCGATCCGCCGCAGTTCGCGTACTCGCTGCTCACGCGGAGCCAGCGTGTGAGCCACGAGAACCTGCGCATGCGCGACGGGGCCTACCTCTCCGGCGTCGAGCGATGGTTCGCGAGCCGCGCGGCGCGGTCGGCGAACGCGGGCGATGGTACAGGCGATGGCGCACCACCGCCGCCAATGTTCACGCCCTTTCGGTTGCGCGGCATGACGCTCGAGAACCGTGTCGTCGTCGCGCCAATGGACATGTACTCCGCCATCGACGGCGTGCCGGGCGACTTTCATTTCGTTCACCTCGGCAGTCGTGCCCTCGGCGGCGCGGGCCTCATCATGACCGAGATGACGTGCGTCACCGCCGACGGTCGAATCACACTCGGGTGTGCTGGTATGTACCGCGACGAGCACGTGGCCGCGTGGCGTCGGATCACCGAGTTCGTGCATCGATGGAGCCGAGCGAAGATCTGTCTCCAGCTTGGACACGCTGGGCGAAAGGGATCCGTCAAGCTGCCGTGGGAAGGAGGCGAAGACACGCCCCTGCCGCACGACGGCTGGCAGCTCATGGCGCCTTCGCCGATCCCGCACGCGCCCCACATGCCCGTGCCGCGCGAGATGACGCGCGATGACATGGACCAGATTCGCGAGGCCTTCGTGCGCTCCGCTCGAATGGCGATCGACGCCGACTTCGACATGCTGGAGCTGCACTGTGCGCACGGTTACCTGCTGTCCAGCTTCATCACGCCGCTCAGCAATCAGCGCACGGACGCCTACGGCGGCTCGCTCGCCAACCGCGTGCGCTTCCCCGTCGAGGTCTTCACCGCGATGCGCGAGGCGTGGCCCTCGGAGCGACCAATGTCCGTCCGCATTTCCGCCACCGACTGGGTGAACGGCGGCATCACCGGGGACGACGCCGTCGAGATCTCGCGGGCGTTTGGCCGCGTGGGCGCCGACATCATCCATGTCTCGACGGGACAGACATCGATCGACGCAAAGCCGGTCTATGGCCGGATGTATCAGACTCCGTACAGCGACCAGGTGCGCAACGAGTGCGGATTGCCGACCATTGCCGTCGGTAACATCGTGGACGGCGATCAGGTGAACGCGATCATTGCGGCGGGACGGGCCGACCTGTGCGCCCTCGCCCGCCCCCACCTCACGAACCCGCACTGGACGCTGCTCGCGGCGGCGTCGTTAGGCCACACGTCACAGCACTGGCCCGTGCAGTACCTCACCGGCAAGCGACAGCTCGAGCGCGCAATGCAGCGCGAGGTGGAGCTTCGGGGATCCTCGACGATATGACGGCGCCACACGGCTTTCTCGCTGGACGCCACGCCATCGTGACCGGCGGCGGCAAGGGGATCGGCGCCGCGATTGCCCGCGAGCTTGCGACTCACGGAGCGGCATTGACGCTCCTCGGCCGCGACACGACGGCGCTCGAGACGCAGGCCCGCGCCATCGAGGCAACGGGTGCCCGTGTGCAGACGTTCGTCTGCGACGTCAGCGACGAGGGACTGGTGCGAAGCGCGTTCGCCGACGCCGTGCGCGTGCACGGGACGCCGTACGTGCTCGTGAACAACGCGGGCGACGCCGTGGCCGCGCTTTTCCACGAGACCGACCGCGCCATCTGGGACCACACGATCGCGGTCAACCTTACCGGGACGTTCCTGTGCACGCGCCAGGTGATCGGCCCGATGCTGAATGCCGGAGAGGGACGGATCGTCAACATTGCCTCGACCGCCGCCCTCAAGGGCTACAAGCGCATGACCGCCTACTCAGCCGCCAAACACGGCATATTGGGCCTAACGCGATCGTTGGCGCTCGAGACCGCGCGGTCCGGTATCACCGTCAACGCGGTGTGTCCCGGATATACGGCGGGCACGGGACTGCTCGAGCGCGCCGTGGAGAATCTCGAGGCTGCCGGGAAAAGCGAGCAGGAAGCAATGGCAATGCTCGAGCGGTCGAGCCCGCGCGGACGGCTGGTGATGCCGGAGGAGATCGCGAGCACGGTAGCGTGGCTGTGCTCGCCCGGCGCCAGCGCGGTCACCGGCCAGGCGATCGTCGTCGCTGGGGGCGAGGTCGCGTGATCCACGGCGGCTTCCCGCCCTCGCCGGTTCGGCCTATGTTGGCCGCATGACAACGCGCATTCGCGGAGCGGATCTCGCGCCGCGCCACTTCAAGTGGCACGTCGACGGCAAGGTCGCCACGATCACGCTCAACCGTCCGGAGCGGAAGAATCCGCTCACCTTCGAAGCGTACGCCGAGCTGCGGGACACGTTCCGCCAGCTCGCCTTCGCCACCGACATCAAGGTCGTCGTCCTCACCGGCGCCGAAGGAAATTTCTCGTCGGGCGGTGACGTCAACGAAATTATCGGCCCGCTCGTGAAGCTGAAACGAGAGGGCAAGATGGGCGAGCTGCTCGCCTTCACGAAGATGACGGGCGACGTCGTCCGCGCCATGCGCGCCTGTCCGCAACCGATCTTCGCGGCGATCGACGGGGTGTGCGCCGGCGCCGGAGCGATTCTGGCGATGGCGAGCGACATTCGCATTGGGACATCGCGCAGCAAGGTCGCCTTCCTGTTCACGCGCGTCGGGCTCTCCGGCGCCGACATGGGCGCGTGCGCCATGCTGCCGCGCCTCATCGGCCACGGTCGCGCAGCCGAGCTGCTGTACACGGGCAGGTTCATGAGCAGCGATGAGGCCGAGCGATGGGGCTTCTTCAACAAGGTCACCGCGCCGGATGCGCTGGAGGACGAGGTGCGATCCCAATCGCGCTCCCTCGCCGCCGGGCCGACGTTCGCTCACGCGATGACGAAGCGGGCGCTTCACCAGGAATGGGGGATGGGCCTCGACGAGGCCATCGAGAACGAGGCCGAGGTGCAGGCGATGTGCATGGCGACCGAGGATTTTGCGAGAGCGTATGAGGCGTTCGTGGCCAGGCAGTCGCCGGTGTTCGAGGGGGATTAGTGTGACGGCAAAGATGACAGAGTTCAGAATACAGATTTCAGAATTCAGAGGACTTCTTCTGAAATCTGAAATCTGTATTCTGAATTCTGTCATCTTTGCCGTTGCCGTTGCCGCGGTCTTCGCCTAGCCGGTGACAGCGCGCACTCGCCCCACCCAGCGAACGGAGGCCGACCATCTGGAATGGCCGTTCTTCACTGAGGAGCATCGCGCGCTCGCGGCTTCCATCCGCGAGTGGACGAGGCGCGAGCTGTGGAACCACGAAGAGCCCGACAACGTCGACCACGCCTGCCGCGCGCTCGTCAGGCAGCTCGGCGAGTCGGGGTGGTTGAAGTACGTCGTGCCGGCCGCATATGGCGGGGCACGCGAGGTGGTGGACGGGCGTTCACTGTGCGTCCTGCGCGAGGCGCTCGCCACCGCATCGGGGCTCGCCGATTTTTCCTTCGCGATGCAGGGGTTGGGAACGGGGCCCATTACGCTCTTCGGGTCGGAGGAGCTCAAGCGCCGGTATCTCCCCGACGTCGCGCGTGGAAAGCACATCGCCGCGTTCGCGATTTCCGAAGCCGGGGCCGGCTCCGATGTCGCGGCGATGACTACCGTGGCGAGGCGGGATGGTGGCGACTTCGTTCTTCACGGGGAAAAGACGTGGATCTCGAACGCCGGAATCGCCGACCACTACGTCGTGTTCGCGAAGCTCGACGAGCGAGCACCTACTCGCGATGGCGAGCGCCGCTACATCGCCCTCGTCGTCGAGGCCGATGACCCCGGAGTTCGCGTCACCGAGCGGATCGACGTGTCGGCGCCGCACCCGCTGGGCACGGTGCAGTTCGACGACTGTCGTATCGCCAGCGAGCGAGTCGTCGGAGAGGCTGGCTCCGGGCTGCGTATCGCGCTCGGAACGCTCGACCTCTTCCGCCCAACCGTGGGCGCCGCCGCGCTCGGACTTGCGCGGCGAGCGATGATGGAAGCATCCAGCTGGGTGGCGGAGCGTGAAGTGTTCGGGCGTCCTCTCGCCGAGCACCAGCTCACTCAGGCGCGGCTGGCGGACATGGCCCTGAGCATCGATGCGAGCGCGCTCCTGGTGTACCGCGCGGCGTGGACGCGCGACACGACCGGCCGTCGCACCACCCGAGAAGCGGCGATGGCGAAGCTGCACGCCACCGAACACGCGCAACGGGTGATCGACGACGCCATCCAGCTCCTCGGCGCGCGCGGCGTGAAGAAAGGCGCGGTCGTCGAGCGGCTCTACCGCGAGATCCGCGCACTCAGGATTTACGAGGGCACGAGCGAGATCCAGAAGATCGTGATCGCCGGGACGTTGACGAGGTCCACATGACGGCTCACGTCGATCAGTTTGCTCGGCGCACGCTGCCACCCCGGGAGCTTTGGCCCGATCTCTCGATGGGCGATCTGAAATACCCGGAGCGCATGAACTGCGCGGCGGAGCTGCTCGATGCGATGGTCGCCAAAGGAAGCGCCGACCGCGTGGCCCTCCGCTTCCCCGGTGGGACGTGGACGTACCGCGAGCTGCTGGAGCACGCGAGCCGGATCGCTCACGTCCTCACGGAAGATCTCGGAGTGGTGCCGGGAAACCGGGTGCTGCTGCGCGGCCCGAACAACCCGATGATGGCGGCGTGCTGGTTCGCGGTTCTCAAGGCCGGGGGCATCGTCGTCTGCACGATGCCGCTCCTCCGCGCGCGCGAGCTGTCCTATCTCATCGAGAAGGCGCAGATCTCGCTCGCCCTCTGTGACGCACGCGTCCTGGGCGAGCTCGAGCAGGCGGCGTCGAGCGCTCCGTCGCTGCGTCGCATCGTCGAGCTCGGGACCGATGCACCACGGTCGCTCGACACCCTGGCGCGGCCCAAGCGGGCGACCTTCGCGAACGTCGAGACCTTCGCAGACGACGTGGCGCTGATCGCGTTCACGTCGGGCACGACGGGGCAGGCGAAGGGCACGATGCACTTTCATCGCGACGTCATCGCGATCTGTGATCTGTTTCCCCGACACGTGCTCCGTCCGAGCCGCGACGACATCTTCTGCGGCTCCCCTCCCCTCGCGTTCACCTTCGGGCTCGGCGGCCTGCTGCTGTTCCCGATGCGCATCGGAGCCTCGACGGTTCTCCTCGAGCAGGCGGCACCGCAGCAGCTGCTCCAGGGGATTCAGGATTTCCGGGCGACGGTGTGCTTCACGGCGCCCACCGCCTATCGAGCGATGGCGACCGCCTGCGGCAGCTTTGACATCTCGTCCCTGAGGAAGTGCGTGTCGGCCGGAGAGCACCTGCCGGTGGCGACGTTCGAGAAGTGGCGTGCGGCCACGGGCCTGAGCATCATCGATGGCATAGGCTCCACCGAGATGCTGCACATTTTCATTAGTGCCGCTGGCAATGACATTCACCCGGGCGCCACGGGGCGTGTCGTGCCCGGCTATCGGGCGCGCATCGTTGACAGTGACGGCAACGACGTGCTGCCGGGGACGATCGGACATCTCGCGGTCCAGGGGCCGACGGGGTGCCGCTATCTCGACGACGTCGAGCGACAACGCGTATACGTGAGGAACGGGTGGAATCTTCCGGGCGATTCGTATCGCATGGACGAGGACGGGTATTTCTGGTACCAGGCCCGCACCGACGATCTCATCGTGTCGTCGGGCTACAAGATCTCCGGGCCTGAGGTCGAGAACGCGCTGCTCGATCACCCGTCGGTCCAGGAATGCGGCGTCGTCGGCATTCCCGACGAGGAGCGAGGGTCCATCGTGAAAGCGTTCGTCGTGCTGCGACCGGGGATCGCAGCGACGGAAGCCACGATGAAGGAGCTACAGGAGTTCGTGAAGTCGCAGATCGCACCGTACAAGTATCCGCGCAGCATCGAGTTCGTCAGCGCCCTTCCGCGCACCGAGACGGGGAAGCTGCAGCGATATCGGTTGCGGGCGGCGCCATCGACGCCCAGCGCCGGCGCGCGGTAATGGAGATCATCAATCCGCGGGGGTGGCCGCGGCCCACTGGATACGCGAACGCGGTCGTCGCGGAGGGGCGCGTGATCGTGGTGTCCGGCCAGGTCGGATGGAATCCCGCCAGCGAGCAGTTCGAGACGGACGAGCTTGCGGCGCAGGCTCGTCAGGCACTCGACAATATCGTCGTGGTCCTGCGCGCCGCGGGGGCGCAGCCCGAGCACGTCGTCCGTCTCACCTGGTACGTGACCGATCGCGAGAGCTACGTCGAATCACGTCGAGAGATCGGCGAGGCCTATCGCGCGCTCTTCGGGCGGCACTATCCGGCGATGTCGGTGGTCATCGTCGCCGGGCTCCTGGAGCGCCGAGCAAAGGTGGAGATCGAGGCGACAGCGGTGATTCCGTCGTGAGGCGCTGGACGCGTGCGCTGGCGGTCAGCGTCGCGCTCGCGTGCGGACGTGGGACCGTGGAGACTGGGCCGTTCCCAGCGGGTTCGCCCTGGGCGTCCCCTGAGCGGCCACGCCTCGAGCAGGATGCCGACACGAATGACCCTCAGGCGTACGCCGATCTCGGCGGGGCGCACATTGCCCTGCACCCCGATACGGCCGCCGCGGCGTTCTACTGGGCGACGCAGCTCGAGCCCTGGCTCGCCGACGCGTACTACGCGCGCGCCGTGGCGCTCATGCGCACGGCGTGGGCCCCCAGGCGATCCACGGGGGCGTGGATGCCGACGCGGCGGCTGCGTCCACGCGAGATCGCGGTCATCGATTCGCTCAATGCGCTGGCATACGATCTCGACCCGTTCGTGGAACGCAAATTCGACCACCTCGTTGGTGCGCCAATCGGCCGGTTCATCTGCCACCGAATCACCGATCGGTCGGCCGCGGGCCTGTGCTACCTTCAGAGCCGCTCCTACCAGCTGGCCGTACAGGTGCTCGATACAGCACTCCGGTTCGACCCAAAGAAGATCGAGTTGCATTACCTGCGAGCGCTGGCCTATTATCGGCTTCACAAGCCCGACAGCGCCGCCATCGCGCTCGGCGTGCTGGCGGACTCGCTGGGTCGCCGGCAGGAGAAGGCGCTCACGGCGTTCTACATCTCGCGGGCGACGATCTACTACGCGCAGGGCGTGGCGTACACGCGGACCGGGGACACCGCCGCCGCGAGAGAGGCGTACGAGCGCGCGCTCGTCGAAGACCTGGGATTCCACATGGCGAGCGTTCGCCTCGCGGGACGTACGTTGGCCACTGGCGACACCGCGAGCGCTCTGAATCACCTGACGCACGCCATCGGGCTCAGCCCTAACGACGCACCGCTCCGTATGTACTACGGCGTGATTCTGGCCGCGAGCAACCGACGGACGGAAGCGCGCGAGCAGTTCGAGAAGGCCATCGAGATCAATCCGAACTACGCGCAGCCGTACCTGCACCTCGGGCGTGAGCTGGAGGGCGTCGATCGTGCACGGGCGTTCGCATCATACGACGCGTTTCTGCTCCGTTCCCCGCGCAACGACCCATCCCGGTCGTGGGTCGAAGCCCGCGCCATGCGACTGCTCGCCGACACCCTCGCTCCGGCGAAGACCCCGTGAAGATCGGTGAGCTGCTCCGCTTCTGGTTCACCTTCGAGCGCCCGATCGGGGCGAGCTCCTACTTCACGCACGGATTCGGTCTTGCGCTTCTGAAATACGCGGTCGATGCGGCGCTGATCGGCATGTTCCTTGGAATCCTGTGGACACCGCTCGACTATCTGGCCACGGGAGCATCGCTGGCGTCGTCGAAGCTCGCCGGGGCTCCGACGATCCTCCTCGTGATCCTCGCGCTCTGGACGCTTCCCTTTTTCTGGATTGGCGAAGCGCTGAGTGTTCGGCGAGCAATCGACGCGGGGCTGACCCCCTGGGTCGCGCTGCTGTTCTTCGTCCCGCTGCTCAACTACGTGTTCATGTTGGCGATGAGTCTCTGGCCCTCATCGACGCCCGAGCCCGCACGGGCGCCGCAGCCGGTCGGGACGCCGCCGCGACAGGATCGCGTGGCCGGCGTTCTCTCTGGTTTCGCGATCGGTCTTACCATGATGGCGATCAGCGTGTTCGGGATGCATCGGTACGGCATTGCGCTGTTTCTCGGTACGCCCTTCCTGATCGGCGCCGTCAGCGCCTTCCTGTTCAACCGGCACGTCGCCGCGACCCTCCGACAGACGACGCACGTCGTTCTGTTGTCGTTGCTCGCCAGCGCCGGCGCCCTGGTGTTTGCGTCGGCCGAGGGGCTCATGTGCATCGCGATGGCGTTTCCGCTCGCGTTCGGGATCGCGATACTCGGTGCAACGGTGGGGCGTGTCATCGCGCTTCGCGGAAACTATCCGTTGAGCCACGCGGTCCTCGGCGTGCTGCTTCTTCCAGCCAGTGCGCCCCTCCTGGATTCGCCGGCGCCGCTTGCACTTCGCGAAGTGCGTAGCGCCGTGGAGGTCGACGCGCCCGTGGATGTCGTCTGGCGGCGCGTTATCGCGTTTCCGGCACTGCCGGAGCCAACCGACCTGGTCTTTCGGTCCGGGATCGCGTATCCACAGGGTGCGCGGATCGAGGGCGAGGGGGTCGGCGCCGTTCGCTATTGCGAGTTCTCGACGGGCGCATTCGTGGAGCCGATCACGGCGTGGGAGCCAGGCAGGCGCCTCGCATTCGACGTGACGGCATCGCCGGCACCGCTTCGCGAGCTCAGTCCCTACGGCCGTGTCGTCGCGCCGCATCTCGACGGCTTCTTCCTCGCGCGACGCGGAGAGTTCCGCCTCGTTCCCCTCCCTGGTGGCCGCACGCGCCTCGAGGGGAGCACGTGGTACGAGCTGCAGCTCCAGCCCCATGTTTACTGGGCGGTGCTCTCCGATCGCCTCGTCGGACGCATCCACCATCGTGTTCTGCGACACATCCAGGACGTGTCGGTGCGCGATGTGCAACGCGGGCATGTCATGCCGACCCCGACCACCCCATGACGCGGAAGCGACGAGACCGAGACGACGCGCCGATGCCTGAGCATCCCTCCGACACAGAGGACGATGCGCCCGATGCCGTCGAGGAGGCGTCGGAGGAGAGCTTTCCCGCCAGCGACCCGCCGTCGTGGGAGCCGCTCCACCCCGGGAAGCCCGCGAAGCACCCCGATACGCCGAGGCGTTAGGCGCAGAGGCTAAGGGTGTCAAGGGTGTCGAGGGTGTCGAGGGTGTCGAGGTCGTCGAGGTCGTCAAGGTAATCAACGTGAAAACTGTATCGCCTGAACACCCTCGATAACCTCGACGACCTCGACGACCTCGCGCCTCGGCACCTCGACACCTTCGCAGTCTCGACGCACCTTTCCGCGACATGCTGAAGACGACGCCGTTTCACGCGCGCACCGCCGCCATCATGGAAGGGCAGCAATGGCGGCGATGGGCTGGTTTTCTCGTGGCGAGCGCCTACGAGATGTCGCACGAGCGCGAATACCACGCGATTCGCAACTCGGCGGCACTCTTCGACGTCTCGCCGCTCTACAAGTATCAGGTGCGAGGACGCGATGCCACGCGCCTCCTCGACCGCATCGTGACGCGGAATGTCGCGAAGTGTCAGCCGTGTCAGGTGATGTACACGCCGTGGTGCGATCCGCGCGGCAAGCAGATCGACGATGGCACGCTGCATCGCTTCGGTGAGAACGACTACCGCCTGACATCCGCCGACCCAAACCTGCGCTGGCTGCATCAGAACGCTCGCGGGATGCAGGTCCAGATTGGGGACGACTCGGAGCGCATCGCATCGCTCTCGATCCAGGGCCCGCTATCGAGAACCATTCTCGAGCATGCGATCGGTCGGGACCTCGCCGGTCTGAAATACTTCCGTCTCACGAACGCGACCATCGCGGGGATCCCGGTCGTCGTCTCGCGGACGGGGTACACGGGCGATCTCGGCTACGAAGTGTGGATGGAGGCTGGCGATGCATTACCGGTATGGGACGAGATCGTCGCGCAGGGACGGCCTTATGGCATCACGCCCGCCGGCATGCTCGCCCTCGACATCGCGCGAATCGAGGCGGGGCTGATCCTGCTCGACGTGGACTACGTCTCGGCGCGCAAGGCGCTCATCCCCGGACAGCTCTCCTCACCCTTCGAGCTCGCGCTCGGCTGGACCGTGTCCATCGACAAGCAGCCATTCAACGGAAAGGAGGCCCTCGCTCGTGAGGCAGCCAACGGGCCGTCGTGGTCGCTCGTCGGGCTCGAGGTCGATTGGCTGACGCTCGAGCGGCTCTACGAAAGCATGGGGCTCGCGCCGAGGCTGCCGACGATGGCTTCACGCGTGAGCGTGCCGGTGTACGACGGCTCGAAGCAGGTTGGGTATGCGACCAGCAGCGCCTGGTCGCCGCTGCTGAAGCGCTACATCGCGCTCGCTCACGTCGAGAGCGGTTCGGCCAAGCCGGGAAAGGAGCTCGAGTTCGAGATCACCGTCGAGCACCGGCGCAAGCGCGCCACCGCGCGCGTGCGCAAGCTGCCCTTCTACGATCCGCCGCGGAAGCGCGCATGAAGAACGGCAAGGTGGACGCGATCGTCATTGGCGCGGGACACAACGGTCTCGTTTGCGCCGCCTATCTCGCGCGCGCGGGGAAGAAGGTGCTGGTGCTCGAGCGACGTCACCTCGTCGGCGGCGCCGCCGTGACGGAAGAAATCGTTCCTGGATTCAAGTTCTCCGAGTTCTCGTACGTGGTGAGCCTGTTGCGCCCGGAGATCATCCGCGAGCTCGATCTCCCCGCGCACGGGCTTCAGATCCTTCCGCTCGAAAGCACCGTCACGCCGATGCCCAACGGGAACTACCTCGCGGCGTGGGCGGATCACGACGAGACGCGGCGCGAGCTGTATCGCCATTCCCCGCTGGACGCGGATGCATACGATGAGTTCGGGCTGCTCATGCATCACATGGCGCACGCGGTGAAGCCCATCATCGGGATGATGCCGCCCGATCCCGCATCGCTGTCACCGAGGGAGCTGATGTCGCTCGGGAAGCTCGGGGGGCACATGCGATCGCTGGGTGCGCGCAAGTTCTACGCGCTGCACAAGCTCATGACGATGAGCTCGGCCGACTATCTCGACGAATGGTTCGAGACCGACGTCCTCAAGGCGACGAAGGCGGCGAGCGGGATCATCGGCACCTTCATGGGGCCGCGGTCGCCCGGGTCGGCATACGTGCTGCTGCATCACTACATGGGTGAGATCGACGGGGCGTTCCGCGCATGGGGATTTCAGAAGGGCGGGACCGGCGGCGTGAGCGAGGCAATTGCCGGTGCGGCACGGCGGTTCGGCGCGGAGATCAGGCTCGAGGCACCGGTGGGGCGCGTGCTCGTGAATAACGGGCGGAGCGTCGGTGTCGCTCTCGAGAATGGCGACGAGTATCGCGCGGACATCGTCGTCTCGGGTCTCGATCCCAAGCGCACGTTCCTCAAGCTCGTCGAGGAGCGTGAGCTGCCAAGCGATTTCGTCGCGAGCATTCGCCGCTTCAAGACGCGGGGCTCGTCAGGCAAGGTCAACCTCGCGCTGTCCGAGCTGCCACGTCTCACCTGCATGGAGCCGGAGAACATCGCGCGGTGGGGCGGCGTGCCGATCCCGCCCCAGCGCTACCTCCGTGGCGCGATCTCCGTCAGCCCGACGATGGACTACGTCGAGCGGGCGTACGACGACGCCAAGCATGGCTCCTTCTCGCGCCGCCCCTACATGGACGTCGTCATTCCTTCGATGATCGACCCGGGGATGGCGCCGCCGGGCCAGCACGTGATGTCAATCTTCTGCCAGTACGCGCCCTTCGCGATCGATGGCGGATGGGATGACGCGAAGCGGGAGGCGTTCGGCGACGCGGTCGTCGATGCGCTCGCGGCGTTTGCCCCGAACATCAGGCGCGCGATCATCGGGCGGCAGGTGCTGACGCCCGCGGACATCGAGCGCATCACCGGCCTCACTGAGGGAAACATCTTCCAGGGAGAGCTGGCGCTCGATCAGCTCTTCTTCCTGCGTCCCGCGCCGGGCTACGCGAAGTATCGCACGCCGGTGGATGGTTTCTACCAGTGCGGGTCGGGCACGCACCCTGGAGGCGGGATCATGGGCGCGAGCGGACGCTTGGCGGCGCTCACCATTCTCGGAGAGCGGCCGTGAGGTACGACGTCGTCGTTATCGGCGGCGGCCTGGCTGGCCTCACGAGCGCCGCCCTTCTCGCGAAAGGCGGACGGCGAGTCATCGTGCTCGAGCGTCGCGATACGCTTGGCGGTCTGCACTCGACTGAAGAGATCGCTCCGGGCATTCGCGGCGAGGCCGTGCAGCACGACATTGGCTGGATTCCGGCGTCGGTCATGGAGGCGCTCGCGCTCGATGAGGCCCAGCTCTCGCTCGTGCGTCCGGCGGCGTCGGCAACATCACTCCTCCGCGGCGGTCGAACGCTGACCTTGTGGAGCGACCCCGCCCGCACCGCCAGGGAGCTCGCGTCTCATTCGGAGAAAGATGCGCGCGCCTGGGGAGCGTTCGGCGAGCGTGTGACGAGGCTGGCCGGGTTTCTCCAGGCGATCTACGAAGCCCCCGCGCCGGAGCCGCTCGCGTCCGGGGCGCGTGAGGTGCTGGCGATGCTGGGGCTCGGCCGACGGGTGCGCTCGTTAGGGCGCGATGGGATCGTCGATCTGCTGCGGACGCTGCCGATGAGCGTAGCAGACCTGCTCGATGAGACGTTCGAGACGCCGGCGCTCAAGGGGCTCGTCGCGACGTCGGGAGTCTCGCGTCTCTCGCAAGGGCCTCAGTCCGGTGCGACGGCCTTCGTTCTCCTGCATCACCATGTCGGCGCACCGGCCGGCGCCATTCGATCGCGCGCCATCGCCCGCGGGGGCCTCGGCGTGCTCGCGAGTGCGCTCGCCGAGCGCGCGAGGAGCGCGGGCGCGGAGATTCGGACGAACGCCGCCGTCTCGCGCATCGCGGTCACGGAAGACGGGGTCCGGAGCGTCGTGCTCGCGAATGGCGACGAGCTCGAGACCACGCTGGTGCTTTCGACGCTGGATCCCCGGCACACGCTCTACGACCTGATCGATCCGATCTACATCGATCCGGAGTTGTCCGAGGCCGTCCGCACCGTGAGATACCGCGGCGCGTGCGCCAAGGTGCACCTCGTGCTCGACGGCCTGCCGCCGTTAGGCACCGAGCTGCTGGAGGGGGCGCTGGTGGTCGCGCCCGACATGGCGTATCTCGAGCGAGCCTATGATGCCGCCAAGTACGGTGACATCTCCGAGCGTCCCTACCTCGAGGCCCGTATCCCGACGGTCCACGATGCGTCGTTGGCGACCGCCGGACGCCACGTGATGTCGGTGCTGGTCCAGTGGGTTCCGCATCGGCTGCGTGCCGGGGCGTGGGACGCGTCCAGGCGCGAGGCAGTGGGCGATCTCGTCGTCGCGACACTCGGCGAGCTGTTTCCCGGCTTCGCCAGTCGCATCGTCGCGGGAGCCGTGCTATCGCCGGCGGACATCGAGGAGCGCTACGGCGCGACCGAGGGAAGCCTGACACACGGCGAGTTGACCCTCGATCAGGTGCTCTTCATGCGACCGGTGCCGGGGTTGTCCCGACATGCGACGCCGATTCCCGGGCTATATCTTGCGGGACCCGGCACGCATCCCGGTACCTCGATCGCGTCCGCATCGCTCGCGGTGAAGGCGATTGGCGCGGTTCGGCGCGCTCGGTCCGGCGATCGCGCAGCGACAGGCGTGTGACGATGACACCGGTGCCGTAATCCCATGGCCACATTTCTTCGAACGGTCGAGAGCTTCGTTCAGGGCGCGCGCACAATGCCGCAGCGCGTCTACGTCGGCGACGACGTGTTCCGGATGGAGCAGGACCGGATTTTCGCACGGTCGTGGCTGTGCGTGGGCCGGAGCAGCGAGCTGGCGGAAGCCGGGGCCTACAAGCTTCAGGCGATCGGCGCGGACAATGTCATCATCCTGCGCGACAAGGGTCGGCACCTCAGGGCGTTCCACAACGTCTGCCGGCATCGCGGAACGCGCCTGTGCGAGGCGGAGCGGGGGACGCTTCGCGAGACGATTCAGTGTCCCTATCACGCGTGGACGTACGCACTCGATGGCCGGCTCATCGGCGCACCACACATGCAGGAGGTGGCCGGTTTCGACAAGGCGGATTATCCGCTCGTCAGTGTCGAGCTGCGAGAGTGGGAGGGATTCATCTTCATCAACCTCGCGCCATCACCCGACCCGTTCGACATGGCCTACGCGCCGCTCCTCGGCCGCTTCGATCGATTCAATCTTGGCGGTCTCGAGGTGGCGCGTCGTATCGAGTACACGGTGAAGGCCAACTGGAAGCTGGTGCTACAGAACTACAACGAGTGCCTGCACTGTCCGACCATCCATCCCCAGCTGTCGCGGGTGCTCCCGTACACGAGCGGTGCCAACGATCTTACGGATGGGCCGTTCCTGGGCGGATTCATGGAGATCGCGCCGCCGCACGCCAGCGCCACGATCAGTGGCCGGATGTGCGGCCTCCCGATCGGCAACCTGCCTGATGACGACCAGCGCCGCGCGTACTACTACAGCCTGTTCCCGTCGATGATGCTGAGCATCCACCCGGACTACGTGGTCTACTACATGGTCTGGCCTCGCTCACCGGGTGAGACGCATATCGTCTCCGAGTGGATGTTTCACCCCGAAACCATCCGCCGGCCCGATTTCGACCCCTCGGATGCGGTGGAGTTCTGGGACGTCACCAACACCCAGGACTGGCATATCTGCGAGCAGAGTCATCTTGGCATCGCATCGCGAGCCTACGTCCCGGGGCCGTACTCTCCCCGCGAGAGCGTTCCGGCGGCGTGGGACAGGGAGTACCTGGCTCGCATGTCGTAAGGCACGGCAAGCGTCTTTGCCTTTCGCCGGCCCGGCCCGTATAATCGTTGTCCCCCGCTCGCCGGAGCGTAGCGATGCTTCCTCGATTGGCGCTGATTGCCGCCGTGGGGCTCATGCCCCTCGCCGCCCAGGCCCAGCAGCGTCCCGCTGGATCGTCCCAGGCCATCCCCGAAATCAAGTACGAGAAGTTCGTCCTGCCCAATGGGCTCACCGTCCTCGTTCACGAGGATCGAAAGGCGCCCATCGTCGCGGTGAACGTGTGGTATCACGTCGGCTCGAAGAACGAGAAGATCGGGCGCACCGGGTTCGCACACCTCTTCGAGCACCTCATGTTCAATGGGTCGGAGCACTTCAACGACGACTATTTCAAGCCGCTCGAGAAAGTCGGCGCCACCGATCTGAATGGGACGACCAATTTCGATCGCACGAACTACTTCCAGAACGTTCCGACCTCCGCCCTCGACCTCGTGTTGTTCATGGAGTCGGACCGCATGGGACACCTGTTAGGCGCGATCGACCAGGCTCGTCTCGATGAGCAGCGCGGCGTCGTGCAGAACGAGAAGCGCCAGGGGGAGAACCAGCCGTACGGAAAGGCCTTCGCCTTCATGGCCGAGAATACGTATCCGCGAGGGCACCCGTACTCGTGGTCGGTGATCGGGTCGATGGAAGACCTCACCGCGGCGTCGCTCGAAGACGCGCGTGAGTGGTTCAAGACGTACTACGGTCCCAACAACGCCGTCCTCGTCATTGCCGGCGACATCGATGCCGCCACTGCCCGGCAGAAGGTGGAGAAGTACTTTGGCGCCATCCCGCCGAGCCCACCGATCGCGAAGCAGGAAGAGTGGATCGCGAAGATGACCGGCTCGCGCCGCGGCGCCATGCAGGATCGTGTCCCGCAAGCGCGCATCACCAAGGTGTGGAACGTTCCGGAGTGGGGATCGGCCGAGGCCGACTATCTCACCCTCGTCGCCAACATCCTCGCCAGCGGGAAGAGCTCGCGGCTGTACAAGCGGCTGGTCTACGACGACCGCATCGCGACCGACGTGCAGGCATTCCTGTCCGCGAGAGAGATCGGGAGTCAGTTCCTGGTTCAGGCGCGCCCGCATCCGGGGGGTGATCTTGCCGCCGTCGAGCGGGCACTCGACGAAGAGCTCGCGCGCTTCATCCGCGAAGGCCCGACGCCCGCCGAGCTCCAGCGCGTGAAGACGCAGTACCGTGCGAACTTCATCCGCGGCGCCGAACGCATTGGCGGGTTCGGTGGGAAGTCCGACATCCTGGCGACGAACATGGTGTACGCCGGGAACCCGGATCACTACCGGATCACTCTCTCGCGCATCGCGTCGGCGACCGCCGCGCAGCTTCGCGCAGCCGCACAGACGTGGCTGTCCGACGGCGTGTACGCGCTCGAGGTGCACCCGTTCCCGCAACTACAAGCGTCTGGCGCTCCCGCCGACCGCAGCAAGCTTCCCGAAGCGGGGCCATCACCAGAGTCCGAATTCCCGACGATCGCCACCGCGACGCTCTCGAACGGGCTCAAGGTCTACCTCGCCGAGCGTCGTGGCGTGCCGCTCGTGAACTTCAATCTGATGCTCGATGCGGGCTTTGCCGCCGATCACCAGGGCGTCCTCGGGACGGCGAGCCTCGCGATGAACATGCTCGACGAAGGCACGAAGACGCGCAACGCGCTTCAGATCAGCGATGCCTTGCAGCGCTTCGGTGCGCAGCTGGGTACGGGGTCGGACGTCGACGTCTCGACGGTGTTCCTCTCAACGCTGCGCGAGAGCATGGACTCGTCGCTCGCCATCTTCGCCGATGTCATCCTCAATCCCAGCTTCCCGCAGGCGGACTTCGACCGGCTCCAGAAGCTGCAGCTCGCGCAGATCCAGCGAGAGAAGGTCACACCGCAGCAGATGGCGCTGCGCGTGTTCCCCGTGCTGTTGTACGGCAGCGGCCACGCGTACGGAATTCCACTGACCGGCTCTGGCACCGAGGAATCGGTCTCGAAGCTGCGGCGCAACGATCTCGTCGAATTCCATCGCACCTGGTTCAAGCCGAACAATGCCTCGATCATCGTCGTCGGCGCAACGACACTCGCCGAGATCACTCCCAGGCTCGAGCGTTTGTTCGGCGCGTGGAAACCGGGCGAGGTGCCGAAGAAGAACATAGGCCAGGTCGCGCATCAGCCGCGCTCGACAGTGTACGTGATCGACCGGCCGGGATCGGAACAGTCGATCATCTTCGCCGGCCACGTCGCGCCTCCCAAGCGCAACCCCCGCGAGATCGCGCTGACGGCGATGAATGAAATCCTCGGCGGGAGCTTCACCTCGCGAGTCAACATGAACCTCCGCGAGGGCAAGCACTGGTCGTACGGCGCGTTCAGCATCCTCTTCGATGCCCGCGGTCAACGCCCGTTCATCGTCCTCGCGCCAGTTCAAACCGACAAGACGAAGGAATCCCTCACCGAGGTCGCGAACGAGCTGCGGGGACTGGCGAGCACGCGCCCCGCCACGGCCGAGGAGCTGGCGAAGGTGCAGGCGAACCTCACGCTCAGCCTGCCGGGCCGATGGGAGACGAACAACGCCGTGGGGAATTCGATCGAAGAGATCGTCCGCTTCGATCTGCCTCACGATTACTACAGAACGTTCGCCTCGAACGTGCGGGCGCTGAAGGTGGCCGACGTCACCAGCGCCGCGACCGAAACCATCCAGCCGGACAAGCTGATCTGGGTGGTCGTCGGCGATCGGGCGAAGATCGAGGCGGGAATCCGTGAGCTGAATCTCGGCCCCGTCCAGTTCATCGACGCGGACGGCAAGCCGTTGAGCGTGGCGGAAGTGCCCTGACCCCGGGGGTCGGGAGTCAGGAATCAGGGATCAGGGGGTGTCGGGCTGAAGGTTCCAGGAAAGAACGACCCAGCACCTGATCCCTTGGTGCTGTTCTCTCCCGCAACCCACGCCCTGACACCCCCTGATCCCTGACTCCTGACTCCTGATTCCTAGCATCTCACGCCACTCGATCCGAAGCACCACGCGCCTCCGGCTCACGCACGCGCTTCTTCTGCTCCACCACGCGTGAGGCGCCCTCCTCCGGTCGAATGCCGCTCCCGTACTTCTCCGACCACGCCTGCGTGAACTCCGCGCCGAACAGCACGATGTGCGAGGCGTAGTAGATCCAGATCAGCATCACGGCCAGCGTCCCCGCCGCGCCGAACGAGCTCCCCGGATCGCTGCGACCAAGGTAGAACCCGATCAGGAACTTGCCGATCACGAACAGAAGCGTGGTTCCGATCGCGCCGACCCATACGTCGCGCCACTCGATTTCGGCGTCGGGGAGAATCTTGAACATCGCCGCGAACAGCAGCGTCACCACGACGAAGGCGAAGATGGTCTCCGCCGCGAACAGGACTCCCTCGGGGAGCGCACCGCCGAACCGCTCCGCCAGCGCGCTCACCGCCGCCGTAATCGCGAGCGATACGATCAGCAGAAACACGATTCCGAGAATGAGACCGAACGAGAAGACGCGCTTGAAGAAGAAATTCCTGATGCCGCCTTGCGCGGGATCGGGCTCCACGCCCCACGCGCGATTGAGGGCGCCCTGCAGCTGAAGGAAGGCGCCCGTCGCACCGAAGATGAGCAGGAGAAGACCGATGATGGTCGCCATTGTCCCGCGCCCGCCGGTCGGATCCTCGTGGGCGACCATCTCCAACACCTCGCGCGAGGCTTGCGGCCCCATTAGATCACCGATCTGCTGGCCGATGGCGTTCTGCACCTCTCGCGGGTCCCAAATGAACCCGGTGAGGAGCAGCAACAGCGCGATCAGCGGGCCGAGCGCGAAGATCGTATAGTAGGACAGCGCCGCGGCGAGCCGGGGACAGTCATCGCGGAAGAACTCTTTCCCCGATCGTTTCAACAGGTCGAGTCCATCGCGTGCGGAAACGCCCATGACAGCTCCTGGTGACATCCGTCACGTCCTCCCGAGGCAAGGTCGATGCCCGTTCAGCGCGATTACGTCCTGCGTCTCCTCGAGGTAGCGGCCGCCGCGCTGCGACGCCTGCGTGAGCTGCTTGGCGCCGGCACGGCCGCGCCCGAGGTGATCGTCGAAGAAGCACGAGCAGCCCAGGCAGCGCTGTTCGGCGATACGTGGCCTCTGCTCCAACGTGTAGACGCCGCGACGGCAACGGCGCTCATTCGCGATCCACGCCAGCTCGCGCTCTGGGCTGATCTCCTCGCCGTCGAAGCGGACGCGAGCCGCATCGGCGGCGACGAGGACCGCGCCGCGTATCTCCACGATCGCGCGGCAGCGGTCGCCGCGGCGGCCGCGCGAGCGAAGGGAAATTCCCAGTGATATCGCGGCGACGTTGCGCTCACGCGATCGCGCTTGCGGTGGTCGTCGGCGCGTGTCAGATCCTGCCTGACGACCGGGGTGTCGCGGACACCTCCTCGGTCGCTGCCGACACACAGACGATCGAGCTCTCCGAGGTTCCCCCCGCGCCGCCACGGATCGATGACACGCTCGTGGCACTCGACAACGGCGACTCCACCGTCTCGACGGCCAACGGTACGGTTGTGCGTGAAGAGGAGGCGTCACAACTGGCGGCCACCCTAACGATTCCCGTCGCCGGAGTGAAGGTGGAGGACCTGCTCGACACGTTCAACGAGGCGCGCGGCGATCGCACGCACGAAGCGCTCGACATTCCGGCCCCCCGGGGAACACCGGTGCTGTCGGCGACGAGCGGCCGTGTGCTGCGGCTCTACACGAGCCAGCGTGGCGGATTGATGATTTACGCGGCCGATTCGAGTGAGCGCTTCATCCTCATGTACGCGCATCTCGATCGCTATGCGCCGGGCCTCACCGACAGCACGGCGCTTCAGGCCGGTCAGGTGATCGGCTACGTCGGCACGACGGGCAACGCACCACCGAACGTGCCGCACCTCCACTTCGCGATCGCGCGATCGACGAACGTCAAGCGATGGTGGGAGGGGACGGCGGTGGATCCGCTGCCGTTACTGCAGAGGTCGTCAAGGGTGTCAAGGTAGTCGAGGGAGTCGAGGGGAAACCCTACGACCTTGGCTACCTGCGCCCGAGCAGGCTTTGCGATAAGGTGTAGCGCTGGGGAGGTTGTCGAGGTGTCGACCTCGACACCCTCGACACCCTCGACACCCTTCACTACCTCGAGCTCCTGATCTCCTGCACGATCTCCCGCGGCGAATAGCCGGGACAGAACCACTGCGTGCTCGAGGCGGCGGTGAAAGTCACGGCGCCGGTTCGGGGGAGCGTGTGCATCGCCCCGAGAACGAGGCCCCACAGCACGATCACCAGCGAGAGCGCGTGACAGCGCCCCATGCGTCCACGCCAGGTCCAGAATACGGACCAGACGCCGCCAATGGTCACCAGTACGCTGGCAAAGAGAAACGAGAAGAGCCCGGAGCCGCAGTCGCGGGTATAGGGCCAGAACAGCAGGCCGACGGCAAGCGCGCCCGACAGTCCCAGGCGTACCATGGCGCCGTTGGTCAGCTCTTCTGGAGTGAGCTGATTGCTCGTGCTCCGATTGCCCGAGATGCGATCCTTTCCGGCGGCGCCGTGCGTGTCGTACTCGCGCTCGATCTTCTTGAGCTCGGCCTTCCAGTTAATGATGTCGGTCACGGGGGTAGTCTCCTGGGCGTACGAACTTCCCTGCACAGGTGAGACGGAAAAGCGCGCCGCTGGGCAACGTGCTCCTGTCGGTCCGTGTTCGGGCGGGCAAACGTTAGGTCGCGCTCATCCCGAACACGCGCCAAATTCCGGTGTATCTCTACCACCTTTGACCACACCCCATGTGACTACCGACCGAACCGTCGTGGGCAGCGCCATCCTCGCCGCGGGGTTGCTGCTCGCGGGATTGCTCGTTGGCGTCGGCTTCGCGAAGGGACGCGATGCCGATCGCTACGTCACCGTGAAGGGCGTCTCCGAGCGCGAAGCGCGCGCCGACCTCGCGATCTGGCCGCTTGGCGTCGTCGCCGCTGACGACGACCTCGGCCGCGCTCATGCCTCCGTGCAGCGCAGCGTGCGGGAGATCAAGGCGTTCCTCGTCCGGAACCAGATCGACACCACCGACGTCACGCTGCAGCAGTTCGTGGTGAACGACGCGCTCACGAACCAATACGCGGGCGCGCAGGTGACGACGCGCTTCGTGATTCGGCAGACGGTGGTCGTGCGCTCGACGCAGCCGGAACGCGTGGCGGCCGCGAGTCAACGCGTGGGCGAGCTGGTGAGCGCCGGCGTTGTTCTCTCGTCAGGCGGCGAGTACGGCCCCGGTGGGCCCACGTACGTTTTCACCAAGCTCAACGACCTCAAGCCGCCGATGATCGCCGAGGCGACCGCACGCGCGCGTGAGTCCGCGGAACAGTTCGCGCGCGATGCGCGCAGCGAGCTTGGCGGTATTCGTCGCGCGAACCAGGGGATCTTCGAGATCCTCCCGCGCGACCAGGCGCCAGGAATCTTCGAAGGGAACCAGATCCTCAAGACGGTGAGGGTGGTGTCGACGGTCGAGTATCTCCTGCAGTAGAGCGGGCCAAGGGCCAGGGGCCAAGGGCCAAGGGGAGGGTTAAGGGTGCACGGTAGTTCGGCGACCCCTGACCCTCCCCTTGGCCCTTGGCCCTTGGCCCTTGGCCCGAAGCAGGACCAGCGCCGTCCTCCCCTCCACCTCCACCTGCGTCATCCTGCATTGCTCCGGCGCCTTGTCGGGACGCCAGCGCAGGAGCGACGTGCCGTGACGGAAGCGCCCGCCCGAGAAATGGTCGTACTGCACCTCGACCACGAGCTTCGGCTTCAGCGGCTTCCATTCCGCCGAGCGCTCGGTGCTCCACCGACTGGGACCGCCCGGCGCCTGACCGGTGAATCCCGGCGGCGCGATGAGCTTCTCGAGGCGCCGTGTCAGCTCCTGCTTCTCCGCCGCCTTGATGTTCGACGTGAAGCCCACGTGGTGCAGCAGCCCTTCATCATCGTAGAGGCCGAGCAGAAGAGAGCCGACGACCTTGCCCTTCGATGCGTACCGGAATCCACCGATGACGCACTCGGCGGTCCGCATGTTCTTGACCTTCTGCATCCCCTTCCGATCGCCCGACCGATACGCGCAATCGAGGCGCTTCGCGATGATCCCATCGAGGCCGCTGCCGACGGATGACAACCAGCTTCTCACGGTTGCCAGCGACGTCGTCGCCGGGGACAGATGAACGCGCTCCACGCCTTCCAGTGCCTTGCGCGCGAACTGCTCGAGCGCGACGCGCCGCTCCTCCAGCGTCCTCGAGATGAGCGCGTGACCGCGCGCGTCCACCAGCAGGTCGAACGCGATGAACGAGGCGGGTCGCTCGCGCGCCAATTTCTCGACGCGTGATTGCGCCGGGTGGATGCGCAGCAGCAGCTCGTCGAAGGAGAGTGTGCCGTCAACCGGCACGACGATCTCGCCATCCAGCACGAATTGGCGCGCGCGAACGCTGCGGAGGGTCTCGGCCAGATCGGGGAAATAGCGCGTCAGCGGCTTTCCCGCCTTCGACGTGAGCTCGACCTTGTCGCCGTCGCGGAAGGCGAGGCATCGGAAGCCATCCCACTTCGGCTCGTATTGCCACTCCGGACCAGTCGGCAGCGTGGGAACGAGCTGGGCCTCCATCGGAGCGAAGGTGCGCGGGAGTGGCAGACTCACAGCACCTTTCGCAGATCGAAGCGGTTGCGTCGCTCGTTGAGCGGCTGCCAGAGATCGCCGACCCGCCGTATGCGAGCGGCGGCATTGTCGAGGCGAAAATCCTCGATCGACACGCCGCGCTCGATCTCACGCCAGGATACCGGCATCGAGACCGGGGCGCGTGGTTTCGGACGCGGCGAGTACACCGAGGCGAGCGTTCGCCCCCAGGCGTTCTGATTGTAATCGACCAGCACTCGCCCGCGCGGACGCTTCGCGATGCGATACTCGGCGGTGAGGAGGCGGGGATAGCGCGATGCCAGTGTTTGCGCGAGCGCCTTGGCGAACGTCCACACCTCCTTCTGCGTGGGTCCTCGAACGATCGGTACGTACACGTGCACGCCTTTCGAGCCCGTCGTCTTCACGAACGTCGGCATACCGAGCGCGTCGAGTGCCTCGTGTACGAGCAATGCGGCATCGAGCACCTTCGCGAAGCTCGCACCGGGGACGGGATCGAGATCGAAATGCAGATAGTCGGGACGATCGACGTCGTCGCACCGCGCGTACCAGGGATTGAGGTCGATGCATCCGAGGTTGATCACCCAGAGCAGCGCCGCCAGGTCCTGAATCATCGGGAAGTCGATGACGTTTCCCGACCGATGCTCGATCGCGCACGTCTGTATCCACTCCGGTCGCGGCGACGGTGCTCGCTTCATGAAGAACCACTTTCCGTGTGCACCGTTAGGGTATCGTTTCATCACCATCGCCCGGTCACGGATGTGCGGGAGCAACACCGGCGCGACGTCGGCGTAGTACTGGAGCAGATCGCCCTTGGTGATGCCGTCCTCGGGCCAGAACGGCTTCGCGAGATTGGTCAGCCTCACGTCGCGTCCGTTTGCCTTGACGATGGCATCGCGCTCATCGCGTGGGATGACGACGCGCGTCGATGCGGCGGGACGGGAACGTCTGACGACCGCGGAGGGGCTCACGCGGCAGGAACGGGCAACGCGCATGCCATCTGTGTCCGACACCCGATTTTGACGCCGCCGACAGCCTCACCGGCCGCCTTTTTGCGCTGCACGGGGCCCCGAAATGGCCGCCGCGAACGCGGGGATCCGCTCCCGAGAGTCAGGAATCTGTCGAGGGCTTTGAAACGGACCTGTCAGCACTCACTCGATTCGCGGCGACGACACTTTCGCGCTGGACACCTTCGGTCACGGCACTTATCACTTGAGACCTGGCGCCCACCATTGCCTATGATCATCAGACACGTCGCAGCGATCGCAGCGTTCCTCCTGGTCGCATCCTCGACGGGTGCCGCACAGAATGGCGGCTCACCCGCTCCCGCGATCAGGGACACGATCGCGGTCGGGCTCCTCGCCGACGATTCGCTCGCCGCTGATGAAGTCGATCGGATGGTGCGCAGCAGGCAGCGCGAAGTGCAATTCTGCTTCGAGGAGAGCGGGCTCAAGAACAACCCGTCGCTCGCTGGCGAGTTCGTGATGGCGATTACGCTCGACCCAGTCGGTGCGGTCTCGAGCGCCGACGCGAGCCAGAGCTCGTGGAACAGTCCAGAAGGTGCAGCCGTAGAGGCGTGCGTCATCGAGCGGGCTCGGAAGTGGAAGTTCCCGCTCCAGCTGGCTTCGGCGCCAGCTCGTCACGCATTCACTTTCCGCTTCACCCGATAGATGCCCTGCCTCTTCGCGATCTTCGCGCTGCTGACGCCACGGCTGCTCATCGTCGCGCTGTGGTTCCTGACCACGTGGTTCAACGGCATCTTCACGTCCCTGCTCTGGCCGATTCTCGGACTCATCTTCCTCCCCACGTCGCTCCTCTGGTACACCGCGGTACATCACTGGTTTGGTGGCGTGTGGAGCCTGTGGCCGATCGTCGGCATGATCGTGGCGCTGATGATCGATATCTCGCCCGCGGGCGGACGCCGTCGGCGCAGAGCGGATTGAAGACGCCAAGCTTCGGCCTCCTTCTCGCGGCCGCATTCGCGCTCGGCACGGGATTGAACGGCCTCTACAACGGCGTCACCAACCTTCGTGCGCCGAACCAGCTCGCGATGACCGTCGCCGTTCTCAACGTCGTCATGGGACTCTCCGGCGCGGCCGCCGCCGTGCTGCTGTGGCGGCAGCGTCCGCGCGCGCTCATGGCGCTCCTGGTATGGGGCGCGACGGTCGTGGCGACCGCCATGCTCGCGCCACTCGCCTACACCAACGAGGCGGGCTGGCTTCCGGCCATCTTCAGAGGAGTCGTCACCGGCGGTGTGGTCGCGATGATCCTCACCTACGTGCGGTGGCGCCTTACGCTCACGGCGCGCGGTGAATCGTCCCCTGCTTCATGACGAAACGAACGCGGCGTAGCGCCGAGATGTCGCGGAGCGGGTCGCCTTCGACCGCGATGAGGTCGGCCAAGAGACCATTGCGCACGGCACCGATCTGGTCGTCGAGGTGAAGCACGCGCGCGTTGACCGACGTGGCCGCGCGCAGTGCCTGCAGCGGCGTTAGGCCGTAGTCCACGAGCAGCTCGAGCTCGCGCGCGTTCTCGCCGTGCGCGAAGACACCGACGTCGCTTCCGTTGCAGATCGTGACACCGGCCTCGAGCGCCGCTCGCACGCTGGCGCGCTTCGCTCGAATGCGCGCGGGCTCCGGATCCGTTCCCTTCCGCCATCCTCCGTACTGGAGCACCGCATCGCCAGCGGCGATCGTGGGGCAGAGGGCCACTCCCTTCTGCGCCATGAGGCGAAACACCTCCGGTGTGCCGGCGTCGCCGTGATCGATCGTTTCGACACCAGCCGTCACCGCGCGTCGAATCGCTTCGGGAGTCACCGCGTGCGCGACGACCGGACGTCCACCGCTGCGCGCCGTCTCGACGAGCGCCGTCAGCTCCTCCTGCGCGAAAGCCGGTCGCGCGTCCCCCGACGGACCCCATCGATAGTCGGCGTACACCTTGATCCAGTCGGCGCCGCGCGAGCTCTGGTCACGGACGACGCGCCGGATCTCCTCGATGCCGCCGACTTCCTCCGCCCCTTGCGGGATGACGAGCTCCGGAGCGAATCCCGCGGGAGCGTACGTCCCGTTCGCGACGATCGCGCGCGTCGTCACGATCAGCCTCGGCCCGGGGATGATGCCCTGCTCGATCGCATCACGAAGGCCGACGTCGGCATACCCTGCGCCCTCGGTCCCCAGGTCCCGAAGCGTCGTGAAGCCGGCGAGCAGAGTGGCTCGGGCGTGGACGGTCGCTCGCGCCACGCGGAGCGCGAGCGGCTCGCGCAGGACCTGATCTTCCCAGGGCGTTTCGTTGTACGGGTGCAGCAGAAGGTGGGAATGCGCATCGATGAGTCCCGGGAGCAGCGTCATTCCCGGGAGATCGATGACGCGAGCGCCCGATGCGCTCACATCACCGGCTGGACCCACGGCCGCAATGCGCTCGCCACGCACGAGGACGACCCATCCGTCCCGAGCCTGGGCGGCAACGCCATCGAACACGCGAGCCGGTCGCAGCAATACCGTCGCCGCGGACCGGCTCGTATCGGGACGCTGTGCCCCGGCGGGCGCGCCCGAAAGTGTTATCGCGAGAAGCCCCGCTGCGAGCGCGAGGCGAACCCACTCGAAGCTTACGCTGTGTCGATACCCGGATCGGGCGCCGGGCCTGGCTCCGCGGGCTTCGGCTTCCCATTGTCGCCGTTCCGCCCCGCCATGAACCAGCGAACGAGCCACACCACCAGCAGGATGGGAAGTGCGACCTTGAGCAGCGCAAACCCCAGCGCGAGAATCGCCGAGATGAGGCTCATGATCGCGACTCCAGCGCCCACGACGAGCAGCAGCGGCAGGCCGATGACCGCCAGGAACAGCAACAGCGGTGCACCCACGATCAGCGCGATGAACAGCAATGGGATCCCGACCACCTTGAGCATGGCGGCGATTGGTAGCAGGATCACCAGCAGCGCCGCGAGGACAGCTCCGAGCGAGCGCTGCAGAACCAGCTTGAGCAACCAGGCTTTCACGAACGTCCACATGGAGACCTCCTCGCGGCGTCATGCCGTATGCCCGTCCTACGGAGGCCGCCGGAAGTAGTTTCACCATGGTCCATGATCTCCCTAACGAGTAAACGTATGCGCCGTATGCGATTCCCAGTGTGTCAGATCCGCACTCCCGGCCTCCGCCCGTCCGTGCCGGGAGCATGGAGCGTGTTCGCCACGGGCCGTGATGGCAAGGCCGCTGGCGCGGAACACCACCTGCGCACCGACCTGCCATGACCGACGTTCGCCCCACGGCCCTCATCACGGGCGCATCTCGCGGCATCGGCCGGGCGATCGCGCTTCGCCTGGCACCGCGGTGGCAAATCGTCGCCGTGGCGCGTACGACATCCGAGCTCGAGTCGCTGGCCGGGGAAATTGGCGACAAAGGGGGCTCGTGCGAGACACTCAGGCTCGACGTCACCGATGGGAAAGCCGTCCGCGCTGCACTCGATGGGCGGGCGGTCGATGTCGTCGTCAACAACGCCGGTGTCGGCATCATGAAGCCCTTCGTCGAGCTCGAGCCCGAGGAATGGCAGCTCATGGTGGATGTGAACTTCAATTCGATCTATCACGTCACGCACGCCGTTCTTCCGGGCATGCTCCAGCGCGGGCGGGGCCACGTCATCATCATCGGCTCGATCTCCGGAAAGACCGGCTTCCTCAACGGGGCCTGCTATTCGGCGACCAAGTTCGCCGTCGTGGGATTCGCGGAAAGCCTGATGCTCGAGGTGCGCAACGCCGGAGTGAAAGTGTCGGTCGTGATGCCGGGCTCGGTCGCGACGACGTTCAATCGCGGCGCGCGTGACCAGTCCTGGAAGCTCATGGCTGAGGATGTGGCGGCATCGGTCGAGTTTCTGCTCGACACGCCGCCGCGCATGCTCGTGGACCGCATCGAGATGCGTCCGCTCAAGCCGCCGAAGAAGACGTGAGGCTCGCGTTGATGACGACCGCGTGCATCGTGCTGCACGTTGCGTCGCCCATTGCGCGAGCGCAGGCTATCGTTGGCGCGGGACCATTCGTCGAAGGTGCACGAAGCGCCTTCGCTGCTCCCGTGTCGATCCGCGGCGACACCGGCGTTGCGCTCGCAATCTCGAGCACCCCATGCGGGTCGCGCTGGAAGAACGCGGCGCTACTCGGCCTCGGCCTGTCGTTGGCCACAGGGGTGCTCGAGGTGATGTATACGCTCGTGCGTGAGCCGGTGGTGCGCAACGGCGGGAGCTGGCCCCGTGCCGATCCGGCACTCATGGCGTGGGCGGGGGGCGCCGGACTCCTCGTGGGCCTCGTCGGCACCGAGGTGTGCCGGCGCAGAAGGCGTTAGGCGCTCGACGTGGCTACGCGCCGCATCGTCGGCTTCCATCAGGACGAGGAGCGTCACTGGGTCGCCGACCTCGAGTGTGGCCATACGCAGCACGTGCGTCACGACCCTCCCTGGCAAGTTCGCCCGTGGGTGATTACCGTCGAGGGGCGCACGGGACGACTTGGCACCACCCTCGAGTGCCTGATGTGCGACCAGCCTCCGAACAAGACCCCCTGAGCACTCTGCCCACGCCGAGCACCTCGAGCAGCGGCCTTCTCGACACCGCACTCACGCGACACGCGAAGATCGAGATCCCGCTCATCTGTGGCGCGATGTACCCGTGCAGCAACCCGGAGCTCGTCGCGGCGGTCTCCGCGGCCGGCGCACTCGGAATCGTGCAGCCCGTGTCGCTGACGTTCGTGCACGGTCACGACTTTCGAGAGGGACTCCGGCTCATTCGGCGCCTGACTCCACGGCCGATCGGGATGAACGCCTTGATCGAGCAGTCATCACGCCTGTATCACGAGCGCATGATCAAGTGGGTGGACATCGCGCTGGAGGAGGGCGTTCGCTTCTTCGTGACATCACTTGGAAACCCGCGGTGGGTGGCCGAGCGCGCGCATGCCGTCGGCGGGATTGTCTACCACGATGTCACCGAGCGAAAATGGGCGCTCAAGGGTCGCGACTCCGGCGTTGACGGACTCATCGCCGTCAACAATCGCGCGGGTGGGCACGCCGGCCCGTTCAGCGCCGAGCGCCTGCTGGAGGAAGTTGGCGACCTCGGTCTCCCGGTCGTCTGCGCTGGCGGCATTGGCGACGAGAGCGGCTTCGTGCACGCGCTCCGCCTGGGCTATGCCGGTGCGCAGCTCGGCACACGTTTCATCGCCACCACCGAATGTCGCGCGAGCTCGGCGTACAAGGACGCGATTCTGCGCGCCGAGGAGGATGACATCGTCCTCACGGAGCGAATTACCGGGGTTCCCGTGTCGGTGATTCGCACGCCGTACATCGATCGGATGGGTCTACGCGCCGGTCCGATTGCACGGTGGATGCTGCGTGGGCGCCGGCGGAAGCGATGGATGCGGTCGATCTACGCGATACGCTCCGGGTTCCAGCTCAAACGCGCATCGCTCGACGAAACCGGCACACGCGACTACTGGCAGGCGGGAAGAAGCGTGCAGTCGATCGATCGGATCGAGCCAGCCGGCGAGATCGTGCGGAGATTCGCGGCCGCTGCCGCGGGAGCGTAGACTACACGCGGATCGCTACGGCTCCGCAAGGCGCGTCACACGACGCAGGAGATACCAACTCATGGCTGATGACGTCACGATCGCAAAGCCGAATCGGATTCCGCAAATCTACGGATACACCGTGTGCCTCATCGCGGTGGTTGCTTTCCTGATCAGCGTCAACCAGGTCGTAGACGCTGCATTTTCACTCGCGAATCCGTTGCACAGCCGCTTCGGCGGTCCGGAGAGCTTCTCGAGCTTCGAGGCGTACGAAGCGACACGCGGCGAGCGCGTGACTGTGCCTGAGCGCAACCCCACGCAGGCGATAGACACGGCCTCCGTTGAGACACGGCGCCGGCACTATGAAGCCCTCCGCTCTGACCGGGTTGCCGCCAATCGCTTTCGGGCCATGCGGGACCTCGTCAGCAGCGGACTGATCCTGCTTCTCTCCATCGCGCTGTTCGCGTGGCACTGGAACTGGCTGCGTGCGCGAGCGGCCGAAGAGCGCGCGGCGACAGCCCGGACGGCGTGAATCGGCCAACCCTCACGACGAAGCGGCTGGTCCTGCGCCCGTTCGCGCCAGCCGACGCGCCAGAGGTCTCGCGTCTCGCCGGCGACCGCCGGATAGCGGACACGACCCTCAACATTCCCCACCCGTACGACGAGAGCATGGCCCTCGGCTGGATCGGCACCCATGCCGATGCAGCAGAGCGCGACGAGGCGCTGACGCTTGCCATTACGGATCGCGAGACCGGAAAGGTCGTTGGCGCCATCGCGCTGGCGATCAGTCCAGCACAAGGTCGAGCGGAGCTGGGATACTGGGTGGGCGTGGACTACTGGGGACGTGGCTTCGCGACCGAGGCCTCACGCGCGCTTGTGGATTATGCCTTCACGACGCTCGGTCTCCGCCGCGTGGTGGCACACTGCCTGACGAGAAACGAGGGCTCGTGGCGCGTGATGGAGAAGCTGGGAATGACGCGGGAGGGCCACCTGCGCCATCACGTCGTCAAATGGGACGTGGCCGAGGACATCTGGCTGTACGGCGTTCTGCGCGAGGAGTGGGAAGCGCTCAGGAGCGCGGGCGATCCTTGTACTTGAAGCGCGCCCATTCGGGAATGCGCATCCACCGCGCCCGAGAGGCGAGCGATCCGCCGCGCAGCACCTTGGGCTCCTCCACGGTCACGAACGCCTGTGAGTCCCACTTGTCGACGATCTCCATGACCTCGTCGAGATGCGACCGGTGTACCACCGAGTCGACGATCTCGACCGTCCCATCCCGACCGAAGCCCGCCACCTCCGTGGCGCCATAGCCGCGCTCGCGAAGCGCGTTCGCGATTTCGACGCCGCCGTGCGGCGACACGATTCGCACGGTCGACAAGCCGTAGGCTACCGCGTTCTCGATCGCCACGCCCACGAGCGTGCCGCTGGCAAAGCCGGCGGCGTAACCCAGGACGTGCCAAACGCTGCCGAGGTGCTGGATGACGTTGCCGACGACGAGAATGAAGATGAGCGCCTGGAAAAAACCGAGCGTGGCAGCGTGGTATCGCTTCCCGCGCACGGCGAACAACACGCGCATCGTATCGAGCGAGACGTCAGCGACGCGCAGCCCAAAGATCAGGACCGGGCCCCATGGCAGGGCGAAGAGGTTGTTCAACAGGAATCAGGAGTCAGGAGTCAGGGATCAGGGGGTGTCAGGTTGCTGGTAATGGGAGAACGGCGGTGACGCCCTACAACCTCGAACCTGACACCCCCTGATCCCTGACTCCTGACTCCTGACCCCTCGCGTCATCCTCCAGCGCATCGACGCGCTCACCCAGCTTCTCGATGGCGTCCTGCATCCGCGCCAGGCGCGCGGTCACGTCGCCCACCGGCACCACCGACGGCGGGGCCGTCGGCAGGGCAACCGATCGGCTGGGCCAGAATGTTTTCACAAGCGCGAACACGAAGAGCACGATCAGCAGCAGCTGCGCGAGAAGTGTCTCCACGGTGTTGTAGATCCCCATCGCGTCGATCGCGGGGAAGCCGGGTATCGTCGTGATCGGAACGACGTTGCCTTCCTGGAGCTCACGAACGCCCTTCCCGGCGAAGACGAACGCCATGTAGTACAGCACGACGCTGGTAACCGCGAAGAACGGTCGCAGCGGAATCTTCACGCCGTAGCGGTAGAACAACGTGAAGATGACGGCCAGCGCCGCGGCCCCGACCACGATACCAAGCGCGATCGGAGCAACGGCGTTGCCACCCTCGCCGAACAGCGCCTGGTAGAACAGGGCCGTTTCCGCGCCCTCACGATAGACGGCGAGGAACGCGACGAACGCGAGTGCCGGGCCACCGCCATGCTCGAGTGCGGTGGTCACCTTCTCGCGAATGAATTGCTGCCAGCGCGCCGCCTCTACCTTCGAGATGAGCCAATAGCTCACCGAGAACAACACGAGCACGGCGACGAGCATCGTGGCGCCTTCGATGATCTCACGGCTCGCCGGCATCGAGCGAAGGACGGTCTGGAGCACGATCGCCGTGGCCGCGCTCGCGACGAGCGCGAGCACAGAGCCCACCCAGATCGAGCGGAGCCGCGCGCGATTCCCCGTCTTCAGCAGGAAGGCACAGATCGCTCCGATCACGAGAATCGCCTCGAATCCCTCGCGCAGGATGATGAGGAACGACTGGAAGAAGGTCGCCCATCGGCCGGATGGTGCGCTGGTCAACTCCACGATACTCGGGAGCTGCGCTTCGATCGTGTTGTGCGCGCGCTCGGCCGCGCGCAGATCGCCTCCACGGACGGCGCCCTTGAAGTCGGCGAACTGACGCTCGGCCGCGGCGACGAGCCCGGGATCGCGAGCCCGCGCCCGCGTCTCCAGCGGCTCGAACGCCAGATAGGCATCGAATGCGAGATCGCCGGCCTCGGGTGTGCGACCCCCGCGAGCGGCGGCGAGCGAACGGTCGAGCATCGCGAGGACACGACGAGCGATTCCCTGCGGATCGTCCACCTGCTGCACGTTAGGCGCCCCCGGCCGGCTGGCTGCCACCGTGCGCAGATGCGCGACGATGCGCGTGACCTCGTGCGGCGTGAGCGCGAGATTCGGCGGCATTGCCGTACCGGCGATACCGTCCCGCACGATCGCCGCGAGATCAGCATCACTTCGCTCGGCCTGCCAGGCGAACGTCCCGATGTCAGCGGGCAGCCGAGTGAGAGAGGCCGCCGCGGGGCCGTCAGCCGAGCCAACGGGTCCATGGCAGGCGAGGCATTCGCGCGCATACAACCCTTCGCCCTCGAGGCGCTGCGCATCGGTCGCACGGAGCGCGTGAAGGTAGGCGACTACGTCCCAGCGTTGGTCAGCGGTCAGACGGTCCGCCCACCCGACCATTGGCGTTCCCGCGACGCCGACGGAAATGACGCGGAACAGCAGCGCAGGGGTGCGATCGACCATGGCGAGTGGATCGCCAATTGGGGGAGGCGGCGGTGTGATGCCCACGGCTTGCGGGCCATCACCCAGCCCCGCTGGACCGTGGCAGGACGCACACTGCTGGGCGTAGAGGCGCCTGCCAGCGGAAGCGTCGAGCGCGCGCGTCGGAAGCTCGAGCGCTCCTTCGTTTCCGAGCGCCGCGACGAAGCGCTGATGCAGCGCTTCGATTTCGCTCCGGGGCCGCCTCGCGGCGACAATGCCGCGAAGGGAGTCCACCAGCAGCCGGACCGTCGCGGCGCGGTCGCCGCTGAGGCGATCGGCGACGGTGCGAGCGTCCTGGAGAAAGTCTACCGCTTCCTGATACTCGAGCTCGGAGGTGAGATTGCCGGCGTCATCGACGCCTTTCGAGTATTCCTCGACCGCGACGCCGACGATGCTCGATAGCCGCCGAGCGGGGTGCTCTTGCGCACGCCCCGAGGCGGTGGCCGCGAGGACGAGGCCGATGACGAGAATCGCTCTCACATGCATTCCGATCGAATGTATCGGGATTTCGGCCCGCCCCCAAGCCCCCTGACTCCTGACCGCCGACCCCTTAGTTTTCATCCATGCGCTCTCTCAAACTCGCCGTCATACCGGTCTTCGCTGTAGCAGTTCCGCTCGGCGCCGCGGTCATGTCCACCGCTGGCCACGAACCCGCCGCACCCATTGCCGTAACTGTCTACAAGAACGCGCAGTGCGGGTGCTGCAAGAATTGGGTGGAGCACCTCCGCAAGGAAGGGTTCGAGGTCACCGCCAAGGACGTCAACGACCTCTCCGCCATCAAAAACAAGCTCGGCGTACCCTCGGCACTTGCGTCGTGCCACACGGCGATCGTCGGGCAGTATGTCGTCGAAGGCCACGTGCCAGCGGCCGACATCAAGCGGCTCCTCGACGAGAAGCCGAAGGTTGCCGGAATCGGCGTTCCAGGAATGCCCGTGGGGTCACCAGGGATGGAGATGCCGGGCACGCCTGCGGACCGATACAACGTCATGGCGTTCGCGAAGGACGGCAAGCAGCGAGTCTTCGCGTCGCACTGAGCGGAAGCGCTCGGCGGCGGGTCCCATCACCGCTCGAGCACGACCATCGCTCCCGCCGTTCCACCGTCGTGTGTCATCGTCAGCCAGATGCGGGTGATCGCGAGATCGTCGGCACGCTCGCGCGCCACGCCGTGAAGGACCAGCTCCGGACGACCTTGTGGTCCGACCACGACTTCCATCTCCCGCCAGGAGATCGCGTGCGCACGCTCGGTGCCTGACAGCGCCTTGAAGGTCGCCTCCTTCGCGGCCACGCGGGCGGCAAGATGGCGAGCAGGCTCCGGACGCGCGAGCGCATAACGACGCTCGCCCGCCGTGAACAACCGATTGAGCGCGCGTTCCCCTTTCGTCGCCAGCATACGCTCCACGCGAGCGATGTGCACCAGGTCCATCCCGATGCCCACGATCATGAGGCACTCCTGCGCCACCACCGGCGACGTGGCGGCGGCTCGTGGTCGCGCAGCAGCGGACGCATCGAGAACCAGCACCGGTCCGCCGCGTCGATGACCTCGCGGACGGCGTCGCGCCACGCCCGCCATCGCGCGAGCTGCACCTCCGTGGGGCTCGACCGCACCGCGGCCGCCGCCGCCTCGAGCCGCTCCAACCTCTTGATGACGTCGTCGGTGCATTCGCCGAGGATGGCTTCGGTGGCGCGACGATCGGGCGGCTGATCGGGGTAGCGAATGCGCGCAAAGTCCAGGACCTGCCGCTGCACGGCATCCCGAAGCCGCGCTGCATCGAACGCCTCCAACCGTCTGTCGGCATCGCTCGTACGTTCGGCGTGAGCGCGCGCCGAAATGAACGGAGCGAAGAAGAGATCGTGATCGTTGTCGGGGCGAGCGCGATGCGAGCCCAGTCCGCGCAACGAGCGCGTCAGCTCGGGCAACGCGTGCGCCGACGCGAGGATCGCTTCCGCGAGCACATCGAGCCCGGTGGCCGCATGGAGGGCGATCGTGTCACCTGTGTCGGCGAACAGCTCGAGCACACCCGGACGCTGACGAAGACCGTCGAGTCGGCTGAAGGCCACGAGCGCTCGTCGTTTGCCGACGGTCAATCCCAACGCCTCGCCCACGAGCTCGACCGTCCCCTCGCCGCCGAACTCGACGCCGCGAAGGAACGCATCGATGGAGGCGTGAAAGGTCGGCCGCTCAGGCATCTTCGAGTGCGTACGGCTGCTCGCCACTCAGCTCGCGATCGCAGAGGGCGGCCTTCTCCCCGGTACGCTCTTCCCACCGGCGCACGAACGAGAAGAGACGCTCCGACGTGAACGCCTCACGAGGAATCCCGAGTACCTCGATCGCGCGCTCGATCGCTGCCGGATCCCCCTCGACCTCGACGAGGTCGTCCATTCGCGGATATTGCTCGAACCGCACTACCGCATCGTGCAGCTCGTACTGCGCGATCTCCCGGTCGATCTCGCGCGTGACGACGAAACCCAGCCGCGCGAGAATCTCGTGAAGCGCATCGGCGTCGTGGGACCGTGCTCCGATCTCCTCGCGCACCTTGTAGCCATCCACGAACTGAGTCGGCCCCTTCCATCCGAGCTCGGCGCGCACACCACGATCGTCGCGATAGATCCGCAGTCGCAGCACGATGTCTTTCCCGCGCAGCTGGCGATCGGTCGTGTCGTACCGACGGTCCTCGAGCCTTCCGTGGAAGACCAGACGGGCTCCCGCGCGCTCGACGTTGGCAATGCGAGCACGCATGGCATCGACCACCGCCTTGAGCTCGACCTCACGCATCGACGATCGCGCTCACTACGCGCTCGGTGTCCTCGAGAGTCTCGAAGACGGCGTGCGGGTTGTGCTCGAGCAGCTCCTCGACGGTATAGGAGCCGGTCGCGACGCCGATGGCCCGGACGCCGAGCGAGCGCCCACATTCGATGTCGGCCGGTGTGTCGCCAATGATCACGAGGTGATGACCCTGAAGGTCGATGCCGAGCTCCGATTGCGCACGCCGCCGCGCGACCGCAGGCAGCTCCGGCCGATGCTCGTGATCGCTGCCAAATGCTCCAACGCGAAAACGGCCGGGATCGATCCCCGCGGCGCGGAGCTTCGCCTGCGCGCCTTCCGCGAGATTCCCGGTGAGGAGACCGAGCACCGTGTCGCTTCGTGCCTCGAGTGCCGCCAACAGCTCGCGAACGCCAGGGTAGACGAACGTCCCTCCACTCGCGAGCTCGCGCTCGAGGCGGGTGAGGTAGAGCGCCATCAATGCGTCCATGCGCTCGTCGATGTGCTCGTCGTGATGCCCCTCGAGCCGCATGACCTCACGCACGATCTGCGGATCCGTCTTGCCATCATAACGATGGTCCTCCGGTCCCATGGCGCCAAAGACCTCGTGCAGCGCGGCCATCATCGCGCGTCGGCCCGCACCGTTGCTGCGGAGGATCGTCCCGTCGATGTCGAACAGGACGAGCCGTACCGGGCGAGTTGCCGTCATTCCGGCCATGGCTCCGCCGTTCGCGTGAGGAGGACGCCCGCGATGATGCCGACGGCACCCGTCGCCTGCCAGACGGTCGTCCGCTCGCCCAGCATGATGTGCGCGGCGGCGAGCGCGACCAGTGGTTGCAGATTGCCGTACATGGACGTGCGCGTTGGACCGAGCAGGCGCACGCCGCGGTTCCAGAACAAATACGCGATCACCATCGACGCGAGCCCGCTGTACACGATCGCGCCCCACATGGCGACCGAGAGGTCATCCCAGGGAACGGCTCTCACGCCGGGAAGCGCGAGGAGCGACAGCGGAACCGTTCCGCCGACGATCGTGATGGCGGTGACGATCCGTCCGTCGAGCCGATTCGCGTACGGCTTGAGGAGCACCGTGAACAATGACCAGCAGATGCAGCCGATGAGGACGAGCGCATTCCCAAGCAGCGCCGTTCGGCGATCGACAGCCGCCGGGCCGATGAGTCCCACGAGGGCAATGCCCGCCATCGAGAGCGCGATGCCCAGCATCCCGCGCGTGGTGATGCGCTCGACGCCAAGGAATCGCCCGAACAGCGCGACGAACGCCGGACCCGACGAGAGAATGAGCGCCGTCGTTCCCGCGCGGGTGCGTGCCAGTCCTTCGATCATGAAGAACTGGTACAACGCGGTGCCGAGGACGCCGAGTGCGAGCAGCACGAGGAGGTCGCGCCGCGAGAGTCGTACGTGACGGACGCCGAGCGCGAGAGCGACGAGCGCGATGGAGGCAAGACCGAGCCGCGCGGCGTTGAAGACGAGCGGAGGTATCTCGGTCACCCCGTACTTCATGACGCTCGCGTTCACGCCCCAGATGAGCGCCATCAGCACGAGGAGCAGGTCGGTGACTGATGCGCGTGCCGTGCTTTTTGGCGGTGCAGACAGGCGGGGAGTGGCCGTCGAGGTCATTCTCCGAAAACTAGCGGAGGGTGGGTTCCGGGGCAGTCCTGTTTCGTCGCGCAATGAGGGACAGACCGGGCACGAGGAGGCCGTCTTCCGGCGCCCGCTCGACGTTTATAGCTTGCCCCCCATGAATGTCTCCTTCGCGCTCTTCTGCGACGCGGCGAACCTGTCGCAGGAGGGAAAGCTCAACATCCTGGGCGTGTTCGACGCCGTGCAAGTCGCCACGGTGCCGACGGTTCACCCGCGCGCGCACCTCGTCGTGCGTTTCAAGGGACGCCGCGGCGACATCGGCACGCACTCCGTCGTCCTGCGCTGGACCGGTCCGGAGGGGAAGGAGCTATGGTCCAGCGGCGGCGAGCTGGACGTCGGTACGCCACCGGTCGGCGTCACCGAGATGGATCTACCGCTGATCGCGGCGATCGACCTCCCCATCGAGACGACCGGCGCGCACACGATGTCGATCGCGCTCGATGGCGCGACCCAGGCCGACATCACGCTCCAGGTGCGATCGGGCCCGCAGCCGGCCACGCCTGGCGGGATGATCAGCTAGCGAGGTGCTTCGGATAGGATGAGCCGCCCGACTCAGCCGCAGATAACGCCGACGGACGCAGAAACTTCAACGGCAACAGCCTATCACGGATTTTCGGATCTTGAACGGCGAAACGGCACGAATTAGCGGCAACTGCGAAGAGCTTTGTGACAAGCCTATCGGGTCTAGATCACGACTGATTTGCCCGATCGATCGTGCCTGAGCTGTTGAAGTTCCCAGAGCTCCTGCAGTTTCGCCGTATCCGTGCCATTTCGCCGTTCAAATCGGTGGAATCCGTGATAAGCTGTTGAAGTTGACGTTGCCGTTGCCGTTTCTGCGGCCGTCTGCGTTCATCTGCGGCCCGTTGCCCGGACACGCTCAAAGCACCCGCCTCGCGAACAGGAACCGACCGAGCAACGCCTTCACGTACGCGTCGGCCGTGTCGGTCAGGTCCTCCACCCGATAACCCCCGCGGCCTAACGCGAGATGCACCAGGCGTGGTCCGGCAAGCGAGATCGCTACGTGGGTGACGCGGCGGTCGGGGCGATCGGAGAAGAAAAGCAGATCGGCCGGCGCGAGCGCGTCCGCGCCTCGCTCGACGGCGGTGCCGACTACCGCCTGTTGTGACGCGTCGCGCGGGAGCGAGATGCCATGCAGACCAAACACCGTCTGCACGAGGCCCGAGCAGTCCGCCCCCCACGGTGAGATCCCGCCCCACTGATACGGCGTTCCCGCGAAAAAATCCATCGCGCTGCGCACGATCGCGGCGCCATCGCGCGGGAATCGCTTCGGGAGCTCGGCGGCATCCAGCACCTCACCACCTTCGACGACCGCGCTGTCGGGGACGAGTGCGCCGAGCGGGAGCGGCCTCGCCCACCCCCGGCTCCCGCGAATGACGCAGCCGAGCGAAGTGCGTTGGCGGCCGTGCGTCCCCGTTCCATCCGTGTCGACGTAACCGCGATGCACCCAGCCTTCGTACTCATCCGCTCCGCGAACGCGGAGCCACGGGTCACGCTCCTCGAGTACCGTTAGGCGGTGGCCGGCGAGACGCTGCGACACCTGCTCGCTGCTGGCCCTGGGCTCCGCGAGCAACGGGGCGACGGCGGCCGTCACGATCAGCGTCGTCATGTGCCTCAGCCGTCCGCGAGGCCGGGGATGCCATCCCGCCCGCGCGCCAGGCGCACGGCTCGCTCGATCGCGGCCTCCAGGGCGGCGACCGCCATCGCCTCCACCTGAAGCATTGGCGCTTGCACGCCGCGCATCGGTCCCGTGGCGAAGACGACATCGCCGTCATACGACGTGCCGACCGGCGTGATGCGCCTGCCCAGCGCGACGCTCGATGCCGCCGCCAGCTGTGCCAGCTCTTCGCGCGATAGAGCGGCGTTCGTCATCACGACCGCCAGCGTCGTGTTTTGCAGCGCGGTCGCCCCGAAGCGCGCGCTCGGCGGCAGCGTTCCCGTGACGAGCGAGCGCGACAGATCGACGAACCCGCCGCCGTCGGTACGCGCCCCGGCGATGATGCGGCCGGCTGCATCGCGCACGTCGCCAAGCGCGTTCACGACCGCGAGCGCCCCGGTGTGCAGCGCGCCGGCGGTCTCGACGGCCAAACCGATGCCGCCTTTCATCGCGCGCTCCGGCCCGGCGGCCTTGCCCACTGTGGTCCCCGTCCCCGCTCCGACGCTTCCCTCCTCCACCTCGCTCGATCGCGCCCGCTCGCACGCCTCGTACGCCATTGCCTGCGTCGGGCGCGCGGTGGGCGAGCCGCACGGGGCGAGGTCGAACACCACCGCCGCCGGCACGATCGGCACGACAGCGACGCCCACGGGAAACCCGCGCCCGCGCTCTTCCATCCATCGCATGACGCCGCCAGCGGCGTCGAGCCCGAACGCGGACCCGCCGGTGAGTACGATCGCATCGACGCGGTCGACGAGGTGCCGCGGTGAGAGCGCGTCGAGCTCGCGCGTGCCGGTGGCGCGTCCCAGCACGGCGGCGGCGGCGCGGAACGGGCCCTCGGTGCCGCGAACGACGGTGACGCCGGTGGCGCCCGCCTGGTCGGAGGCATGGCCGATGGCCATGCCCAATGCGCTGAGGTCAGCGACCACGTCCCTTTGTCGGAC
>DASTYE010000190.1:0-7772 GCA_035765135.1 Gemmatimonadaceae bacterium | reverse complement strand
ATGTCAAGCCCAGGTAAGGTTCTTCGCGTTGCGTCGAATTAAACCACATGCTCCACCGCTTGTGCGGGCCCCCGTCAATTCCTTTGAGTTTCAGCCTTGCGGCCGTACTCCCCAGGCGGGGCACTTAATGCGTTAGCGCCGGCACCCAGGGGGTCGCTCCCCCAGGCACCTAGTGCCCATCGTTTACGGCGTGGACTACCAGGGTATCTAATCCTGTTTGCTCCCCACGCTGTCGCGCCTCAGCGTCAGCCACAGCCCAGCGGGCCGCCTTCGCCACCGGTGTTCTTCCGGATCTCTACGCATTCCACCGCTACACCCGGAATTCCACCCGCCTCTACTGTGCTCGAGCACGACAGTCGCCACGGCCGATCCGGGGTTGAGCCCCGGACTTTCACCGCCGCCTTGTCGCGCCGCCTACGCGCCCTTTACGCCCAGTGATTCCGGACAACGCTCGCACCCTCCGTATTACCGCGGCTGCTGGCACGGAGTTAGCCGGTGCTTCCTCACCCGGTACCGTCAATGCTCTCGAAAGAGCGTTTCGTCCCGGGCAACAGCGGTTTACGACCCGAAGGCCGTCCTCCCGCACGCGGCGTCGCTGCGTCAGGCTTTCGCCCATTGCGCAAGATTCCCCACTGCTGCCTCCCGTAGGAGTCTGGGCCGTCTCTCAGTCCCAATGTGGCTGGCCATCCTCTCAGACCAGCTACCCGTCGCCGCCTTGGTGGGCCATTACCCCGCCAACTAGCTGATAGGCCGCGAGCCCCTCCCAGTGCGCCCGAAGGCTTTGCTGCGGTCTCCAGGCGAAGACCACAGCGCATGCGGTATTACCCGGCCGTTGGGCCGGCTATCCCCCACACCAGGGTAGATCGCTCACGTGTTACGCACCCGTTCGCCAGTCAGGGATTGCTCCCTGCCTTCGACTTGCATGTGTTAAGCACGCCGCCAGCGTTCGTCCTGAGCCAGGATCAAACTCTCCAAAAGTAAAGTTCGATTAGCTCTCCAAACGCGGCATCAGACACGACGTGTCTGACGTCGCGTCCGGAATCAAATAGCTCGTGAATTGTTCTCTCCCCACCGCGCACGAGCGCGGCAGATCATCGAGAGCCATCGCACGATCTCACACTCGATTGTCAAACAGCGTCCCCATGTTGTTCGGGGAATCCTCAGTATAGTCGAGTTTGGTGTGAATTCAAGATAGGGGTCAGGAGGCAGGAGTCAGGGGTCAGGGGCGGAAAGGCGTTACGGCTGCTTCGCAGCCAGTCGCGCTCATCAGATGAGCAAACGGCGGCGCGATCGCGCCGCCGTTTGCTTTACCACCCCTGATTCCTGACTCCTGACCCCTGACACCTCACGGAGTCGTGTCCCGCACGGTGTCACGCACCGTATCCCGCACCGTGTCCCGCACGGTATCGCGCACGGTGTCCGTCCCCGTGCGAACCCGGATCGTCGTGTCACTGCCGCCGTCACGACGCTCACACGCACCCACCGCCAACAGCGTGGCCATCGCCACCACCAGCTTCATCGTGCGCATCGCTCCTCCATGCTCCCCGACGTAATCCTGCACCACCTGCCGACGAAACCGTGACCCCTCGACCCCCCGACCCCGGCGCTGCTCACTCCTCGTAGCGCGGATGCCCCGGCCGTGGCCGGTGCTCATCCTCATCATCGTACTCGTCGTCGAGCTCGATCAGATCGTCATCGATGTCGAGGTCGTCCTCATCCTCGTCATCGTCGAGATCATCATCGTCCTCGTCGAGGTCGTCGTCGTCCTCGTCGTCTTCATCGAGATCGAACTCGTCGTCGAACTCATCGTCGTCGAGCTCGTCGTCATCCTCCTCGTCATCATCCTCATCGTCGAGATCATCCTCGTCGAGAGGCTCCACGTCCAGGTCGTCGTCGTCGCGCCCACGCGCCTGCGCCGCTGGCAACGACTCGAACTCGCCTGACATGCCCCGATCTCCTTGCAGAAATGGTTCGATTGGTTACAGCAACGCGCGCTCGCGCTTCGCCTCTCGACTGAGCCGCTTCCGATCGTTCGCCTTCAGCATCCGCTTGCGCAAGCGAATCGACTGGGGCGTAATCTCGATGAGCTCGTCGTCCTCGATGTACTCAAGGGCGCCTTCCAAAGTCAACTCCCGCGGCGGCTCCAGCTGAATGTTCTCGTCGCTCGCGGTCGTCCGCATGTTGGTCAGCTTCTTCTCCTTCGTCGGGTTGACGTCGAGGTCGCCCGGCCTCGAGTTCTCCCCGATGATCATCCCTTCGTACACTGGCGTCCCCGGCGTCACGAACATCGTGGACCGCTCCGACAGATTGAACAGCGCGAACGCCACCGCCACGCCATTCTCCATTGAGACGTACGTTCCGCGCTTGCGACCGGCCAGAGGGCCGGCCCAGGGGCCGTAATCCAGGAAGCGATGATGGAGGATGCCGGTGCCCCGTGTGTCGGTGAGAAACTCCGAGCGATAGCCGAACAATCCGCGGGCCGGAATGCGATACAACAATCGCACCATCCCCTGGCCGGGATTCTTCATCTCGATCATCTCGGCGCGCCTGGGACCGAGCTTCTCCATCACCGCGCCGAGGTATTCCTCGGGGAGGTCGATCGCCAGCTCCTCGTAGGGCTCGAGCAGCTCGCCACGAGGTCCCTCTCGCGTGATCACGCGCGGTCGCGACACCTGAAACTCGTACCCTTCGCGCCGCATCGTCTCCATCAGGATCGACAGATGCAGCTCGCCTCGCCCGGAGACTTTCCACGTGTCGGTGGAATCCGTGTCCTCCACGCGCAGCGCGACGTTGCGCTCCAGCTCGCGGTAGAGTCGCTCCCGGATCTGCCGTGACGTGACGAACTTCCCTTCCTTCCCAGCGAAGGGGGAGTTGTTGACGATCACGTCGACGGAGATCGTCGGCTCCTCGACGGCGATTCCCTCGAGCCGGTCGGGGTGCTCCACATCGGCCACGGTGAGTCCGATCTCGACGCCTTCCAGCCCGGCGAGGCAGACGATCTCGCCCGCTGGCGCCGACTGAAGCTCGACGCGCTCCAGCCCCTCGAATCCGAAGAGCCTGGTCACGCGCGCCTGCTCGATGGGACGCGAGACTTCGAGGGGAAGCAGCGCGACCTGGTCGCCGAGGTGCACGGTCCCCCGCTCGATCCTCCCAATACCCAGGCGGCCGAGGTACGGCGAATAGTCGATGGTCGACACGAGCATCTGGAACGGCTGCGTCGGATCGCCTGTCGGCGCAGGCACGTGATCGATGATCGACTGGAAGAGCGGCCTCAAGTCGGTGAGCGGCTCGTCGAGATCGAGCGTGGCGGTCCCATCGCGCGCCGAGGCGTAGACGACCGGTGCGTCGAGCTGCGCATCATCGGCTTCGAGCTCGATGAAAAGATCGAGCACCTCGTCGTGCACGCGAAGCGGATCGGCACCCGGCCGATCGATCTTGTTGATCACCACGATGGGGCGTCGCCCGAGCCCGAGCGCCTTGCGCAGGACGAAACGCGTCTGGGGCATGGGTCCATCGAAGGCGTCGACGACCAGCAGCACTCCGTCAACCATGCGGAGGATGCGCTCGACCTCCCCGCCGAAATCGGCGTGGCCGGGCGTATCGACGATATTGATCTTGACGCCCCCCCATCTGATGGAGGTATTCTTCGCCAGGATGGTAATTCCCCGTTCACGCTCCAGGGGGTTGGAATCCATCACGCGCTCCTGCACGATCTGGTTTTCCCGGAACGCGCCTGCCTGGCGCAGCATCTTGTCGACGAGCGTCGTCTTGCCGTGATCGACGTGCGCGATGATCGCGATGTTGCGAATCTGCATAGACCGATAAAGATACCCGGACTCCCGTCCCGCCTACAAGCGCGACGGGTATATGGCACGGACGGTGCGGCGTTCGTGCGCATGTCTCATTCGCTGGAGGTGCGCCATGGAACAGCGTGACGAAGCTGGGCGAACGGAGTACCCCCTCGGCCGTGGATATGGACACGACTACATGCGAGGGGGTGAGGTGCTCGGCGGTTACGGATACGCTGCACGTGAGGAATACGACCGGCCACGCGGGGCACAGCATGGCGATCACCCGCGAGGTCCCGCGCCCGAAGATCCGACCCACACGGCGGTGGATGCCGCGGCGGGCGGCTGGCGAGAGGAGCCAGGCATGTTCGAGGCAGCGCAGACGGTCGAGAACGCTCCCGAGGTGGATCCCACGCAGCCCCGCATCCCGCACCTGTACGGCGGCCAAGGTGTTCTCCGGCACTCGCGCAGCTTCTACGTCACGCAGGCACAGCTCCAGGGAAGGATCTACGGCCCCCGGCGGTACGCCCGTGGGCCGTACTCACAGCGGCTCGAGGCGATCCGGCGGGATGACGGCGAGCTGAGAACCGAAGTCGAGGAAGCGCTCTTCTACGACACCTGGGTGGACGCGCAGCGCATCGCGGTGGACGTCGAGGATGGAGTAGTCACACTTCGCGGGACGCTTCCGAGCCAGGAGGAAGTGAGATACGCGACCGACGACGCCTGGGAAGTTGCCGGGGTGAGGGGCGTCAAGTCGGAGATTACTGTCGAGAGCGAGCGCAGCGAGTAACGGCTTTGCCGTTCACCGCTTGGCCCCCGCCGCTCGCGGTGCAGTCTTCGCGGGGGCGGGCACGGCGGCAGGCTCGCTCATTTCCAGCCAGGGGAGCTCATGGCCCCGCTGCTTGAGCATGTTGGCGAACACGAGCTTGTCCACCGCCTTCATGTATGCCTCACGAGGCTCCACCTGCTGCTTGTCCACCAGCTCGAGCAGCGCATCGTTGAGCGTCACCATGCCGAGGCGGCGGGACGTCTGCATGATCGAGGGGATCTGGAAGGTCTTTCCTTCACGGATCAGGTTCGACACCGCGGGAATCGACAGCAGGATCTCGCGAGCCGCGACGCGACCTCCGCCTATGCGCTTGCAGAGCGTCTGCGAGATCACGCCCTTGAGCGACTCCGAGAGCATCACACGAATCTGTTCCTGACGGTCGGGCGGGAACTGGTCGATGATGCGATCGATGGTGCTGGCGGCGGTGGTGGTGTGGAGCGTTCCGAAGACGAGGTGACCGGTCTCGGCCGTCTCGATCGCGATCGACATCGTCTCCAGGTCGCGTAGCTCACCGACGAGCACGATGTCCGGGTCCTCGCGGAGCGCCGCGCGCAGCGCGTGCTTGAAGGACGAGGTGTGGACGCCAACTTGCCGCTGCGTGATGATGCAGCGCTTGTTCGGGTGCACGAACTCGATCGGGTCCTCGATCGTGATGATGTGCTCGGACCGTGCGCGATTGACGAGATCGACCAGGGCGCACAGGGTCGTCGACTTGCCGGAGCCGGTGGGTCCGGTGACGAGCACCAGTCCCTTGGTGAGGTAGCAGAGCTGCTGCACCTCGTTGGAGAGACCGAGTTGGTCGGCGGTGACGACCTGCGCCGGGATGACGCGGGCCACGGCGCCCGCGCCCTTGCGATCGCGGAGGGCATTGCACCGAAAGCGTGCGACGCCGGTGATCTCGTAGGCGAAGTCGGTGTCATTGAGCTCGGCGTACTCGCGCCGATTGCGATCGGGCATGATCGCGAGCAGCATCGCCTCGAGCCGTTCGTTCGTCAGCACGGGGAGGCTTTCGAGCCGGGTCATCTCCCCATCCATGCGAATGATGGGTGGCTCGCCGACGCGAAGGTGGAGATCGGAGCCGCTCTTCTGGACGAGCTGTCGGAGCAGCGTCTCGACCTCGACGCGGGCCGCATCGATGTCTTCGGTGCCGGGGACGGCCGCGGTTTCCATCGTCAGCGGGCGGGCCGCGCCGTTCGACTGCCCGTTCGCCTCCGGGGCCACGGGCGTGCGGATCGCGGCCGACTCGTCAGGCACGATCGTCGCTGTCAATCGCTCGCCGGCGACGGTCGCGGTGACCGCGAACGCGCCATCGGCGCAGGTATAGGCGAAGCTCGCGTCGCAGCCGCGATCGAGCTGCCTGGCAGCCTCGGGCGTCGCGATCTCCCGCAGCAGCGTGCGCACCTGGGCGGCGCTGAACGCCTGCTTGGTGATCGGGCGTGGCACGCCGCCGATCTCGAGCCGGGCGACGTCATCAGTCACGAGGTGCAACGCCGTTCCGTGATTCGTCACGAGGACGGCAAGAAAGCGATCGAGTTGAGGCATCAGTCTCGAGGAAGCACGCGCTCGATGAGCGCGCGATTGACCAGTCGTGTCCCGTCATCGGCATAGAGCACGAGGAACCGCTCCGACAGCCGGTTGAAAAAATCGAGCAGGCGCGGTTGATCCGAGGGCATCTCGAGCAGCACCTGGCCCGAGCGCACGACGCCGCCGGAGAGGACGATGTCGAGCAGCGCCGTGCGCGCGCTCGCGCGCCGTAGCTCATCGGTGTCCTCCGGCAGCTCCGCGCACACCTCGACGACGCGATCCTTGGCGATGAGGAGCGTGTCACCGGACGGTGTTTCGATCGGGAAGAACGGCTCGGCGGAGTTCAGAACGTCGCGGGCGCTCTCACGCCGCGTCGCGACCTCGTCCGCGTGCTGGACGAACATCGCCCCGCTGATCGTCTCGCCACCCACGAGAGACAGCACTACCGAACACCGGTCTTTCGCGATTCGCAGCTCGTGCATGCGCCAAGGGAGCGAGAGTATCTCAAGGACGCGTGACGCGCGACACAGTCACCAGCGAACGCGAACCGGCCAGCCTGACGAGTGGATGGACAATCCGTCCGGTCGAGCCGACCGAACCGCCCGTTCAGGGGTGCAAATGCAGCTCGCGCTCGTACATTTCGCGGCGCTCGAGCTGTACGGTCACGTGCTGAATGCCGAAGAGCAGCATTGCATCGTGAACGTGCTCTAATACGTGCTGGTGGCGCTCGGGCTCGCGGACGATGGCATGGACGCTCATGGCGATGACGCCGGACGTCACGCTCCACACGTGGAGATCATGCACTGACTCGATCCCGGGAATGGCCTCGAGCTGATTGCGCACAGCACCGACCGAGATGTGCGCCGGCGTCGACTCGAGGAGCACATCCACCGATTCGCGCACCAGTCGCCAGGCCCCACGTACAATAAGGATCGTCATCAGCACCGACACGACGGGATCAGCGGCGAGCCAGCCGGTGAACCGCACCAGCAGCGCAGCGACGACGGTCGCGACCGATCCGAGCAAGTCGCTCACGACGTGGAGATATGCGCCACGCAGATTGAGGCTGGTTTCCTTCGCGGGATGCAGGACGTAGGCGGCGGCGATGTTGGCGATGATGCCGGCGACCGCGACTCCCAGCATGATGCCACTTTCGACCGGCTCGGGACTGCGAAGGCGCAGGACCGCTTCGATGGCGATCCACGTCGAGATGAGAAGCAGCGTGGCGCCGTTGAGAAATGCCGCCAGTATTTCCCACCGGAGATAGCCATAGGTTCGTCGCGGCTCGTGAGGCTGACGGCTGAACCAGGCGACGAAGAGCGAGAGCACGAGCGCCGCGACATCGGCGAGCATGTGGCCCGCATCGGCGAGCAGCGCGAGGGAGTTGGAGACGATGCCACCGACCACCTCCGCCAGGAGAAACGTGGCGGTGATGATGAGCGCAAACCGCAGGCGCCGAAGCTGATCGCGCGCATCGCCGTGCGAATGCACGTGGTGATGGCCGTGGGCGCCGTGATCGTGGTGGTGATGCGTGGCGATGGGCTCCTCGCGATGCAGTCGGGTTTCGGTTCAGAAACTAGGCACTACTTCTGCCTTTGGGATAGGAGGCCGAGGAACCGCAGATGGCCGCA
>DASTYE010000189.1:0-9592 GCA_035765135.1 Gemmatimonadaceae bacterium | reverse complement strand
GCTGCGAGACGTGCGCATACATCAGAGAGTAATGATCGTTACCCTCGAACGGCGCTCGGCCCGTTAGGCACTCGTAGGCGACGACGCCGAGCGAGTAGATGTCGCTCCGCCCGTCGACCTGCTTGCCGCGCGCCTGCTCGGGACTCATGTAGCGCGGCGTTCCCACCGACGTCCCGGCGCGCGTCATCGCGGTGGCGTCGGCCGAGCGGGCGATGCCGAAGTCGGTCACCAGCGCGCGGCCGGTTTCATCGAACAGGATGTTCTCGGGCTTGATGTCGCGGTGCACGACGCCACGCTCGGCCGCGTAGGCGAGCGCGCCGCCGACCTCGACGAGGATCTTCTGGATTTCCTCGGCCGGGAGGTGGTGGCGCTCGCGCAGACGGTCGGCGAGCGAGCCACCCTTCACGTGCTGCATGACGAAGAAGATCGTGTCGCCAGCCCGCCCAACCCGGTAAATCGGCACGATGTTCGGGTGCTCGAGCGCGGCCGAGATGCGCGCTTCGCGCTGAAAGCGCTCGACCAGGCCGGCATCGAAGGCGAGTGAACGCGGGAGCACCTTGATGGCGACGTCTCGCTCGAGCGCCCGTTCACGCGCTCGGAAGACCACCGCCATGCCACCGCGGCCGAGCTCGTCGAGAATGTCGTATTCCTCGGCCAGAGCCGCCCGAACAATCTCCGCATCGTCGGGCTGGCCCGGGGCAACCTCGTAGACCCCGGTCGTGGCCCGCTGATTGAGGCCGCACTTCCCGCAAGTGGCCGCCTTGTCCGGAATTGGCGAGCCGCAGCGAGCGCACGCGGCATTGGGCTTTCCGGTTTTTGTGGCTTTCGTCATGGCGGAAAGGGCAGAGAACGCCCCTCGCAACGGGGCAACCGGCGTCACAAGAGTGACGAGGAACGGCGCCGCCCTGTCACGGCCCACAATGGCGGTCGTCTCTAATCAGACGTTGACCGCCACGGGGACGGTGGAATGCCGTACATCGCGATCGGCTCGCGCCAGCACGAGCTGCGGGCCGGCGAGAACACACTTGGGAGTGACGGGTCCGACATCATCATCCCGGCGATGCCTCGCGGCACGCAGGCGATCGTGGTGCTCGGCCCCCGTGGCGCAACGATTCGCCGCGCGGGGACCGTGCGCGTGTGGCTCGATGAAAAGGAAGTGAGCGCCGCGCCACTCGCGGTGCCGCACGGCGCGAAGATCAAGATCGGGTCGGCTCGAATGATCTTTGGCGACGAGCGGTTCTCCGGCGGAACCGATTTCGTCACCTCGGTGAACGACACGTCGGCCCCGATCGATGCCGCGACGCCCTCGAGCCCCGGACTGCGCAGTGGCGGCCGTCTCATCTCGCTCAACGATCACCACACGTACACGATTCCCGATGAGGGATTGACCATCGGTCGCGATCCGGGCTGCGATGTCGTGTTGGGGATCCCGGGCGTTTCGCGCCGTCACGCGGAAATCGTGGCTGGAAGCCTCGGGTATTTGATCAAGGATTCCAGCATGAACGGCGTCTACGTCAACGGCGCGCGTGTCTCTCAGGCTCGCTGGCTTGGCATGGGCGACCTGATCCGGATCGGCACCGAGGAATTTCGATTCGAGGCCGATGTGGACCGGTCCACGCCGGGGGTGGCGCAGCTTGGCGCAACGGGATTCGTGGCCGCAGTCACTCCAGTGCCGCGCGCCGCCGCCGCATTGCGCGCCGCGCTGCCCTCGGTCCGCATGCCGGACGGCGCCATGGCGATGATCGAGCTCATGACAGGCGGTCCGCTCAAGGGCCGCCGCGTTCCGATCACCAAATCGCTGGTGCGCATCGGCCGCGGCGATCAGAACGAGATCGTCATCCCGGACGACAGCGTTTCCGGGTCGCATGCGACGCTGGAGCGGCGGGGCGAGGAGTGGTTCATCCTCGACGCGGCGTCCAGGAACGGCACCTTCGTGCGGGCGGAGCGCATCGAGCGAGAGACCAAGCTCCAGGGACCGACGGTGCTTCAGTTCGGGAACGTGCAGGTCATGTTCATCCCGCGTCGCGGGTCCTGAGGCCCTCCCCAAAGCCGTCCGCGTCCAGAATCCATCTGTTTGGGATTTTCGTCCCCGAGGGCGCACGAGTTGCCTCTCCCTGAGTCACGAATTTTCACGTGACTTCAGAGGGAGAAGCATTATGCGGGTCGCATCACTGGCACTTCTTGCGCTCTCCGTCGCGCTCAGCGGGTTGACCGCGTGCGACGACGATCCCACCAACCCTCCGCAGCAGACGGCAACACTGCGGGTGATCAACGCCGTGACCGGTACCTCGAACGTCGTGGTGCTTCATAATGGAACGATCCTTCCGGCGCCGCCGGTGAGCTTCCGTGCCACCTCCGCCTGCGCGGAAATTCCGGCCGGATCGCGGACGCTGACGTTTCGAGCGGGGGCCGATACCCTTACGACCGCCAGCTTCAATTTCGAGGCGGGGAAGCAGTACACTGCGGTCATCGCGGATGACCTGCCCGGCACCGGACACATCGCCGCGGTCTTCTCGGATGACGTGACCGTCGCCGCGGGGAGCAACGCCCTGCGGTTGATCAATGCCACGGCGACGGCGGGCGACGTCCATGTGCGCGCGCCTGGCGGGCCCTTCCAGATCGCTTCTGGCAACCTCGCTCCCTTCGGTATGTACACCGACCCCGGCGCTGGCCACGCATTCGTTCAGCGCGCGACGAACCAGACGGACGTGCTGTTGTACGATGTCGGCCAGACGACGAATCTTCGGGGTTCGCTTTCCCTGACCAACACGATGCCGACAAGCCGGGTCGCGACGATCGTGTTCTTCGATCCCGGGACGCCGGCGGGGCCGACATCGCTCCTGGCCGCCCGGTGCGATTGAGGCGGTGATCGGGCGCGGCTAGCGGTTGCATCCGGAGGTCGCCAAGGCGCCGTCGCTGAGGTTGCTTGACATCGTCCGACCTGGGCTGTAACCGTTTACACCCGATTCCGGTCCGAGGCGAGGCGTGCCCACGAAGTCCCCGCGCAGCCGACATCCGGAAGGCCATCGCCAGGCCACGATTCGAGACGTGGCCCGCGCGGCGCGCGTTTCAGTGGCCACCGTCTCCCGCGCGCTCAACGACTCGGGGCCGGTGCGAGACGACACCCGCCGCCGCGTTCGCGACGCCGCGCGCGACCTCCGCTTCACCCCCCACGGCGCCGCCCGATCGCTGATCACCAGCCGGACGAACACGCTCGGCGTGCTCCTTCCGGATTTGTACGGGGAGTTCTTCTCCGAGATCATCCGCGGCATCGACCGCGAGGCACAACGCGCCGGATATCAGCTCCTGCTCTCGTCAGCGCGCAACGCCCAGGATGAGGTGCACGGCGCCTTTCGCGCGATGTATGGACGCGTCGACGGGCTGATCCTCATGGCCCCCGACGGCGAGCTCGCCGAGATGTTCGCGCAACGTCGCGATGGCACACCGATCGTGTTCATCAACTCCCCCGTGGAGTCGGACGACGCCTGCGTCATCACCATCGATAACCATGGCGGCGCGTACCGGATGGTGAAGCACCTCGTGCAGAAAGGGCGAGACCGGGTCGCTCTCCTGTGCGGCGCGGAGCGGAATCACGACGCGATGGAGCGGATGCGGGGATACCGCGACGCGCTGGACGACTGCGGCATTTCGCGGGACCCGCGCTGGGAGGTTCCCGGGGACTTCAGCGAGGGGTCGGGCTATCGGGCTGCTCGCGCCGTGCTGAAGCTCCGGCCCCGCGCGAACGCCATCTTCGCCGCGAACGACGCGATGGCGGTCGGTGCCCTGTCGGCGCTGAGGGAGGACGGCCTCGCCATCCCGGAGGACGTAGCGGTCGCGGGCTTCGACGACATTCCGATTGCCCGGTACCTGTCGCCGCCCTTGTCCTCCGTGCACGTTCCCATCGCCCAGCTCGGCGAGCGGGCGATGGGCCTGTTGTTAGGCGAGGTTGCCACGCCCGGCGCGAAGAACGGGCACCGCGTCGTGCTTCCGACCACGCTGGTCATTCGGGAGTCTTCAACCTGAGCGGAGGGTCCGCTCGTCACGCAGAGGAGGTTTGCTCATGATTTCTCGAGTAGTACGCAGCTCGTTCCCGCGGGCAGCGACCTGGCTTGCCGGATTCGTCGCGATGACGGCGGGGGCGCTGCTGGCCCAGGAGGTACCTGTGCCGGGCCGTGTGAGCGGCACGGTGACCTCGGCGGAGGAAGGCGGCCAGGCGATTTACGGGGTGAACGTGATCGTGAAAGGCACCACGACCGGCACGATCACGGCGTCGAATGGGCGGTATACGATCGTGGCGCAGCCTAACGACACGCTCGTCTTCCGGTTCATTGGCTACGCGCCACAGGAGGTCCCGGTCGCCGGGCGCGCTATCGTGAACGTGGCGATGCAACCGCAGGCCGTTGCGCTACAGAACATCGTCGTCATCGGCTACGGGACGCAGCAGCGCCGCGATGTCACCGGGGCCGTTGCGACCGTGAGCGCCGAGGATATCACCCAGATCGCCACACCATCGGTGGCCCAGGCGCTGCAGGGCAAGGTCGCCGGCGTTCAGGTCACCCCACAGTCGGGCGAGCCCGGCGCCGCCGCGGTCATCCGCATCCGCGGAGTCGGGACGCTGAACAACGCCTCCCCGCTCTTCGTCGTCGACGGAATGCTGCTCGACGACATCGACTTCCTCAGCCCGAACGACATCCAGTCGGTCGAGGTACTGAAGGACGCCTCCGCGACCGCCATTTACGGATCGCGCGGCGCGAACGGGGTCATCATCGTCACGACGAAGAAAGGCGTGATCGAAGGCACCGCACGCTTCATGATCAACGCCTATGCGGGTACGCAGCGCGTGCTGGATCCGATCGACCTGGTGAGCGCGCGGGAGTACGCGATGCTCGCTAACGAGCTCGCGGCGAACCAGGGCATTCCGGACTACTTCCCCGACGAGAACGCCGTCGGTGCGGGCACCGACTGGCAGGATGAGATCTTCGACACGGCGCCCATTCAGAGCTATCAGCTGTCCAGCTCCGGCGGCACTGACCGCATCAGGTATTACTTCAGCGGAAACTACTTCCGGCAGGCGGGCGTCATCCCGAAATCCGACTTCGACCGCCTGACGGTTCGGCTGAACAACGACTACCAGCTCACCGAGCGACTGCAACTCGGGCACAACCTCAACTTCTCGTACACGGACGGGCTGCGCCCGCCGGGCGTCCTCGGCATGCTGTATCGCGCCGACCCGACCATCCCTGCGCGCAACCCGGACGGCACGTTCGCGAACGCGAACTTGCGCTCGTCAGCCGGAAACCCCGCCGCCCAGGTGTTCTACACGCACAACAACGAGCAGGCGCGCCGGTTGGTCGGGAACGTCTTCGGCGACCTGAACGTCCTCGGGAGCTTCACGCTGCGCACGAGCTTCGGCGTCGACTACAACGTGTCGGAGTTCCGCGAATTCGTCCCGGTCTTCGTCGTCTCGCCGACGCAGCAGAACGTCGAGTCCGATCTCAACGTCCGTAACGATCAAACACGATCGTGGCTGTGGGAGAACACGGTCAACTGGAACTGGGCGACGGACGAGCATCGCGTCAACGCCCTCGGCGGCATCACGTGGCAGTCGTTCTATTCCGAGGGCCTCGGCGGCGGGCGTACGAACGTCGTCGGTGAGGACCCGAGCCTCTGGTACCTCAACGCGGGCGATGCGGCAGGTCAAACGAACTTCAACACCGCCGAAGACTGGCGAATGTTGTCCTATCTCTTCCGGACGAACTACGCCTTCCGCGACCGCTACCTGTTGACGGCGTCGCTGCGCGTGGACGGCTCGTCCCGCTTCGGTAGCGAGAACCGGTACGGCTACTTCCCGTCGTTTGCGGTGGGGTGGAACATCGCCGAGGAGCCGTTCTTCCCACAGACGGAGCTGGTCGACGCGCTGAAGCTGCGGGTGAGTTGGGGGCGGATCGGAAACGACAAGATCGGAGCGTATCCGGGAGTGCCCGTTGTCTCGAGCAACCTCAACGCCGTGTTCGGAACGAGCCAGGAGCTTGCGTTCGGCGCGTCACCGTTCGAGCTCGCTAATCCGGAAGTGAAGTGGGAGACGACGACGCAGACGAACATCGGCGCCGACCTGGCGTTCTTCGGAGGCCGTCTCGAGGCGACGCTCGATTACTACAATCGCCTGACCGACGGAATCCTCGTGCGCGTTCCGATCCCGCTGTACGTCGGCGTCGGAACGGAGCCCTTCGTCAACGCCGCCGAGGTCGAGAACAAGGGCATTGAAGGGTCGTTCACCTGGGCGGAGACGCGAGGCAAATTCCGCTACGAGTTCAACGTCAACGGGTCGACGATCAACAACAAGGTGAAGAAGCTGGCGCAGGGCCGCGAGCAGATTCTCGGAGGCGGGCTCGGGAATGAGATCACCTTCACCACTCGCACCGTCGTCGGACAGCCGATTGGGTCGTTCTGGGGGTTCAAGGTCGCCGGAGTGTTCCAGGATGCGGCCGACACCGCGAGCTCGCCAAAGCGTGGCAACGAGGCGCCGGGCGATCTGAAGTACGCCGACCTCAACGGCGATGGTCGGATCACCGACGCGGACAAGACGTTCATCGGGTCGCCTATCCCCGATCTGATCTACGGCCTGAGCACTCGTGTGTCGTGGGGCGGCTTCGATCTCGCCGCGAGCTTCAGCGGTCAAAGCGGCAACGAGGTCTTCAACGGCAAGAAGGCGGTGCGATTCGGCGTGGAGAACTTCGAGACATCGTACCTCGACCGCTGGACGGGGCCGGGCACGAGCAACAGGGAGCCCCGGGTCACGAACGCTGGACACAACTATCAGGCGTCCGAGCGGTTCATCGAGGATGGCTCGTTCTTCAAGCTGAACGCGGTGCAGGCGGGATACCGCTTACCGTCATCCCTGACCGGCCGGTTGAACCTCCAGACCGCACGGATCTATGTCAACGGCACGAATCTCTTCACCTCCACCGACTACACGGGCTACACTCCGGAATTGACGGTGGAAGATGTCATTCGTTCCGGCATCGATCTTGGAATCTTCCCGCCGGCACGCACGATCACGCTCGGCCTCGACCTGGGCTTCTGACCGATGCCGACCATGAACCTGCAACCAACTTCTCCTGTCAGGTGGATCATGACGTTTTTCGCAGAGCTTTCGCGTAGTGGCTGGCGCGGAGTGCGGGCAGGCGGCGCGGCGCTCGCACTCGTCGTCGCGCTCCCCGCATGCGATATCGATACGGAACCGCTCGGCACGCTCACGACCGAGAGCTTCTTTCAGACTCCGGAGCAGGCGATCCAGGCAACGAATGCGACCTACAGCGCCCTGCGCGAATGGCGTGTTCACGTCTTTTCGTGGCTCGGACTCACCGAAATCGCGTCCGATGATGCCACGAAGGGGAGCGTGCCGGCGGACGCGGGATTCCTCCTCGACCTTGACAACCTGAATTTCGACCCCGGAAACCTCGCCTTCTCCGATCCCTGGGGCGGCTACTATCGCGCGATCAACCTCGCGAACGTCGCCATCGCCGGTATCTCCGGCATGAACAACCTCGATGCGGCGCTGAAGGAGCGATTGATCGGAGAGAACAAGTTCCTCCGCGCGTATTACTACTTCTTCCTCGTTCGCGCGTTCGGCGGCGTTCCTCTCATTACCGCGCCGCTCTCGCCTAGCGAGTTCATCCAGGGGAGGGCGACGAGGGAGGACGTATACGCCCAGATCGAAGCCGACCTGACCGACGCCATCGCAGGACTGCCGGTCAGCTACGCTGGAGCCGATCTGGGTCGGGCCACCAGAGGAGCAGCCGGAGCCTTGCTGGCGGAGGTGCATCTGTACCAGGGAGAATTCGATCAGGCATTCGAGCAGGCCGAGACGGTCATCAACTCGGGGGAGTACAGCCTCTTCCCCGACTATGCGACGTTGTTCACGGGGGCAGGTGAGAACTCCTCCGAGTCAGTCTTCGAGGTCCAGGCGATCGCGCTCGAGGGGGGGAACAACGGCCCGTCAGGCGCTGCCTCGCAGTATGCCGAAGTCCAGGGTGTGCGCGGTACTCCGAACCTCGGGTGGGGCTTCAACACGCCGTCGCCGGAGCTGGAAGACTCGTATGAGCCGGGCGATCCGCGGATGCAGGCGACCATCCTCTATCCGTGGGAGCAGCTGCCGGACGGCTCGGGGATGGTGGTGTACCTCAATCCGAGCATGCCTAACAACCGGTACAACCAGAAGGTCTTTGTGCCACCCGGGAACCCGGGCGGCTCGGGCAACGCCGGGGTCAACATTCGACGCATACGCTTCGCGCATGTGCTACTGACGGGCGCGGAAGCGGCGGCGCGGACCAACCGGACGGCTCAAGCGCAGACGTGGCTGAACATGGTGCGCGCCCGTGCACGCGGAAACCGTGAGATCACTCTCGGCCCCACGTGGGAGGCGATGGCGCCGTCCGTTGCGCAGGACGCGCTTGGTCTTCCCGCTGGCACGAGCCGCGTGTTCGTGCGGTTCGTCGATCCTGACGATCCGGCATACGCGGCCGGCCTGCGGAGCTTCTCGAGTGAGTGCGTGGCTCCCTGCCCCTCCACGTCTCCCCCGCCGGTGCGTGTGCTCAACGCCGATATCATCACCTCAGTGAGTGGGGTGCCGGTAACGACGCTCGGCCAATTCTTCGCCGAGCTGGACAGCAAGGCACCAGGAACAGCGGTCGCTTTGGGAGTTCTGCGCGTCACGGGGGCCGGCGGCACATCGACCGCGACCCCCCTCGTCGTGACGGTCACGGCACAGGCTCTACTCCCCGCGATAACTTCAACAGGGCAGGACCTGCTGACGGCGATTTGGGAAGAGCGGCGCCACGAGTTGGCGATGGAGCAGCACCGCTGGTTCGACATCATTCGTCAGGGCCGGGCGGCACAGTTGATGGCCATCGCGGGTAAGACATTTGTGACCGGGAAGCATGAGCTGTATCCGATTCCGGCCAGGGAAGTGGCGGCTGCCGGGCTGACACAGAATCCCGGGTACTGAGCGGGACAAATCAAACAGAGGGGGGCCTATGTTCGGCGTGGCTGAACGTTCGGCGGTCGCGATCATCGTGGCCGTGGGTACGCTGGCATGTGGCCCCTCCACGCCGCCGCCGTCGGAGCCCGCACCGGCGGCGGACGGAGCAATGGGGCGATCGCTGCAGAGTGAGGGGACGAGCGCGGTTTCAGTTGTCGATGCAGAGGACCTCGAGGGTCGCCCAGCGCTGCAGATCGAAGAGCTGATCGAAGGGAAAGCGGCGGGTGTGGAGGTCATCCGACATGCGAGCGGCGGGTTTTCTTTTCGCATTCGCGGGCCGGCCTCGTTCCTGGGCAGCTACGAGCCTCTGTACGTCATCGACGGCATGCCGGTGCACGTCCAGCCGGGCCAGGGCCTGAACTGGCTCAATCCGCGCGACATCGAGCGCATCGAGATCTTGAAGGACGCGAGCGCGACGGCAATGTATGGCGTGCGGGGCGGGAACGGCGTCGTCCTGATCACGACGCGACACGGCAAGCGTTAGGCGACGTGTGATCTCACTGCGCTGCATTCGTCGCGGCGTGGAGACGTCGCGCCGGCTCTCGCCGGCGC
>DASTYE010000188.1:0-4340 GCA_035765135.1 Gemmatimonadaceae bacterium | reverse complement strand
TGGCGTCGGCCGCCGCGCGCGTGATGCTCGGTGAAACGCTGGAGGACCTGGGCGTCACCGAGGAGATCGTCCCGCCGTACATCTCGGTGAAGGAAGCGGTGTTGCCGTTCAACAAGTTCCGCGAATCGGATCCCATCCTCGGCCCGGAGATGCGGTCGACCGGCGAGGTCATGGGGATCGCCGACTCGTTCGGCGCGGCGTACGCGAAGGCGCAGATGGGCGCCGACAATACCCTCCCGACGAGCGGGGCGGTGATGATCACCGTCAACAATCCCGACAAGCCGACGGTGACGCCGATTGCGCGGCGCCTGCACGCCATGGGGTTCCGGATTCTCGCCACGCCGGGGACGGCCACCTACCTTCGCGCGCGTGGTATCCCCGCGGATACCGTGATGAAGCTGCACGAGGGGCGCCCGAACGCCATCGACTTCATCGTCAACGGCGAGGTGCATCTGCTGATCAATACGCCGTTAGGCAAGCACTCCCAGCACGACGACTACACGATGCGACAGGCGGCGGTGGCGCATCGCGTGCCATACACGACGACGATGTCGGCCGCCAACGCGGCAACCGACGCGATTCTCGCGCTGCGATTCCGCTCGCTGAGCGTCGAGCCGCTCCAGGAGTGGCACGAGCTGGCGAGGAAGCACCTGGCTGGAGCGCGATGAAAGGGTGTCAAGGACGTCAAGGGTGTCGAGGGTGTCAAGGGGACTGCACACCTTGATCGCCTCACCTTGACACCCTTCACACCCTCGACACCCTCGACACCCTCTGAATCAATGCCCGTCCCCCTGCTCGATCTCAAAGCCCAGCACGCGGTCATCAAGGACGCCGTCGTCGCGGAAATGCTGCGCGTCGTCGACGAGCAGGCGTTCATTCTCGGCCCGGCGGTCGAGCGGCTGGAGCGCGCGGTGGCCGAGCTGTCGCACGTAAAGCATGCGATCGGGTGCGCCAGCGGAACGGATGCGCTGCTGCTGGCCTTCCGCGCGCTCGACATTGGGCGCGGTGACGAGGTCGTCACGACCCCGTTCACATTCTTCGCGACCGCCGGCACGGTGCATAACGTCGGGGCGAGGCCGGTGTTCGCGGACATCGAGCCGGAGACGTTCAACCTGGATCCCGAGCTTGCGGCCGAGGCGGTGACTCCGCGGACGAAGGCGGTCGTTCCGGTCGATCTGTTCGGACAGATGGCGGAAATCGAGCGGTTCAGCGCCCTGATGCCGAACGTGCCCATCGTGGAGGATGCCGCGCAATCGATAGGCGCCCGGCGGACGATCGGTGGCAAGCCCGTTATGGCGGGTCAAGCCGCGACGATCGGGACACTGTCGTTCTTTCCGACGAAGAATCTGGGTGGGTACGGGGACGGCGGAATGGTCCTCACCCAGGACGACGAGCTGGCGATGCGATTGAGACGACTCCGCGTGCACGGGGGTGCTCGCGAATACTTCCACGACGAGGTAGGATATAACAGCCGCCTCGATACGCTTCAGGCGGCGGTGCTACTCGCGAAGCTGGCATACCTGGAGGCGTGGAGCAGCAAGCGGCGCGAACATGCGCGCTATTACGACCAGGCCCTGGCCGATGTGCCGGACGTGCAGACGCCGGTCGTGCGGCCGGAGAACGTGTCGATTTTCAACCAGTACACGATCCGGGCCGTGCGGCGTGACGATCTCGCTGCGCAGTTGAAGAAGAAGGGTGTCGGCACGAAGGTGTATTATCCCTTGCCGCTGCACCTTCAGCCGTGCTTCTCGTATCTCGGTTACAAGCCGGGGAGCTTCCCGGAATCGGAGCGCGCCGCCGCCGAGGTGATCTCGCTGCCGATTTATCCGGAGCTCACGCAGGCTCAACTCGATGAGACTGTAGCAGCGATCCGCTCGTACTACGGCCGATGAGCGGCGCGACGACGACGTCGTGAAGGGCGCGGAACTTGCTCCTCCTGACGCGCCAGGCCACTTAACTGCTTGACTTCACTGACGATCCGCTCGTGATCAACCTGCTCTTTCGGTACCGCACGGTACTGATCGTCTCATTTCATTTCGTTCTCGTCCTCTTCAGCTACTGGATCGCGTACGTCCTGCGATTCGAGGGCTTCGTCCCGCAGGCATATGTGGACGCGTTCGTCGCGTCGCTGCCCCTGTTGCTGTTGTGTCGCCTCCTCGCGTTCGCTCATTACGGGCTGTATCGCGGCTGGTGGCGGTACGTCGGCATGCGGGATCTGTACAATCTGATTCGCGCCGTCATCGTCAGCTCGCTCGTGTTCACCGCGGCGCTGCTCTTCCTGGGCGGCGAGGCGACGGTGCCGAGGTCGGTCATCGTTCTCGACGCACTGTTGACGATCGTGATCATCGGGGGCGTCCGATTCGCGTTGCGTGCCGTGCGCGAGAACCGGCGGCCGAAGCAGGGGCCGCGGTTGCGCCGCGTCCTGATCATCGGCGCCGGCGATGCCGGCGAGCTACTCCTCCGCGAGATGCACAACAACCCGCGGCTTGGCTACCTGCCGGTGGGTTTCCTCGACGATGACCAGCGGAAGATCGGCTTTCAGATTCACGGCCTCGACGTGCTCGGCACCACCTCCGAGCTGCTCGACGTGCTTCAACAGCACCCGGCCGATGAGATCATCATCGCGATTCCGTCCGCGTCGCGCGATCAGATCCAGGACCTCGTGAACCGGTGCCTCAAGTCGGGGCTGCCGTTCAAGATCATTCCCGCGATCGCCGCGCTGTCCGACGGAAAGGTGCACATGAGCCAGGTGCGCCCGGTCCGCGTGGAGGACCTCCTCGGACGCGAGCCGGTGAACCTGGACACGACGAGAATCCGCGCCGACATCGGCGGACGCCGCGTCATGATCACGGGAGCAGGGGGCTCGATTGGCTCGGAGCTCGCGCGGCAAGTCGCCAGCTATGGCCCGGGCCTGCTCGTGCTCGTCGAGCGCAGCGAAAACTCACTGTTCCTCATCGACGAAGAGCTGCGGCGTAAGCTCCCGGGACTGAAGGTGCATCCGGTGATCTGCGACATCCGGGATCGTCGCGATCTGGAGCTGCTCTTCAACGACACGCGTCCGGAAATCGTGTACCATGCCGCGGCTTTCAAGCACGTCCCGATCATGGAATGGCATCCGGGGCAGGCGGTAGAGAACAACGTCTTCGGCACGTGCAACGTCGCCGAGCTGTCGGCGCAGACGGGCGCGAAGCTGGTCCTCATCTCCACCGACAAGGCCGTGGCGCCGAGCAACATCATGGGTGCGACCAAGCGCCTCGCGGAAAAGATCGTACTGTGCGCGCAGCGGCGCGGGAATGCTCACTTCGTCGCGGTACGCTTCGGCAATGTGCTGGGCAGCGATGGCTCGGTGGTTCCGCTGTTCACGCGGCAAATCAGTGACGGCGGCCCGATCACGGTGACGCATCCCGACGCGACGCACTACTTCATGACGATCCCGGAGGCGGTGCAGCTCGTGCTTCAGGCATCGGTGCTCGACGAGGCGGCCGATCGCATCGTCATGCTCGAGATGGGCGAGCCGGTGCGCATCGTCGATCTCGCGCGAAACCTCATTCGCCTCTCCGGCTACGAGCCGGATGTCGACATTCCGATCGTCTTCACCGGCCTGCGTCCGGGCGAGAAGGTGCACGAGCAGCTGACCTCCGACACCGAGGAGACGCTGCCGACGCGCTACGAGAAGATCCGGATCGTCCGCACCGAGGCCCCCCAGTCGCTCGATCGCGGAATCGAGCAGCTGCGCGCCGCAGTCGAGTCCCGAGACGAAAAGGCGATCGTGCGGAGGCTGCAGGAGCTCGTCCCGGAATTCTCGCCGCAGGCCGCGCTGCTGTCGAATCTGCGTGAGCGCGCGAATGCGCCTGATCCGCGCGCTCGAACTCGCTCCGCCGGGTGATGCGCCACCGGACAGGGTTCGTCGCGCTCGCCCTCACCGCACTTCCGCTCGCTTCCGCATTCGCCCAGCACGATCTCGCGACGCTGCCGATCGCCGATCCGGCGTATCGGCAGTTCGACGGGTTGGCGCGGTCGGGGTGTCATCCCGGGCGCGTGTCGCCCTATCGGCCGTATCTTCTGAGCAATATCCGACGGGCCCTCGTCGCCGCCGTCCGGGACTCGGCGTGTCGGGGGAGTCTGCTCGACGAGCTCGTCCGCCGCTTCCGACCGGACACGACGCCGCCAGCGCCGATCCCGGCGCCCGGGGAGGTACCTCCCACCGGCCCTGTGATGCTCGAGGACTTCGCCGTCCAGGCGGAGGAGGAAGAGCCTACCGGACTCCGGCTCGGAGCCGAGGCTGGCGTTCGGCTCACATCGCTGAGTAATGGCGATTTTCGTCCTCTGTGGCTCGACGT
>DASTYE010000187.1:0-36858 GCA_035765135.1 Gemmatimonadaceae bacterium | reverse complement strand
GAGCCCTCGTCAGGGCGAGTAACCATGTCTGCGGCCATCTGCGGCATTCTGCGGTTCCCCGTCCCGGCGAGCACCATCAATCCGCCGCCATCACCTCCACGAGGTTGTCGTAGAAGACGGGCCCGTGACCCATGTCGGTCTCGCGCTGCGACGTGGTCGCGTTCGCGTTCTGACCGTCGGCAGCGTACTTCGCCCACCAGATCGAGGGCGCCCATACCACCGTTTCGCGCACCGATTCGTCCACCTTCGCGATCGCGGTGAATTCGCCACGGTCGTTATGCACGACCACGCGCATGCCGCTGGCAATGCCGCGCGGCTCGGCGTCGCTCGGGTGGATCATCAGCTCCGGCTCGCGGGCGGCACGGCGCAGCACGCCAATGTTCACGAAGGTCGAGTTCAGGAACTGGTGCGCCGGGGACGACACGAGCGTGAGCGGGAAGCGCGCGGCCAGGGCCGGCACCGCCTCGGGGAACTCGTAAGGCGGCGTGAACGACGGGAGAGGATCGAGTCCCATCTCCTTCATCCGCTCCGAATAGAGCTCACACTTCCCGCTTGGCGTCAGGAACTCACCGTGGGCGAACGGCAGATACGGCTTCGGCACGTTGAGGCGCATCCATCCGCGCTCGAGCAGTGCATCGACCGTGACCCCCTGCAGCTTTTCCGCCTTCCACGCGCCGGGGTGCTGCCCTTCGATCGCCTGGTGAATGATCGTGAGGTCGTCATCGCGCAGCGCGGGGTGGTCGAGCCCCATCCGTGCCGCGAGCAGCCGGAAAATCTCCGAGTTCGGCTTCGATTCGCCGAGCGGCGCGATCGATGGGCGATTGAGCGAGACGTAGTGATGCCCGTACGCAAAATGGATGTCCCAGTGCTCGAGCTGCGTCGTGGCCGGGAGGACGATGTCCGCCCAGTCGGCGGTGTCGGTCTGGAAGTGGTCGAGGACCACGGTGAAGAGATCGTCCCGTGCCAGCCCGCGAATGACGGTGTTGCGATCGGGTGCGACCGCCGCCGGGTTCGAGTTGTACACGATCATCGCCCGCACCGGGGGACCACCGACACCCGCGTTCGGCATCGTCAATGCTTCGCCGAGGCGGATCATGTTGATCGTCCGCACCGGGGGCGAGAGATCGGGACGCTCGAGCGTGTGCTTGTCGAACTGGAAGTTCGCGCTCGTCGAGAGCTGCACGCCGCCGCCGGCCCGCCGCCAATGACCGGTGACCGCCGGGAGGCAGGCGATCGTTCGCACCGCCATGGCGCCGCCGCCGTGGCGCTGCAGACCGTAGTTGACGCGGATGAACGCGGCGCGTGCACGACCATAGCGTCGCGCGAGATCGACGATCCGGGCTTCCTCGATGCCGGTGATCGACGCCACCCGATCGGGCGGGTACTCGAGCACGCGCGCGCGGAGCTGTGCCTCGCCCAACGTGTACCGGGCGAGATAATCGCGATCCTCCATTCCTTCCGCGAACAGCACGTGCATCATCCCTAACGCAAGCGCGGCATCGGTGCCGGGTCGAATGCCGAGCCACTCGTCGCACTGGGCCGCGGTGCGCGTGCGCAGCGGATCGATCGCGATCACCGGTGCACCCTTCGCGCGCGCCTCGAGCACGAAGGGCCAGAGATGCGGATTCGAGGTGAGCGTGTTCGTCCCCCACAACAGGACGAGATCGCTCTCCGGCATCCCTTCGGCGTCGGCGCCAATGTTGGCGCCGACCGTCATCTTCATCCCCATCGCGCCGGCGGTCGAGCAGATGGTGCGATCGAGCTTCGAGGCGCCGAGCACGTGAAAGAAGCGCCGGTCCATGGACTGGCTCTGCACGTAGCCCATCGTGCCGGCGTACGAGTAGGGGAGAATCGCCTGCGGGCCGTCGGCGGAGCGCGCGATACTCGTCAGGCGCCGCGCGATCTCATCGAGCGCGTCGTCCCATGCGATCGGCTCGAACCGGCCTTCGCCCTTCCGTCCCACGCGCCGGAGCGGGCGGAGCAACCGCTCGGGATGATACGTCCGCTCGATGTAGCGGTTGACCTTGGTGCAGAGAAATCCCTGTGTGAAGGGATGCTCGGGATCGCCCGCGACCTTCGTGGCGCGACCGTCCTCGACGGTCACCAGCATCGCGCAGGTGTCGGGGCAGTCGTGAGGGCAGGCGCCCTTGATGACGGTCGTCGCCATGGCGGGAATTATAACGGCAAAGACGTCAGATGTCAGACGTCGGATGTCAGGATTCAGAAATGCCCCGGCCCGGGCAAGCGCATTCTGAGATCTGACACCTGTCGTCTGACATCTGACATCGCTGCCGTTCCCGATCAATCCACCGGCGGCGGGAGAATCTTCTTCGCAATCTCCGCTCCCTTGTCCATCCCCTGCGCGCCGAGCAGAGCAACGAGGTCCCCGCGTCCCGCTCCGTCGAGCACGCGCTCGATGGCGCGCTGGAGCGTGGGCTCGTACACGAACTGAACGCCGCGCTCCTCGAGGGTGCGGAGCACGATGGCGCGCTCATCGTCCTCGACGCGGTCGCGCTCGCTCGCGTGATCTTCGCTCGCCGTCACCACCAGCGTCGCGATCATCGAGCCCACCTCACGAGCGAGCGCATCGGCATTCCGCTCGTTCACCTCGGTGCCGCGCGAGCCGCGAATCGCGTAGGCGACACGCAGATTGTGATGCGGGATCGAGCGAATCGCCTCGAAGACCGCGCGGATGCTCTCCGGATTTCCCACCGTGTCGTCGAGCACCACCGGGCCATCCTCGTAGAAGATGTGCATTCGGCGGTGCATCGGCTCGACGCCGGCGAGCGCGAAGGCGACGCTCTCCGCAGGAACGCCGGCGACGAGCGCCGCGGTTGCGGCGAGCGCGGCGTTCGCCACCTGCTGTCGCCCGAGAATCGGAAGCGCGAGCGGGATCGTCTGGGACGCGACGGCGCCACCGTCGAGCAACGGCAGTGGACGCCTCACGTGCAGCGCGAACGTCGAGCCCTCGGCGCCCATGCGCACTCGCTCGACGTGCACCGCCGCCGTGTCTCGCGCGCGAAGGGACACGCCGATCACCGGCCGATCGAGTCCTCCGCTCACCGAACGAGCCGTCGGATCATCCTCGTTGACCACGAGCGGTGCGCCGGGCTTCAGCATGTGAAAGAAGCGTGTCTTGGTGCGGACGTAATGCTCGGGCGTCGGGTGAAACTCGAGATGCTCGTAAGGCACAATGTTGGTGAGCAACCCGAGATCGTACTGCAGCCCTTCGACGCGCTTGAGCAGGATCGAGTGCGACGTCACCTCCATCACGGCAGTGCCGGCACCTTGGGTCGCGAAGTAGCGCAGCGAGCCATGAATCGCCGGCGCTTCGGGCGTGGTCATTCCCGTCTCGACCACATGGCCCTCGAATCGGATGCCGAGGGACCCGATCACGCCGACCTTTTCGCCGGTCGCTCCGATGATCGTCTCGAGCAGGAGCGCGGTTGAAGTTTTGCCGAGGGAGCCCGTGATGCCGATCATTCGCAGCTCGCGCGCTGGATAGCCGTGGAACTCACAGGCGAGCTTCGCGAGCGCGTCCCGCGGGTCTTCGACTACGAGCGTCGGGACGCCGTCCCACGCTCGTACAGCGCAGACTGCGACTGCGCCGTTCGCGAGGGCGTCCGGGATGAACCGCGTGCCGTCGGCGTTCGCCCCGGGTATCGCGACAAAGAGTTGGCCGGGCTGCACTTGCCGCGAGTCGAGGGTGATCCCCGTGACCTCCCGGTCATCCCCCGAAAAGGGGATTCCCAGCGCGCCGGCGAGCGCGCTCAGGCGCACCGCAGACCTCCTGTTCTCTCCGAAATGCTTGCCTTTCTTACGCTTCGGCGCAGACCGACGGTCTTGACACTACGCCCGGGCATCGTAAAATACTTGCCGCTCGCTCCGAGCATTGCGATGCGCGGACCGGACGAACACGACGCCCTCAGGCCCCCCACAAGGAGAACGTAAATGAAGCGCCTGGCCCTCGTTGCCGCTGTGCTTGTCATAACCGCCTGCAAGGCGAACGAGGCGGATGACGCCGATACGACCACCCAGGTCGCTCCGGCTCCTGCTCCCGCCGACACGATGATGCGCGACACGATGATGCGCGACACCACCATGCGGGATACGACCCGCCGGCCCTGATCGCGGACGGTTCGGACGACGAGGGCGCGACTCACGGGTCGCGCCCTCCGTGCATCATACCCTCTCCCGCCGTGGCCTCGCCGAGTGCGTCGTGCATTCGCGCCATGCGCGCCTCGAAATTCGCATCGCCGAGGATCGCCGCCGCGCCGCGGACATCGATGTCAGCGTCCAGCTCCACCCACGACACGCAACCCTGATAGCGACGCGCCTCGGGGACATCGACCACCGCCGGGAGTCGTGAGATCCTCACGGCGACGACTTGCACGCCGGCAACGCCGCGATAGTTGAAGCGCGACTCCACCGCGTCCCAGGCAAGCCCGTGCTCGAGCTCGATCGCCCGAAGCGGCTCGAGCTCGCGGACGTGCCAGACCGCTGCCACGTCGGCCATCAGTGAGACTCTGATGACCCCGGCAGGGGGCTGGTCCACGCGCGATCGCTCCAGCGTGCGTCGGAAGCGCGGGGCCAGCTCGCTCTCCCGCTCGTGGAAGTAGGTCGGGTACAGAACGAACCGATCGTGACGGACGGTGAAACCGGCGCGCTGCTCCCGAATGCCCCCCTTGCGCACCATCGCGAGGATGTCGCCGCGTGCCATCGCGTCGCACAGCACCGCCCATTCCTTGAGCGCCGTCCGCTCGAGCGTCGTCGTAGTGGTCATTGCGGGTGATCCGCCCACCATCGAAACGCTTCGGGGATGCCCACTTCGGGGCGCACGGGAGGCGACCATCCGAGCTCCCGCCGTGCCCGCTCGGAGGAGAAGGGATTGTCGCGCGAGACGAACGCCACCGCACCGCCGGCCTGCGAAAGCGCCGCACCGCGGCGCGCGACTCCAATGATCATCGTCACCAGCTTGAACACGACCTTCGCCAGAACCATTGGGACGGGAACCAACCTCACGCGTCGCCGCAACCCCTGCGCCGCCAGACGAACGAAATCTCGAACGGTGACATCGTAATCGTTGGCCAGGTTGTATGCCCGTCCACCGGCGGCGTCGGTCAGCACCGCGCGCACAGCGCCATCCGCGACATTGGCGGCGTGAACGATGGCGAGGGTCGAGCGGCCTCCATCGAGAAGCGGGAAGAAGCCGCGCGCGATCACCTTGCCGATCCGCGGCACGAACTGGCGGTCGCGCCTGCCGTAGATGACGTCGGGTCGTACGGCACACCCCCAGATCTCACCGCGGCGATGCGCCTCGAGCACCAGCGCCTCCGATTCGCGCTTCGAGCGCGCGTAGTACGCCGTCTCGGGAAGCGGAGGCAGCTCGACGCTTTCGTCGGTCGGCGTGTCGCGATAGCGCGATGCGCCACCGTATACCGAGACGCTCGAGAGCTGCAGCAATCGCGCCCCCGAGGCGCGGGCCGCCGCGATCGCGTTGCGCGTTCCGTCGACGTTTGTCGCGCGGTAGGCCTCCCATTCCGCGCGTTCGGGGAGAATGGCGGCCGCACAATGGAAGATGGCATCGCACGACGCTGCCGCCCGGGCGAACCCGCTCGCGTCGAGCACGTCACCGGCAACGGGCTCGGCGCCTAACGGGCCGAGCCAGCTCGCGCGGTCGCGGTCGCGTACCAGCGCGCGCACCTCCCACCCATCGGCGTGCAGTCGCTCGACGATGTGCGACCCGACCAGCCCCGTGGCGCCGGTGACGAGCGCCCGCCTCACGTGCTCGGGAAGGGGAGACGAACGACCTGCGCGGGCGTGGTGGTTCGCTCGGCGGCATCGCCGCCCACGATCTGAACGGCGGTACCCGGCTCGATCTCTCTGCGAATCATCGCCAGCGCGATCTGGCCAAGCCGTGGTGACATCGCGATGCTGCGCACATCGCCAACGGGCTTGCCCTGCGCATCGACGACCGTCGCCCCAGCCTGGATGGCGCCCTCGGGAAGTACCAGGCCGCGCAGCAGCCGGTTGACGTGTCCGCGGAAATGCACTCGCGCGACGGTCTCCTGCCCAACGTAGCATCCCTTCGTGTACGAGATGGCGTGCAGCTCGTCGAAGTTGGCTTCCTGCGGAAGGGTGGAGTCGTCGATGTCCATCCCCCACTCGGGACGGCCTGCCTCGATGCGTGCGATCTCCCACGCGGCGAGCCCGGCTGGTGTCGCGCCTTCACTTGCGAGGCGCTCCCACAACGGCTCGAACGCCGACTCCGGAACGAAAACCTCGTACCCCTCGATCTCGAGCTCCGGAACGCGCGCGATGATCGCGCCCGCGGGAAGGTCGAGCGCAACGTGCGAATAGCGCGCGAGCGCGCCGAGCGCCGCCGCATCGACGCCGGTGGCAGCGGCGAGTGCCGTTCGCGCGCGCGGCCCGAAGATCCCGACCTGCCGCGTCGACGCGGACTCATCGTCGTAGCGCGCAACTCGCGGGTTGATGTACTTGCGCACCATCGCGAGCCAGCCATCGCGAGCGCGTGGCGGCCAGTCGATGAGCAGCGCGTCGCGCAACGCGAAGATGCGCAGATCGGCGACGATCTTTCCCTTCGGCGTGAGCGCGGCGGCGTAGCACCCCTGCCCCGGCGTGAGCGCGGTGATGTCATTCGTCACCAATCCCGTGACGAGCTCGCTCGCCTTGGGCCCGTGAATGCGCATCCGCCCGCGCGCGCTCCGGTCGATGAGCATCGCGCCGGCGCGCAGTGCCGCGTACTCCTCGTTCGCGTCACCGTAGTGCAGCACGACGGTCCGCCCGCCAATTTCAGCCGTCGCCGCGCCGCCCGAGACAGGTGTGGTCATCGGGGGTCTTGCCGGACTTGATGGGCCGCAGATGCACGCAGATGACGCAGGTTGGCTCCGGCGTGCGAACGCAGATTTGCGTAGCGGTTAAGAAAAGTCTTTGGGAACTTCATCTCGCTCGGAGCTCTCCAGTAGCAAAGAACCATCTGCGTGAACTGCGTTCATCTGCGGCCCATCAGACTCTAGCGCAGCCCATGATGACAGCAATCTATCCGAGCCGCACTAGCCAGGGGAGCGCTCCAGACGGGAGTAGGACGCGTCGAGCAGGTCGATCGGGTGCACCGTTCCTCGCCCGATGCGCATTTGAAGCATCCCGGCTCCGATCTGCATCTGGCAGCCCGGGTTTCCGGTTACGACGAAGTCCGCCTTCGTGGCCGCGATGTTCTCGAGCTTCGGCTCGAGCACACGCGCGGAGATCTCCGGCTGAAGCAGGTTGTAGATCCCTGCGGCGCCGCAGCATTGGTCGGCGTCAGTCAGTGGAGCGATGTCGAGCTCGGGAATCGCCGCCAGCACCGCCAACGGCGGCCGCACGAGTCGCTGCGCGTGCAGCAGGTGGCATGGAGCGTCATACGTCACCGAGAGCGGTAGCGGCGCGCCACGCGCAGGGCCCGCCATCGCCAGCAGCTCGGTCGCGTCCCGTACTTTCGCGCTCAGCGCCGCGGCACGGTCGGCCCACTCGGCGTCGTCGGCGAGCAGGTGAGCATACTCCTTCATCATCGCGCCGCATCCGGCGGCGTTCACGGCGATGAATTCCGCGCCCGAGCGCTCGAACGCCTCCACGTTCGCTCGCGCGAGTCGCCGCGCGCCCTCGAGGTCGCCGGCATGCGCGTGCAGCGCGCCGCAACATCGCTGGCCTCCGACGTCGACCATGTCGTAGTCGTTCGCTCGGAGCGTACGCGCCGTCGCGTCGTTCGTGCCGGCGTACAGCCCCCGCATGACGCAGCCTTCGAGAATCGCGGTTCGTCCCCGCGTCCCGGTGCCCCGCAGTGTGTATGGCCGAACCTGCATGTGGGTAGTGGTCGACGCGAGCATCGCCATCGACGCGCCGATGCGTCCCGGCAGGCGCGCGAGCAGATGCGGGAGCCGGGTCGCGCGCAGCAGGCGCGCGCCGAACAGTGAGACGGCGAGCAGTCGCGGACGCGCGAAGACGCTCAGGATGAGCCGAGCCACTGGCGGCAGCGGTCGCTCCTGCGACAGCGTGGCGCGTGTCGCCTCGAGCATGTGACCATAGGGCACGCCGGAAGGACAGACCGTCTCGCACGCGCGGCAGCCGAGGCACTGATCGATATGGGTGTGCACGCTGGGATCGTCGACGCCGAGCGTGCCCTCGACGAGCGACCGCATGAGCAGGATGCGTCCGCGCGGCGAGTCGTTCTCGTCGCCGAGCGCGAGATACGTTGGGCACGCCTGCAGACAGAACCCGCAGTGGACACACGTCATAATCCCCGGAACCGCTTTCGCGAGCGGCGTGTCGGGAAGGGCACAGGTCGGTCCCACGGCCGATGTCATGACGCGGTCTCTCCCAGCACTCCGGGATTGAGCACGTTCGACGGGTCGAACCGCTGCTTCAGGGTGCGCGACAGGCGATCGCTGACCGGCGATGGGGCGAGCTCGGCCCACAAATCGTTCGGCAGGCGCTCGAAAATGACGGACGCCTCGATTCGCGCGATTCGGCGCGCGGCGTCCCGGGCGTCGGCGGGCAGAATGCAGCGCACGATCCCCCGGCTTGGCGACGCCGTGAGCATCGCCTGGGCGACTCCGGCCGTCGCCTCGCGGGCACTGGTCCACACGGCCGCGACTCGCGATGGGAGCGACGAGAGGCGGGCGACGATGGCCTCCCGAGGCTCGGCGGCGCGGAGCGCGCTCCACACCGCTGGCGGGGCCTGCCGCACATCACCCAGTCCGGAGAGAACGGCGCGTTGAGCGCCGAGGGAGGTGGCGTTTCCGGCGAGCCTGACCAGGAGCGCGGCGGCCTCGGGCAGCGCGAGATGGCGCGCGAGTGTGGCAGAGACAATTTCCATGGAGAAGGGAGCGATGGACGCCTCGCGGAGCGCGCTGAAGAGCGCTGACAACCGTTCATAACGATCATCAACGGTTACGAAGCACGTCTCGTCCTCAGCGGGGAGCGCACGCAGGCGCACGCTTACCTCGGTGATGACGCCCAACGTCCCCCATGAGCCGGTGAAGAGGCGCGTCAGGTCGAACCCAGCGACGTTCTTGACGACGCGTCCGCCACACCGGACCACGGAGCCGTCGCCGGTTATTACTTCGAGGCCGATGACGTTGTCGCGTGGGGACCCAAATGCGTGCGCCAGGGGTCCGCTCGCTGCTGTCGCGACAGTGGCGCCCAGCGTTCCGCTCCCATCGCCAAAGGGGTCGAGGCTGACGAACTGCCGGTGCGGAAGCGTCGCGGCCGCGAGCTCGTCGAGCGTTGTACCGGCGCGAGCGGTCAGCGTGAAGTCACCCGGCTCATAGTTGACGATCCCGGTGAGCCCGGAGAGGGGCAACGGTCTCCCTCCGCTGACCGGCCGGCCAGCGTCGAGCCAGGTGCCATTACCGGCGATTCTGAGGCTCGAACCGGCGGTACTGGCCTCCAGGACGGCCTCGCGCACGTCGTTCGAAGTCATGCCGGCGGCCGCGGACGGTGGGTTGCCGGCGCCATCCGCCATTCACGGCACGACCGAACGGGGACCACCTTGCCCGGATTGGCCCGCCGGTCAGGATCGAACACGTCGCGCAGCCGGCACATGGCGTCGAGCGTGTCCTCGGTGAAGACGAGAGGCATGTAGTCGAGCTTGTCGAGGCCGACGCCGTGCTCGCCGGTAATCGTCCCGCCGGCCTCTATGCACGTTCGCATGATCGCGCGCATGGCGTGATGAACGCGGGCGGTCGCCTCGGCATCCCGCGCATCGTAGGCGATGTTCGGGTGCAGGTTCCCGTCGCCGGCGTGAAAGACGTTGCACACGAGCACGCCCGTCGACTGCGCGATGCGGTGGATCTCGGCGAGTACGTCGGGAAGGCGCGTACGGGGAACGACGGCGTCCTGCACGACCAGGTCGGGGGAGATACGTCCCATCGCGCCGAACGCCTTCTTTCGTCCCTGCCACAGTCGCGCTCGCTCCGCCTCATCGCGCGCGACGCGAACCGATCGTGCGCCCGCCCCACGACACAGGCGCTCGACGAGCGCGACGTCTTCTTCCAGCCCCGCCGCGAGCCCATCGAGCTCGACCAGCAGCACGGCGTCCGCATCCACCGGGTACCCAGCGGCGTAGATCGACGCCTCGACCGCCCGGATCGTCGGGCCGTCCATCATCTCCATCGCCGCCGGAACCACTCCGGATGCGATGATGGCCGACACCGCACGGGCGGCGTCGACGATCGCCGTGTAGTCGGCGAGCAGAGTTCGAACCGACTCGGGGTTCTTCACCAAACGCACCGTCACGTCAGCCGCGACGCCGAAGCAGCCCTCCGAGCCTATGAACGCGCCGAGGAGATCGTATCCTTCGCGCTCTCCCTCGGCGGACCCTAACGAGACGAGCTCGCCGTCGGGGAGGATGATGGTGAGCGCGACGACGTGGTTCAGCGTGACCCCGTACTTCAGGCAGTGCGGCCCGCCCGCGTTTTCGGCGACGTTTCCGCCGATCGTGCACGCCGTCTGACTCGATGGGTCGGGCGCGTAATGCAGGCCGTGGACACTCGCGATGCGTGAGAGCGTCGCGTTTACAGCGCCGGGCTCGACGACCGCGAGCCGGTTCTCGGGATCGATGGAGATGATTCGCCGGAGCCGGTTGAGCCCGATGATGACCGCGTCGTTCTCGGCGAGCGCGCCCCCGGAGAGACCGGTGCCTGCGCCCCTCGGGACGAATGGGATCTTCTCTTCGGCCAGCGCCCGCACCACGGCGATCAGCTGATCACGCGTCTCCGGGAAGACCGCCAACGCAGGCCGCTTGCGGTAGAACGGAAGTCCGTCGGAGCTGTAGGTGACGAGCTCGCTCGGCCGCGAGAGCACGCCGCGGGGCCCCACGATGGACGCGAGCCGGGTTGCCGCACGCTCGAGCTGCGGTGACAGCGCTTCCGTCGGGGAGCTAGACGTGCGCGGCGCCGCCACGACCGTTCGTTTTTGCGTGCACGTGCGTTATGGCGCGCTGCTCCATCCCGTCCACGGCCGCGCTGAGCACCGTGTCGATGCTGCGCAGCCGCTCGCCAGGTGAAGTCGACGCCAGCAGCGACCGCCGCTCGGCGACGTCCAGGTCGATGAACGAGGCCACGCGAAACGCCAGGAGCGCTGGATCCTTCGGTAGCTCGGGAAGCGGCTCCTCCTCGTCGGAGATCGTGCGCGCCGCTCGCGCGATGCGCTCGAAGCGATCGCGCACACGCGTGGCGAGTGGCTCGAGGAGCGCGGCGGGCTCGGGTGTGTCCTCGTACGGCACGACCATCCCGACGCGATACGGCAGCGGCGAGGTGACGAGCGCCCGCAGGATGAAGCGCTCGCGACCGACGACGACGATGTTCGACCGCCCGTCGGGAAGCTCGTCGCGCGATTCGATGTGGGCGACGCATCCGATGTCGCCACCGGCCGCGAGTGTCTCTTCCGCCGTCCCTTCCTGCAGGAACACGATGCCGAACCGCCGGTCGCGCTCGAGACAATCCACGAGCATGCGGCGATAACGCGGCTCGAAGATGTGCAGCGGCATCGTGACCCCTGGAAAGAGAACCAGCGGCAGCGGAAAGAGTGGGAGGGTGATAGCGGCCACGTTTCGAATGTACCGGGTGGGGCGAAGGTGGTCGAGGTGAGCCAGGTCGTCGAGGTCGTCGAGGTCGTCGAGGGTGTCCAGGTGAACGGCAGTGACCTCGACATCCTCGACGACCTCACGGCATCACAATGCGCACAGCCTCCGGCAGCCATCGATACTCGAGCGGCGCCGTCATCGTATGGAGCTCGCCATCGGTCGCAACGCGCCCGCGCGGGCGGGGAAGACGGATCGTGAAGCGGTCGACGAGAAAGGCATCGAGCGCAGGCCCGCGTGTCGCCGATCGCGTTCCCCGTGCCGCGGCGGCGAACGCGAGCGCGGCGATGCGTGCCGGGGTGCGGCCGCGCACGATCATCAAATGGAGACCTCGCTTGCCGTCACGCGCGCGCCCGCCGAGTGTCGGCAGCTTGAGCTCGCGCTCCCCGACGCCAGCGAAGACGAGCGGTGTGATCTCGGAGCAGAGCTTTCCCCCGATCTCGACCTCGACCGTGAACACGCGCGGCCGGATCCACAGGCGGAACGCCGCTACGAAGCTCGCCAGATGGTACCCGAGGTAGCGCTCGAGGCGCTCGCGGAGGCGAACGAAAGTCACGTACGTGCCGACGGAGCTCGTGTTGAGAAAGAAATGACCGTTCACCGATGCCGCGTCGACGGACCGCGCGACGCCCGAGGTGGCGACCCGCAGCGCCTCGCCGAGGTCCGATGGAATGCGGAGATCGGTCGCGAGGTGGTTGAGGGTGCCGGCCGGGATGACCGCGAGCTCGAGCGACAGCCTGGCCGCGATCCCCGCCGCGAGCGCGATCGTTCCATCACCGCCGGCGATCGCGACGCGCCTAACGCCGGAAGCGCCAAGCCGCTCGAGAGTGTCGGCGAGCTCGTCGGCCCGGACATCCTCGACGTCGAACGGCAGCCCGCTTTCGCGCGCAGCGCGCTGCACCTCTCTCGCGCGAGGCGCGGAGAGGTTCACGAGCAGCGGGAGCCGGGTGCCGCTCAGGGGGTTTCCGGTCTGGCGGAGCGGATGCGTTCGAGCGTATCCGCGAGTACGCTCAACTCGAACGGCTTCTCGAGAATGACACAGCGCGTGCGCAGGACGAACTCGGCGGCTTCTTTCGAGGCCATGTCGCCGGTGGAGATCACGAGGCGATCGAGCAGGTCGGGGCGGCGCTCGGCGAGGACATCGTGCAGCACCATCCCCGACATGCCCGGCATGCGAAGATCGGAGATGATGGCGGTGTAGTCGGCGCCTTTGGCGAGGAGCTTCTCGAGTCCCCGCTCGCCGTCCTCCGCTTCGTCGAATAGCCAGTCACGCCGCTTGAAGAAGCGACGCAACGCGGCGCGGATGGTGGACTCGTCATCGATGACGAGCACACGGGGCTTTGTCGGCGGCGCATCCGAATCCAGTGTCACACTGCCTAACTTAACCCGCGTGTCGCGCATGCAAGAGCGGGGACCGGGCAGTGCCCGGCCCCCGCTTCTCGTCAGGCGCAGTGCGCGTCAGGCCACGTTCCAGAATCCGGCCAGCGCCCGCCCGTCGGGTGATTCGCGAAGCTTCTCGAAGGCGCGCTCGCGAATCTGGCGGATCCGCTCACGTGTGACACCCATCAGCGCTCCGATCTTCTCGAGCGTCATCGCCTCGGAGCCTTCTTCGAGACCGTAATACAAGTAGAGGATCTTGCGTTCGCGCGGCGTCAGGTACTTGGTGAAGACGCGGTCGATGAACTCGCGCATGAGCTTGAAGTCCGTCACGTCCTCGATGTCGCGGCCGTCGACGCCGACGAAGCGTTCCCCCAACGTAGACGCTTCGCGGTCCGAGCGGTCGATCGGCGCGTCGAGCGACACTTCCGTCGCCGACATCTGCCGGGCCGCGCGCACCTGGTCCGGGGTTTCCTCGATCAGACGGCCGATCTCATCATCGGTCGGGTCGCGCTTCAGCACCTGCGCGAGCACCGTTTCGGCGCGCGCGAGCTTGATGAGCTGCGAATTTTGATTGAGGGGGATCCGGACGGAGCGAGTCTGCTCGGCGAGCGCCTTGAGCACTGCCTGACGAACCCACCAGACGGCGTAGGAGATGAACTTCACGCCCTGGTCGGGATCGAATTTCTTCACTGCCTTGAGCAGGCCTTCGTTTCCGATCGCGACGAGCTCGGACAGATCGAGGCCGTGGCCCTGGTACTTCTTGACGTACGAAATGACGAATCGGAGGTTCGCTGTGACGAGCCGCTCGGCGGCTTTTTCGTCACCCTTCTGTGCGCGGCGGGCTAGGCGCCGCTCTTCTTCGGGGTCCTCAATGAGAGGAAGTTTTTGAATGTCCTGGAGGTATTGGTCGAATGCGGTGGAAGGAGAGGAACGGAAGTAACCTTTGGACCTGCTCTCCGTCACATGCTGCATACACACCCCTTACATGGAAGGTGATGGTGTGGGCCGGTTGGCCGTCGTGCAGGCATAGCTCAGTCGGGGACGGCAGGATAACAGCGGGGGTGTGAAAAGGTCAACAGTGGAGGCTTTAACCGAGGATTCGGCGGATTAATGGTTAGGAGTCAGGAGACAGGAATCAGGAGTCAGGGGTGGAAAGGGGCCGCGGCGCTGCGCGCCTGCGGCCCTCATCCGATGAGCGCGGCTGGCTGCGAAGCAGCCGCCGCGCCTTTCCACAACCTGATCCCTGAGTTCTGACTCCTGACCCCCAGGGACCGCTATGCGACGGGAGGGTCCCGTGGCTTCGTCCTGCTCGTCGCCATGAGCACGCCAATGCCAACCAAAACGATCACCCCGACGGCGATCCACACGGTCGGCACGTTGAGGAGATACGCAGCCAGGGCCAATCCAACGACCAGGATGATGAAGCCGACGATGTACGTCGAGAACGAGGACATGAGTGCCTCCAGCGGTGGAGACTGCGTGCGATCGTGCTGGCTTGAAGGCAATTTGGGTGCCCCGCGCGACCCTCCGTGGCCCCCTTACCGGCCCAGCACACCGCGAATGGCCGATTCCTCGACGGGGATCGACCACGTGCCGTCCCCGCTGGCCATTGCGCCGATCTCGCGAGGAAGGGCGAAACGCAGAGCGCCCGAGCGCACTTTCTTGTCGGACCGCATGAGTGCCACAAGGCGGTCGGCCGTAAAGGTGCGGGGCATCGCCGCTGGCAGGCCCGCGCCCTCGACCGCTCGACGAACGTCACGCGCGGTGCCCGGCGAGGCCACACCGGTTTTCTCCGCAAGGGTCGCCTCGCACACCATCCCGATCGCGACGCACGCGCCATGCAGCATCGAATAGTCGGACGCCGCCTCGAGCGCGTGCCCGATGGTGTGGCCGAAGTTGAGGACCTGCCGAAGTCCATGCTCGCGCTCGTCGCGCCTGACGATTTCCGCCTTGATCTGGATGCTGCGCGCGATCATGGCCTCGAGCGCCGCACCGCGATCGGCGTGCTGATCGAGCAGCGCCGGCATGTCGGCGACGATGCGCTCGAGATACTGCGCGTCGGCAATGACGCCGTGCTTGACCGCCTCGGCGAGGCCGGCCCGAAAATGCTCGGGCGGGAGGGTCATGAGAACGGAGGGGTCGACGACGACGGCTGACGGTTGGTGAAAGGCCCCAACCAGATTCTTGCCGTGCGGGGTGTCGACCGCGGTCTTTCCGCCGACGGACGCATCGAGCATCGCGATGAGGGACGTCGGCACCTGCACGTACTTGATGCCTCGCATGTAGGTCGCGGCGACGAAGCCGGCAATGTCGCCGACGACACCGCCTCCGACCGCGATGATGGCGGCATCGCGCCCGAACCCGGACTCGAGCAGAGAGTCGGTGAGATGCGCCCACGTCTCCCGGGTCTTCGACGCTTCTCCCGCCTTGATCGTGAACGTCCTCGTGCCGAGCGATCCCAGCGACTGTACCACGCGGTCGGCGTGCGGCCGCACGACGTTGCTGTCGGTGATCACCGCATAACGATGCGCGCGAGTCGCGTTGCCGGCGATGTCCGCCACGCGCGAGAGCGCGCCGTGCTCGACGACGACGTCGTACGTGGGCAGGGAGATCGAATGCATCGGTCGGTCAACGAAAAACGAGGACCACCGAGTGAGGAATTCGACCAGGCGTCCCTCCAATCGATTTCCTCATTCGTCCGTCCTCATTCCTCGTTCGCCGATCACCACGTCACCTCACCGGCTCCCGCGCGCCTGTTCGCGACTCGCGACAGCACGAAGAGCAGATCGGAGAGGCGGTTCAGGTATCGGATCACCACTGGCGGAACCTCGACGTCGGCGGCGAGCGCGATCACCCGTCGCTCCGCGCGACGGCAGACCGTGCGCGCCACGTGCAGCGCCGATGCCTTGGGCGTTCCCCCCGGGAGGATGAACGACTCCAGTGGCTCCAGCTCGGCCTCGCCTTCGTCGATCGCGCGCTCCAGCTCCGCGATGCGCGTGTCGTCGATGCGTGCCTTCTCGAGCTGCTGCTTCACCTTCTCCGGATGCGGCGTGGCGAGCAGCGCGCCGAGCGAGAACAGGTCGCGCTGAATGGGAACGAGCACTTCGTCGATGCGGGGCATCATCTCGACGGATCGCGCCATGCCGAGGACGGCGTTCAGCTCATCGACCTCGCCGTATGCCTCGACGCGTGGGTGGCTCTTGGGAACACGGCCTCCGCCGAAAAGACCGGTGTCGCCCTTGTCGCCCGTCTTCGTGTAGATCTTCATGCGGGCACGTTAATTCGAAAAGCAGAGGTGGTCGAGGTCGTCGAGGTCGTCGATGCCATCCAGGCAGCGTCCTTGCCGCGCCTCGATCACCTCGACGCCCTCGACGACCTCGACGACCTCTGCTCTTAGAGCCCGAACAGCCGCGACAGAAATCCGGATTTCCGAGGCCGGCGCAGTCCGCGCTGGAAGTTGGAGAACCGGGTCGGTGTCTCCGCCTTTTCCGAGGATCCCGACGTCCGCTTGTGCGATGAGGGGAAGATCAACGCCAGGTGCTCCTGGAGGCGGTCGGGCGACGGAACCGGGCGCTGTTTCTCGATCCACTTGTCGAGCGCGTGGCCCATCGCGGCCGCTGTTGGCCGGCGGTGCGGATCGCGCGCGAGCGCGCGCGTCAGTACGTCGTCGATCTCGCCAGGAAGGTGCGGGACGCGGGACTTCGCGCTGGGGAGCGGATGCACCGTCACCTCATCGAGCAGGAGATCGGTGATGTCCTCCTTGAACAGCGGCTCGAGCGTCAGCATCTCGTAGAGCACCACGCCTAACGTGAAGACGTCGGAGCGTGCGTCCACCGCCAGCGCGAGCGCCTGCTCCGGGGACATGTAGTGCTTCTTCCCCATGAGAATGTGGCGCTCGGCGGCCGGATCGAACGACGTCCGCGCCTTCGCGATGCCGAAGTCGGCCAGCTTGATGTGACCGTCCCACGACGACATGATGTTGCCGGGCGAGACATCCCGGTGTACGACGTCGAGCCGTTGTCCTCCCGGCGCGACGAAGTTGTGGGCGTAATCGAGCGCGCGACAGACGCGCGATGCGATGTACGCCGCGATCGGGAGTGGCATGGGCTGCTTGAGCTCTGCGTGACGATCGATGATCGAGCGCAGCGTGGGCCCCTGGATGTACTCCATCGCCATGTAGTACTGCCCATCGACCTCGCCGAGCTGGTAGATCTGCACGATGTTGCCGTGCGCCAGGTTGGCCGAGAGCTTTGCCTCGTCGATGAAGAGCTGAAGCCAGTGCCGCTCGGCCGCGTACTGCGGGTGAATGACCTTCAGCGCGACCCGCTTCGCGAATCCCGCCGGACCGAGCTGCTCGGCTTCGTACACCGTCGCCATCCCCCCGACCGCGATCTTTCGCAGAAGGCGGAAGGCGCCGGAGTATTCCAGGATATGGTCGTCGGCCGAAGTTTCCATTGACGGCAAAGATATGGGAAGTCGGATGTCGGAGTTCAGGATTCAGACTGGCGCGGGCCCGGCGTTCTGATGTCTGACGTCTGACATCTCTGCCGTTGACCCAGCGACTTGCTCTCGCCTTTGCCACTAGTGATCGTTACCCGCATGCAGCATGACCTCACGGACATCACGATTCTCGGCGCCGGCCCCACCGGGCTGTTCGCGCTCTTTTACGCGGGCATGCGCGGCGTGTCCGCACAGATCATCGACGCGCTGTCGGAACCGGGCGGCCAACTGACCGCACTCTACCCTGAGAAGTACATCTTCGACGTCGCGGGGTTTCCTCGGGTGCTCGCCAAGGACCTGGTCGCCGGTCAGCTCGAGCAGGCCAAACAGTTCGGTTTCCCCATGCACTTCAACCAGCGAGTCGTCTCTCTCGAGGAGGACGGGGGGACCTTCACGCTGGTCACCGAAACGGACCGATTTCCGACGAAGGCGATCGTGATCGCCGCCGGGATCGGAGCGTTCTCACCGCGACGCCTCCCGCAGCCGTGCGCCGAGGCGTGGTACGGGAAGGGCATTCACGATCGGGTGATCGATCCGGAGGGCTTCCGCGGAAAGCAGGTGCTGATCATCGGCGGAGGTGACTCCGCCTTCGACTGGGCCCATCAGCTGCTCGATCGCGCGTCGTCAGTGACCCTCGTCCATCGCAGCGATCGCTTCCGCGCGCATGCGGCGACCGTCGAGGAGATTCGCGCCGCCTGCGCCGGCGGTCGTGCGCGGATGCTCACCTTCCACGAGCTCCACGACATCACCGGCAACGGCAATCAGCTGTCCACCGTCGTGCTCAAGGACATCAAGGCAAAGACGACGATCACCATCGATTGCGACGCGATCCTCCCGATGCTCGGCTTCGTGAGCGACCTGGGCACCATCGGCGAGTGGGGTCTCAATCTCGAGAAGGATGAGGTCGTGGTGAACAGCACGATGGAGACGGGGCGCCAAGGCATTTGGGCGGCCGGAGACATCACGACCTACCCCGGCAAGCTGAAGCTCATCGCGACGGGATACTCCGAAGCCGCGATCGCCGTGAACCAGGCGGTGCACTGGATCTACCCGGAGAAGAAGGTGAACCCCGGCCACTCATCGCACATGGCCGTGTTCGGCGTCAAGGAAGAGGCGGCGACATAGGGGTCAGGACCCCTCGCGTCAGTCGTACGCGACTCGCGGGTCCGCCTTCGCGTACAGGACGTCGGTCACCAGATTCACGACCACGAACACGAGACTGAGAAAGAGCACGCTTCCCTGAATCGCCGGGAGATCCCGCCGCGCGATGGCGTTTACGACGTAGCGGCCGATGCCGGGCCAGGAGAAGATCGTCTCGGTGAGGATGCTCCCGGTAAGGTAGTAGCCGAAGTCGAGTCCCAGCACCGTGATGATGGGGATGAGCGCGTTGCGAAGCGCGTGGCGCGCGAGCACGACACGCTCCCGCAGTCCCTTCGCCCGCGCCGTTCGCACGAAGTCGCTGTTCAGGACCTCGAGCATCGCCGACCGCGTCATTCGCGCGAGAAAGGCGATCGAGCGCGTGCCTAACGCCAGCGCGGGAAGGATGAGAAACTCCGGTCGTCCGAAGCCGGACGGAGGGAGCCACCGCAACGTGACGGCGAAGACGAGGATGAGAATCAGCCCGACCCAGTACACCGGGAAGGAGATTCCGAGATACGCCGCCGCCATCGCCGAACGGTCGAACGCACTCCCGGGCCGTCGCGCGCTCAGTACGCCAATGGTGATGCCAAGCACGGCCGCGAGCACCATGGCCGCGGTCGCGAGCTGCAGCGTCTTGGGGAACCGCTCGAGAATGTCACGCGCGATCGGGCGGCCCGTGATGTACGAGGTGCCGAGGTCACCGGTGAGCACGCCACCGGTGTAGTGCGCGAACTGTACGGGAACGGGATCGTCGAGGCGCAGCTCGGCGCGCAACCGCGCGATCGTCTCCGCGTCCGCGCGCTCACCGATCATCTCCATCACCGGATCGCCCGGCGCGATGTAGAGCAGCAGGAACACGACGACGAGAACGCCGAACAGCGTCGGAATGGCGAGCAGCAGCCGCCGCGCGATGAAGGACAGCATTCTTAGGAGTTAGGACTCCCAGCTCCTGACTCCTGGGTTCATCTCAGTTCGGCTTCCGTCCATCGCTGCCCGTTGAAAATCACCGGGACCTGAAAGCCCTTCACCCACGGCTGCACGGCGTACAGCTCGTTGTAGAAGAACAGAAACGCCATCGGCGCGTCGGCGAAGGCGATCGAGTCCGCCCGCCGGTAGAGGTCGGCACGCCGCGCGCTGTCGAGCTCGATGCGTGAGGAATCCACCAGTCGGTCGAAGGCCGGATTCGAATAGAACGAGACATTGCCGCCGATACCGCTATTCGCCGTGTGCAGCAGCGGGTACAGAAAATTCTCGGCGTCGGGATAGTCGGCGTACCAATCCTTGAGCACCATGTCGGTCTCGCCGTTTCGGGCCGCCGCTCGCATGGCGGCCGCCTCGCGCTGCACCAGCTTCGCCCGGATGCCGGCTTCGCCGAGATACCCCTGAATCGACTGCGCCACGCGCGAGAAGCTCTCGTTGTCGGAGTGCCACAGCTCGATGTCGATGCCGTTGGGGAACCCCGCTTGCGCGAGCAGCTGACGAGCGCGTCCCGCGTCGTGGGCGTACGGGCGGCGATTCGTGTCGGCGCCCTCCAGAATCGGCGGTATGACGCCGGCGGCCAGGCGGCCGCGGCCGCCGATGAGCCTGTCGAGAATGATGCCGACGTCGATCGCGTGATTGATCGCCTGACGAACGCGAACGTCGCGCAATGGACCGCGGGTGGTGTTGATCCCGATGTACCAGAGGCGAAGCGCTGGCGCGGAGGCGAGCATCGCGTTGCGTTCGTCGGTCTGCTCCCAGCGTCGTGTCTCCGCCTCGGGAACGTACAGCAGGTCGACGTTGCCGACCTCGAACTCCGCGACGGCGGTGCTCGGCTCACGGATGATGCGCGCGCGGAGCGAGTCGGTCTTCGGGGGACCATCGAAGTAATCGGCGTTCTTCGCGAACAGCAGATAGTCGTCGTGCCGCCACTCGACAAACTTCCACGGTCCCGTGCCGATTGGCCGCTCGCGGAAATCGGGCCCTACCGAATCGGGGACGATCGATGCCACGGGCATCGCCATCAGCTTGAGGAAGATCGCGAGCGGCTGCCCGAGCGTGATGCGAACGGTCGAGTCATCGAGCGCTTCGATGCCGCGAATCGACCGGGCCTTCCGGTCCGCGAACTCCCGTGCTCCGGCGATGGGGTAGAGGACCCAGGGACCGGTGCTTTTCGTGGCGGGGTCGAGCACGCGATGAAACGTGTTGACGACGTGCCGAGCCACGAATGGCGTGCCGTCGTGGAAGCGAACGCCGCGGCGCAGGTGAAAGGTGTATACTTTGCCGTCGGGTGACACGTCCCATCGCTCCGCGAGCGCGGGTTCCAGTCGCGCCTCGGGCGTAAAGCGCGTCAGGCCATCGAACACATATGCCACTGCGCGGCCGCTTGGAACGTCGGTCGCGACAGCGGGGTCCAATGTCTTGGGATCGTAATTGTCCCGGGAGTCGATCAGCGTGCGCCGCTGAGGCGCGGATTCACCGCCACGACAGGCGATGAGGACGAGCAGGATGAGCGCGGGGCGAAGTCGGCGCATGAGTCGGATCGTCGTCGGGGGATGCACGATCGCGCACCGTTGACACGGGCGTCCGCGCCGGTGAACCTTATCGCGCCCTAAGCACAGCGTCAATCGTGAGTTACCTGCTGTTCGTGGACGACAACGAGGACATGCGCCTCGTGGTGCGCGACATCCTCGAGTCCGCGGGACACGAGGTGGCGCTCGCCGGTGATGGTGTGACGGCTCTCGCCTCCATTCAGCAGCGGGAGCCGGACCTGCTCGTGCTCGATCTCGTGATGCCCGGCATGTCGGGGTTCGAGGTCTGCCGCGCGGTCAAGCGCAATCCGTTCACGGCGCGCATCCCCGTGCTGATGTTGACCGCTCAAGGCGACGTCGACCACAAGGTTGCGGGCTTCGAGGCGGGCGCCGACGACTATCTCGCCAAGCCGTTCGACCCGCGGGAGCTGCGCGCTCGCGTCGTCGCGCTCCTGCGCATCGTGCGCCGAGAGGGGGACCGCAATCCGACCAGCGGCCTGCCTGGCGGGACGGCGATCGAGGAGGAAATCACGCGACGCGCGCAGCAGAACGAAGCGTTCGCGGTGTGCTATATCGATCTCGACAACTTCAAGCCGTTCGCCGACACGTTCGGATTCACGGCGGCCGATACCGTGATTCGCGAGATGGGGGCCGCGGTCCGCGCCGCGGTGCAGGCGGTTGGGACGCCACGCGACTTCGTTGGTCATATCGGTGGAGATGACTTCATCGTCGTGACGGTGGCCGAGCGCGCGGAGGCGATCGCGAAGGAGACGGCGAGCCGGTTCGTCGAGGTCGCGGCGCACGCCGTGGGCGAAGAGGCGGTGCGGCGCGGACATTTCATGGGCATCGATCGCGACGGGCGCGCGCGCGAATTTCCGATCGCGCGGCTGTCGGTGGCGATTCTGCTCGTCCAGCCCGACCGGTTCACGTCGATCGGGCAGATCGGCTCGCTGGCAGCCGACGTGAAGCGCCGCGCGAAGCAGCGCGGACCGGGGACGATACTCGTGCATACCGTGTGAGCAAACCAGGCCAGATGAATGCGAAACGCGGAGCCCGGATGACTATGTTTGAAATGTCGTTGCGGCCCCATTCAGTCATGAACCTCCGGATTCCGCGTTCCGCGTTCGTCTCTATCCGCCGATGAAGCCAGATTCCGGATCCCGCATCCTCCCTCCCAAGGTCTACTACGTTCGCCGGGAGCTCGACGCGCGCGAGACGCTCACCGCGGCGGGCATCGCCGTCGGCGCGGGGCTGGCGGCGTTCTATCTCGCGAGAGTGCTGCTCCAGCGGACGCCCATCGCCCGCGAGGAGAGCATTCCGCAGATCGATGAGCGCGGGGCCATTGTCAGGCGGCCTCGACGTTCCGCGACGCCCGCGCGCCGGTGAGCTTGCGGGTCTCCCGGCACGTTGCGCCATTCGCGTTCGCACTCCTCGTCGCCTGTCCGGCCGCGACCTTCGCGCAGGATCTCGAGTGCGATCCGGGGGACATTCGCGTCGACGACATCGACTTTCGCGGCAACCGGACGTTCGATGAGGCCGAGCTGGAGGCGGCCATCGCCACCACCCAGTCGAGCTTCTGGCGACGGATCGGGCTCCCCTTCGGCGCGAGACGATGCATTGACCGCGTCGAGTTCGAGCGCGATCTCCTGCGACTGCGTCTCTTCTATCGGCAGCGCGGCTTCTACAAGGCCCAGGTCGACACCGTGGTCGCGGTCGAGGAGGCGGGCCGTGTCGACATCCGCTTCGACATCGTCGAAGGGCCGCCGGTGCTCATCGACAGCCTCCACGTCAGTGGTCTCGACACGTTGCGCGAGGGTCCGCGCCTCGCACGACAGATCGAGCAAATTCGCGGACAGCGGTTCGATCGCCTCGAGGTGCAGCGACGCATCTCGACGATCCTCGACAGGCTGCACGATCAGGGCTACGCGCGCGCCGAGGTCCTGAGAAACTTCGAGGTTGATGAGCTGCGCGATCGCGCGACCGTCGACTTGCAGTTCCTCCCGGGGCGCGTGATGCGCATCGCGCGCATCGACGTCGAGATTCAACCGCACGAGGGCACCGTCGTCGAAATCCCCGAAGCGGAGGTACGGCGCCTCATCTCGCTGCGAGTCGGTGGGATCTATCGGGAGCAGGATCTCTTTCGCAGCCAGCGCGACCTCTACCAGCTGGAGACGTACTCGCACGTCGAAATCCGCCTTGCGCCCGACAGCCTTCAGCCGCCTGGCGATTCGCTGCTGGCGGTGCGGGTCACGCTGGGCGAAGCGGCGATGCACACCGTGCGGCTGGGTGCGGGATGGGCAACGCTCGATTGCTTCCGAACGCAGGCCCGCTTCGTGGACCGCGACTTCGTTGGAGACGCGCGCCGGCTCGAAGTGAACGGCCGCTTGTCGAAGATCGGCGTGGGCTACCCGTTGGCGGGCGCCGAGCAGCTTTGCGCCTCACAAGTGCGCAACGACGTGTTCAGCGACACCGTGAACTTCTATCTGGGAACGACCGTCAGGCAGCCGCTGCTCTTCGGGCTGCGTCTCGCTCCAGCGCTCACGCTGTTCAGCGAGCGGTACTCGGAGCTGGATGCCTACCTGCGTCGCACCACCATTGGAGGCGTCGCCTCCGTCACGCGCGAAACGCGGCCGCGCACCCCCGTCACCCTGGCCTATCAGCTCGAGTATGGACGAACGCAGGCGGCGGACGCGGTGTTCTGCGCCGTGTTCAACGTCTGCGAGCTCCAGGCGATCAGTGCGCTGACGCAGAACACCCGGTTGGCGACCGGTCGGCTCAGCGTCTCCCGCGATCGTACCGACAACGTCTACGATCCACGGCGCGGCGACGTGGTGCGCCTCGAGTGGCGGCATGCGTCCTCGCTCATCGGCTCGGATTTCCAGTTCAACAAGTGGACGGGGGAGGCGGCCTGGTACAAGGCGCTCACTCCGAGCGTGACATTCGCCTCACGAGTCCAGGTCGGCGGGGTCCTCGCGCTCGGCACACTCGAGGGCGCCGACGACTTCGTTCCCCCGCAGGAGCGCATGTATGGGGGCGGTCCGAACTCGGTGCGCGGGTATCGGCAGAACGAGCTCGGTCCCCTCGTCTACCTCGTCGACAGCGCCTCGGCCCGGGTGGACTCGATCCTTCCGTCGGGTGACACGATATTCGTGGCCGACGACACGGTCCGTATCCTCCGTACCTCACCGACAGGCGGGAACGCCCTCGCTATCGTGAATGCCGAGCTGCGAATGCGCCCGCCTTTTCTTCGGGACCTCCTCCAGTTCGCCCTCTTCCTGGACGGCGGTCAGGTCTACAATCGAAGGTCGGAAACGGTGCGGCTCGACCAGTTCCGCTGGACGCCGGGAATCGGCCTGCGGATCGGGTCTCCCGTTGGACCTATCCGGTTCGATCTCGCGTACAACAGACATGCGCAACAGCGGGGACCCGCGTACGCGATCGTTCGCGATCCTGACACGGGAAACCCCAGCCGACTCCGGTGCGTCAGCCCTGGGAACACGCTGCCGAACGGGTTCGGTGTCGGGTGCCCCGCGAGCTTCACCCCGCGGGAGGACGAGTCGTTCTTTCAGAAGCTGACATTTCATTTCTCGATCGGGCAGGCGTTTTAGGGAGGTCGGCGAGGTTGTCGAGGTCGTCACGGTGATCGAGGGAAGTCACTGCCGCAGAGGAAGCCTCGACATCCTGGACGACCTCGACGACCTGGACCACCTGGGTCCCTCGACCGCCTCGACCACCTCGACCACCTCGGATGTCTCGTCGCCGTCTCGTCGCCATCATCAGCGCCGCCGTGCTGCTCCTCATCGGAGTCATCGTGGGGGCAACGGTGTTGTCGGTGACTCAGACGGACCTCGGACGCGACTACGTGCGCCGCTACCTCCAGGCGCAGGTGACGTCGAAGCTTGGCAAGCGCGGGAAGATGTACATCGGGCGCATGAGCGGCGGCCTCGTCACCGGCGTCGTCGTGGACTCGTTCGCCATCCGCGATGATGAGGATTCGCTGTTCGTCAGCGCCGGCCCCATCGAGATCACCTACGATCCGCGCGACCTCCTCGACAGGCGGCTGCTGATCGGGCAGCTCGTGCTGCACAATCCGGTGGTGAACTTGCGCCGCCATTCGGACGGCGTCTGGAACTACCGGCGGATCTTCCCGAAAGGCCCGAGCCGTGTCCGTACCCCGGAGCGTCGGTTCGGGGACTACATCGTCATCGACACCGCCACGATTCACAACGGGACGGTCATCGTCACGATGCCGTGGTCGGCGCCGGATACGCTCAGCCCACGTCAGCGCGACTCGGTGCTCGCGTACGCGCGCACCACCGGTGGTCACGAGATCCGCCCGACGAAGGAGGGACTCAAGAAGACCTGGCGATGGACGCGTCTCGAGCTGGAGTCGCCTTTCGTGCGCATCGCCGACCCGGATACCGCCGGCCGGCTGGTCATGGTCGCCGACCTGGATGTGAACGAAACCGATCCGCCCTTCCGCTTTCGTGATATCCGGGGACCGGTACGCATCGGGGACGACACCGTTCGATTCGACCTCACGCACTTCTCGCTTCCCGGCTCGGTTGGCCGCGCGCGCGGCATGGTGCACTGGAAGCAGCGCGGTCCGGTGCGGTACGACGTCCAGGTCGCCGGCGATACCGTCTCGCTCGCGGACATCGCGTGGGTGTATCCCACGCTGCCGCGCGAGGGTGGCGGCCGCATGCTGCTCCACATCGGCAACGATGCGCGCGATCCGCGGATCATCGACTACCGCATCACGCGCATGGATGTGCGGGCGGCCAGGTCGCGCCTAACGGGCGACTGGACGTTCGGCGTCGGCGGCCCGGTCCTCGTCGTGAAGGATGTCGATCTGCGCGCGGATCCGGTGGACTTTGACCTGTTTCGCACGCTGGCCGGCGGGCCCTTCCCCGTCGATTGGCAGGGGACGTTGACGGGGAGCGTTCGCGGTCGCGGCGGGCGGCTCGATCGATTCATGGTGGACGACGCCCGCATCACATTCCGCGACAGGCACGTGCCCGGAGCGGTGACGCGCGCGACCGTGAGCGGAGGGCTCGACATCCGCGAGCCGGCATTCACCCGGTTCCTCGGCCTCGCCGTCGATATCGAGACGCTCGATCTCCGAACGCCGCAGTTCCTGTTCGCCGATTTTCCGCGCCTTCGCGGAACGATCTCCGGTACCGCGGTGCTCGATTCGTCGTGGCTCGACGTGCGCTTCAGCGATGCGGATGTGACGCTGCGCGACGGAGGGCCGGGTGAGTCGCACTTTACCGGGTCCGGCCGCGTGACGTATGGCGAGGAGATGATCGCCTTCGACGTGGATATGTTCGCTGAGCCGATCGACTTCACGCAGTTCGCCCGGTCGTATCCAGCGATTCCGGCGCGAGGCCCGCACACTGGTCCGCTGCGCGCGCTGGGCACGCTGGCCGATCTCGTCCTCGCCGCGACCATGCGGGGGGACGCCGGCATGATGAGCGTCGACGGGCGCTTCGACTTCGCGCCACCCCGATTCTCCGCGACGATGACCGGGGCGGTCGAGGAGCTGAATCCCCGCGTCCTGCTCGCACGGAGCGATCTGCTCACTTCCCGCATAACGGGGCGGTATCGCGCCAACCTGAGCGGTGACTCGCTGGCGAACCTCGAGGGTACGCTCGCGGTGGAGCTCGATCGCTCGACGGTGGGCGGCGTCCGATTTTTTCCGTCGGTGGCCTCGCTCGCGTTCGTGGATGGCCGCGTCCGCGTCGACACCATGCGCGTCGAGACGACGGCGGCCACACTCACCGCCAGCGGCATGCTCTCGCTCGGGCCAACGCGCCCGGATTCGCTCCGGTATACGATCGTCGTGGACTCGTTAGGAGGGCTGCGCCCCTGGGTGCCGACGGACCGATCCGGCCGGGGCGCACGGGCGTTGGCGAGCGAGGACACGGTCACGGGGGCGCGCCGCGATTCGCTGATCACTGCGTACGCCGACTCGCTCGCCGGCCGCGTCGAGGTTTCGGGCGTGCTCACCGGCTCGGTGGATTCGCTCGCCACCGCCGGCACGCTGGAGGGTCGGGGGATCTTCGTCGCCGGGGACCGCGTGCGTTCCGTTCGCGGCGAGTTTGCGCTCACCGGACTCCCGCGCGCCCCATCAGGACTGCTGAGGCTCGCGCTCGACACGCTCGTCGTCGCGGGCGTTCGCCTGGACTCGGCGCGCCTGGCGCTCGATGCGACGACGCGGACGACCGGACGATTGGGGCTGGCGATCGCCAGCGCCACTGGTCCCTTCGGGCGGGTCTCGCTCGGGTACACCCTGAGCAGCGACACCACCTGGCTCCTCGTCGACACACTCGGCGCGGAGATCAGCGGGCGGCGCTGGTCCCTCGCTTCGCCTTCCCGCGTGACGCTCGATTCCACAGGCGCTGCGGTCGATTCGCTGGCCGTGACATCCGATGGAGGCGCTCGCGTCGTGCTCGCGGGCGAGTTTCCGAGCACGCGCCCGGTGAACGCCTCTTTCCGCATGTCCCAGGTCCCCCTAGCCGACCTCGGCGTCCTCGTGCAGACGCGGACGCCGTTAGGCGGGCTGCTGTCACTCGACTTGCGCGTGGCCGGCATGCGCTCGAATCCGACCATGCAGTTGAGCGCTACGGCCGACACCGTTCGTGTCGGTGAGGTGCGCGTGCCGCGGCTCGATGCGCGCGCCAGCTATGCCAGCCGACGGCTCACCGGAGATCTGCGTCTCCTGCGCGACGACCAGCCGGCGATCAACCTGACGGCGAACCTCCCCGTGGATCTCGCGATCGGCGAGGTGGAGCGCCGTCTCATCGATGATTCGCTTCGGGTTCGCGTGCAGGCCGACAGTCTCAACCTCGCGCTGCTCGAGGCGATGCTGCCGCGCGTCACCCGCGCCACGGGACGAGTGGAGGCTCGGCTCGACGTCGGGGGAACGTGGACGCGGCCGACCTTCGCTGGAAATGTTCTCGTTCGAGGCGCGGAGCTCGGGCTCGCCACAACCGGCACGCTGTTCCGCGGGATCAACGGGAGTCTCTCGCTGTCCGGTGATTCCATTCCCGTCATTCGACTCGATAGCCTCGTCATGGCCAGTGGCGAGGGACGAAACAGTCGAGCGTCGATCGCCGGAGTCGTGCGTTTCTCCGAGCGCGCCGACAGCGCTTGCGCCGCCGGTCGCAGCTCCATCCTGCGGTGCCTCGCGGAGCGCTCGTCGTTCGACGTCCGCTTTCGTGCGAACAACTTCGAGGCGATTCGCAATCGCCGACTCGCCGACCTCGAGATCAGCGGAAGCCTCCAGCTTGCCGGGACCTTTCGCGGCTCGTTGCTCACTGGCGGCCTTCGCGTCGAGCGCGGATCCGTGTATCTGCGAGAGCGCCTGAGGAAGCAGATCATCGACCTGGAAGACGAGGAGTTCAGATCGTTCATCGACACGTCCTTTGCCCCGGGCGACCTGGCGCCCCGCACCGATTGGGGAGGCGCTCTCGTCAACAATATGACGGTGAGCAACGTCGACATCGCCATCGGGGACGACGTGTGGCTCCGGTCGCAGGAGGCGAGCATCAAGCTCGGGGGCTCCGTCAACATCACGGTTCAGGGCGACCGCCTCACCCTCGAAGGCCCGCTGCTCGCCAATCGCGGAACGTATCGCCTCTATCTCGCGCCGGGCGTGATCCGCACGTTCGAGGTGCAGCGTGGAGTGATCACCTTCTTTGGCGGTCCGGTGATCGATCCCTCGCTCGACATCGTCGCTGCCCACACCGTTCGTCAGGCAGGCAGCGATCGCCGCGACGTGCGCATTCGCGTCACGATCGGCGGCACGCTCTCGCAACCGAGGCTGGCGCTGTCGAGCGATGAGCGCATTCAGATCTCGGAGACGCAGATTCTCAGCTATCTCGTCTCCGGACAACCGACGTTCCTGACCGAGAATACCGGTCAGCTCCAGACCGCCTTCGCGACCATTCTCCCGACGCTGGGTGCGCTCTTCGAGCGCGCGATCGTCGAGCAGCTGGAATTTCTCGACATGTTCCAGCTCCAGACGGCCACGACGACGATCGACCGCGAGTTCTTCAACCAGGGCGGACCGCTCGGCATTCTCGCGCAGTCGCGCATCGCCCTCGGCAAGCAGCTCACCGAGCGCACCTTCCTCAGCGCGAACGCGGGCCTCTGCTCCATCGGTGGGCAGGACGCGCAAAACCATCGCTTCCTCGATGCGTTCGGGCTCACTCTCGAGCATCGTCTGAATCACGGATTCTCCGTGCAGATGAGTGTCGAGCCCGCGACCAGCGCCGCGCTCTGCCGGAGCGATGCCGTCGAGTTCAACCGGCCGCGCCAGTTCGGCCTCGACCTGTTCCGCGAGTGGAGCTTCTAGAAGGGCCGTTTCTCCTCGTCGCCAATCCAGCCGCGCGCCGTGCCTCACCCCGCCTGGCCGCGGCCGTCGAGGCGTTAGGCTCCGATGGAGCACGCGTGGACGTCGCCATGACCGACCGGCCGGGGCACGCCGCCGAGATCGCGCTCGCGCGCGCGAAGGACTACGCGGTGGTGTTCACGCTCGGCGGCGACGGCACGGCGATGGAGGTCGTCGGTGCGCTGGCGCGAAGCGGCGTCCCGGTCGGCATCCTGCCCGGCGGGACGGGCAACCTGGTCGCACGCGCGCTCGGGATCCCCATCTCGCCCCGACGCGCCGCCCGTGCACTCCTGCGCGGCTCCGTCGCCGACATTGACCTCGGACGTCTTCCCTCGGGGCGTTGCTTCGCGTTCTCGCTCGGCATCGGAGTGGACTCCTTCATGATCCGCGACACGCCGGCACGCTGGAAGCGCCGCTTCGGGATCATCGCGTACAGCTACGTCGCCCTTCGCGCGTCCCTTCGCAACACCTCGTTCCGGGTTCGTGCGACCGTTGACGGCGAGACGATCGAGCGGGCGGCATCGGCCGTGATGGTGGCGAACTTCGGCGGCGTCCTGAACGACTTTCTCGTGCTGGGCCCAGGGATCGCCAGGGATGACGGTCGCCTGGACTTGTGCGTCTTCTCACCGGCGAGCGGAGCGCAGGCGATTGGCATCGCGTGGCGTATGCTGCGAAAAGACTTTCGCCCGCACCCGGCCATGGTGTACCGATCGGGTCAGCGCTTTCGCATCGAGTGCGATCCGCCGCAGGACGCGCAGGCGGATGGCGAGCTTCTCGGGCTGACGCCGATTGACGTGCAGGTCGAGCCGCGCGCCGCACGACTGCTTTTGCCTCGGGTCGGTTGACCCTACTGTCAAGAAACTCTACATTGGCCTGCCCCCTCCGTGTCCGGGGGCTCCTCGATCCCGCCTGAATGACCGACGTCTCAAGGTCAGCTGCCGCCTCCTCACGTCCCACGCCCGCGACGCCGATTCCCTCCTTCGAGGGGCTGGCCCCGGAGCAGGCGCGAGCGGTACGCGAGCTCGTGCGCGAGCGGGATCGGTTGCTCGTGTTGCAGGAGGCCGCCCGTGAGCTCGAGCGATCGGGGCCGACCGACGCGCGCCTCGGCGTGCTGCTGCGCGGAATGCGTGCCCTCGGCTTCTCGCGCATCACGGTGGCGCTCCAGGATGAGCCCGGCCAACGCGTGCTCGTGGCGGCGGCGGGCCCGGTCGCGGACGCCGAGAGCGTCGTCCGGCGTGCGTTAGGCGATCCGTCGTCGTGGTCGCATCGACTCGACGAGCTCTCCCGCTTCCGCAGCAGCGGGGGCCCGTCGATCCGCCTCGACACGAGCGATCCGTGGGTCGCCGGTGAGCTGGCCGCGGTCGCGCTGGATGCCAGCGAGATCGTGCTCATCCCACTGCGACGCCGCGACGGCCGCCTCGTGGCGCTCCTCCTCGCCGCCGGAACGGAGGATGGCCCGCCCTCCGAGTCGCTGCTTCGCACCGCCGAGCTGTTAGGCAGGCAGGTGGTGCTCACGATCACGGAGGCGGTGGTCGCCGATGTGGCCCGCCGGCGCGCGGAGCGCCTGCAACGGCTGCACGATGTCGGGAGCGCGCTCTCGCGCTCGCTCGAGGAAGGCGAGATTCTTCGCGAGCTGGCCCGCCAGGTCGCACGCGTCATCGATGCCGACGGCATCGTCATCGCGCGCCCCGAGCTGGACATGCACCGGATCATCACGCTGGTGCGCCTCGTTGGCGGGGTGCCATCCGTCCGGCCGCCGGCGCCGTTAGGCGCGGGACCCATCGCCATGGTCGCCCGGACCGGCCGTCCCCTGCGCCTCACGGAGCAGTCGGTCGCGGCGCTCCGCGAGGACGACGTCGTTGGCGATGACGAGCCCGCGCGCGCGCTCATTGCCGTCCCGATCATGGTCGGGATCCAGCTCCTCGGCGTGCTCGCGGCGTATACGCGCGCGCACGGCGACTATACCGATGAGGATGAAGAAGTCCTGATGACGATGGGTTCGCAGGCGGCGGTCGCGCTGGCGAATGCCCGTCTGTACGCGGAGAGCCAGCGCGAGCGGCGTCAGAGCGAGGCCCTGGCCGATGTCGCGCGCGCGGTGAACGAGTCGCTTCGGTTGACCGACGTGCTCCACCTCACGCTGCGGCATACCCAGGCGCTGCTGCGGGCCGAGGGAGCCTGTGTCACGCTTCGTGACGGGAACGAGCTGGAGATCGTGGCGGCAGTCGGTGCCACCGAAGCCCTTCGTGGCATGCGCCTCCCGATCGACGGCAGCCTGAACGGCCGCGCATTCCTCACGCACACCTACGTGATCGCCAACAATGCGACCGAGGAAGGCGTGTATCGGCCCGCGTACGATCGGGCCGGCATACAGAAGGTGGTCACCGTTCCGCTGATCACCGCGCGCGGAGCCATCGGCACGCTTGCGGTGATCAACCGCGCAGCCGACTTCACGGAGGATGACGCGCGCGTTCTCCAGCGCCTGGCCGACCACGTGGGCGTCGCGATCGTGAACGCACGGTTGTACGAGGAGGTCGAGAACGCGACGCGCGAATGGCAGGTTGCGTTCGATGCCATCGCCGGTGGCATGGTCGTCCTCGACGCCGAGGGGCGGATCATCAGGAGCAACGCCCGCGCGCTCCAGCTCGCGAATGTCACGCGTCCCGAGGACCTCGTTGGCCTGCCGTTCTACGCCGCCGTGCTTCGCGAGCACCATCCGCCCGCCGAGTGTGTGATCGGCAAGGCGCTGCTCGATGGCCACACTGGTCACGGGACGCAGCGGTCGCTGGTTCGAGGGAAGGTATTCGACGTCGTCGCGTCGCCGCACCCTAACGGCGGAGCCGTCGTCACCTTCGACGACGTCACCTCGTTCCACATGCTCGCGGAGCGGTATCGCCGGGTCGTCGAGACGTCGCGCGATGCCATCGTCATCACGAACCGTGCACGGCGAATCGAGTTCGCGAACCCGGCCGCCGACGATCTGTTCGGGTACGCCGATGGCGCGACCATCGGGATGCCCGCGGCGGAGCTGCTCGTCCCGGACGTGCGTGACGAGGTGGCGCGCCGCGAGGATCTCGCGTTCGCGGGCGAGCCCCAGCGATACGAGACGATCATCGTTCGCGCGGACGGCGACCGCCGCACCGTCTCGGTGAGCACCGCTCCGTTGCGAGAGGTCGGTCAGATCACCGGAGTGGTAGCCTCGCTGCGAGACATCACCGAGGAGCGGCGAGCGCGCGACGCGGTCACGCAGTCGGAGTCGCGGTACCGACACCTCTTCGAGACGGCGAGCGAAGCGATCTTCACGCTCGACAAGCGCGCTATCTTCACCTCGGCGAACCTCGCCACCTGCCAGATCACCGGCTACGGACGGGAGGAGCTTCTCGGACGGAGCGTACTGGGACTGCTCGAGGAAGAGGAAGTCGCGTCGGTAAAGGGGCACTTCAAGGAGGCGCTGGCGGGCTCGCCCCAACGGTACGAGTGCCACTTCTACCGCAAGACAGGCGACCGGCGCGTCGCGTCGGTGACGAACACGCCGATCCTCCGGGGCAACGTGGTGGTCGGCGTGCTCGCGATCGTGCGCGATCTCACCGCCGATCGCGCCCGTGAAGAAGCGCTCGTGCGGTCGGAAGCGCGATATCTGCGGCTCGTGGAGTCGGCGTCGGACGCGATCTTCACGATCGACGCCGACGGCCGCGTGACGTCGGTGAACCGGGCGCTCGAGCGCGCGATCGGACGCTCGCGCGGCGAGCTCTTCGGCATGCGTTTCATCGATGTGATCGAGGCGGCCGATCGTGACGCCGTCTGGACCCATTTCGAGGCGACGCTGCGGGGCGAGCGGGTGCGCGGCGAAATCCGATACCGCGACGCGCAGGACTCGCTGCGAGTCGGCTCGGTGACGATGACGCCAATCGTCGAGGAGGGACGGGTCACCGGATGTCTGGGCATCGTCCGCGACATGACCGAGGAGCGCACGCTGGCGGAGCAGCTGCTCCAGCGCGAGAAGCTCGCGGCCGTCGGCCAGCTGGTGAGCGGCGTCGCGCACGAGCTGAACAATCCGCTCGCCGGGATCATGGCGTTCTCGCAGCTCATGCTCGCCATGTCGGGGGCGACGCCCGATCAGCAGGACGCGCTCGTGACGATTCACAAGGAAGCGAAGCGCGCCGCGAAGATCGTGTCGAACCTGCTCATCTTCGCGCGCCAGCGGCATCCCGAGCGCACCGAGGCCGACCTCAATCAGGTGCTACAGGACACGCTCGAGCTGCGTCGTTATTCGCTGCGGACCCATCAAATCGATGTCGAGACCGACTACGATGCCGAGCTCCCGCTGACGTGGGCGGACTCGTTCCAGCTACAGCAGGTCGTGCTCAACCTGCTGACGAACGCCGAGCAGGCATTGAGAAACCACAGTGGTGTAAAGCGGATCACCCTCCGCACGCGGCACGAAGGCGAGTCGATCATCGCCTCCATCTCCGACACCGGTCCGGGCATTCCGCCTGACGAGCTGGATCAGATCTTCAATCCCTTCTTCACGACGAAGCCGGTGGGGGAGGGAACCGGACTCGGGCTGTCGATCTCGGATGCCATCGTGCGCGAGCACGGCGGTCAGATTCGCGTGACGTCACCGCCGGGTGAGGGCGCGACGTTCACCGTCGAGCTTCCCATTGTCCATGCGCCGGCCCCACGTACCGGTGAGATCCCGGTGGCGCCGGAGCGGTCGGCGGCGCCGCGAACGATCCTGATCGTCGACGACGAGCCGGCCATTCGCGCCGCGCTGTCGCTGTATCTCGAGCGCGAAGGCCATGTCGTGGACGCCGTCGCGACTGGGCGTGAAGCGCTCGACCATGCGCGAACACGACGCTACGACGCAATCCTCCTCGATCTGCGCATGCCCGACATGCCGGGTGACGAGCTGTTTGCCGAGCTCCAGGCGAGTGATCCGGAGCATGCGGCGCGGGTCGTATTCGCGACCGGTGACGTCGAGAGCGAAGGTGCGCGCGCCTTCCTCCAGCAGGCCGGCCGGCCGTACATCTGCAAGCCGTTCGCGCTGGAGGATGTCGCCGAGCTGCTCTGCGCCGAGGTGCGTCGCTAGGTGGCAACGATCGTCATCATCGACGACGAAGTCGAACTCGCGTCGTCGTTCGGAGCGTTCTTCGAGCGCTCGGGGCATCAGGTCGTGCGCGCCCACACCGGCGACGACGGCATCGATGCCTGCCAGCGTCTCCACCCCGATCTCGTGCTGCTCGACCTGAAGCTCCCCGACGTCCAGGGCTTCGAGCTGCTCGATCGCCTGCATCCCGACCAACGCGTCATCATCATCGTCACCGGTCACGGCGACATCCCGCTCGCGGTGGAGGCGATGCGTCGCGGCGCCGAGAACTTTCTGACGAAGCCGGTGGAGCTGCCGCACCTCGGGGTCGCGGCCGAGCGTGCGCTCGAGAAGGCAAGGCTGCGCGAGCTGAACAAATACCTCATCGAGCGGCGCGGCGCGCGCACTGCCGCCCTCCTCGGCTCCTCACCCGCGATGCGCGAGCTCGCGCATCAAATCGAGCTGCTGGCGACCGCCGAGCGCACCACGGTGCTGCTCATTGGCGAGAGCGGAACCGGAAAGGGGCGAGTCGCTGAGGCGATCCACACCTCGAGCCCGCGCGCGACGCGCCCGTTCGTCGAGCTGGGCTGCGCCGGGTTGTCGGCCAAGGCGCTCGAGATCGAGCTGTTTGGGGAGGAAGCGGTTGGCGTGGGGAACGAGCGACGGCTCGGCCTGTTCGAGGTCGCTGACGGCGGAACGCTCTTCCTCGACGAGATCGGTGCGCTCGATCCCGCGATTCAGCCGAAGCTGTTGAAGGTGATGGAAGGAAAGTCGTTTCGGCGTCTCGGCGGAACGCAGGACATCAACGTCGACGTGCGCGTGATCGCCGCCACCATCAAGGATCTCGCGAGCGAGGTGGTCGAGGAGCGCTTTCGCGAGGATCTCTATTACCGGTTGAGCGTCATGCCGGTGCATCTGCCGCCGTTGCGGGCCCGTGCGCGCGAGGACATGCTGGATCTGGTTGCCCGCTCGCTGGAGGAGCTGCACGTGCAGCTTCCGGAAGCTCCGATGGAGCTGACCGAGGGCGCGCTCGACCAGCTGCTGCGCTATTCGTGGCCCGGCAACGTGCGCGAGCTGCGCAACGTCCTCGAGCGCGGGATGATCGTCGGCCGGGGCGCTCGCAGGATCGGGACGGAGCATCTGCCGCCGGAGGTCCGCGACGCGACCGGCGCCGGCGTCGAGCGTCACGTGCCAAAGACGCTCGACGAGGTAGAGCGCGCGCACATCGAGCGCACGCTGCGCGCGCATAACGACAATCGCACGCGGGCCGCGAGGGAGCTTGGCATCTCGCGAGCGACGTTGATCAACAAGATCCGGACGTATGGATTGGGGCGAGGATGAACCGGGTCAAGGGCCAGGGGCCAAGGGCCAAGGGGAGGGTGAAGGGTCTACGGTGACTTCGTTGACCCTTGACCCTCCCCATGGCCCTTGGCCCTTGACCCGCTTTCCAGGCGAGAGGAGACCAGAGTTCGATGACACCGACTGAGCTCAAAGAGCGCGACAGCATGAAGTGCCGCAACTGCGGCAACGAGGAGCGAGCCTCCGAGGGGTATCCCTGCGACGACTGTGGCACGTTCATCTGTCTCGTGTGTCAGATGCGGGGCATCACGTTATGCAAGGCGTGTCAGGAGAAGCGCGGAGTGACGCAGGCGACGTGAGTGGCGAGCTGCTGCTCGTGCGCGAGCGTTTCGACCTCGATGACCGCGCCTACACCGTCATGGCTGATCCGGCGTTCGACGCCGGCGCTGGCGTGTGGCGCGCGACGCTCGTGTTCCTCTCTCTCGACCGCTCTTTCTCGGCGCCCCTGCGCAGCGCGGCGGTGAGCAGTGCCGTGCGCCGCGACGATTTGCTGGCGGCGATCCGTGGCCTCAAGGACCAGGAGATCGCCGTCGCGCTGCGCGCGATCGATCTCCCCGTCCCGAAGATCCGGCCGACCAAGGGACGTGGCCGCTGACCTCGGCGCCTTGGGCATGGCGATCGGCCATGCCTCCGACCAGGTCGGAGCCACCGGCGTAACCGTCGTCCGCGGCATCGAGGGCCCGTTTCGCGCCGGCGCCGCCGTGCTGGGACGCGCCACCGGCACGCGTGAGCTCGACGCGCTCTCCCCGCGGCACCTCGTCGACCGCGTCGATGCGATCGTACTCACCGGCGGGTCCGCGTTCGGGCTCGACGCCGCTGGCGGCGTCATGCGATGGATGGAAGAGCGCGGGCG
>DASTYE010000186.1:0-11496 GCA_035765135.1 Gemmatimonadaceae bacterium | reverse complement strand
ACGGTCCGACTACGTGCGCGCCGTGCTCGAGGACATGCTCGGCGCGCGCTACGAGATTCTCGATCTCCATGGCCATGGCGGCATGGGCCTGGTGTTCTGCGCGCGGGCGCGAGCACTGGAGCAGCTCTTCGCCATCAAGGTCCTCACTCCCGAGCTCACCCTTACGACAATGGCGCGCGAGCGCTTTCGTCGAGAGGCACGGCTCGCCGCGTCGCTCTCCCACCCCTCGATCGTGAGAGTGTTCGAGTACGACGAGACGGGAGAGTTCCCCTACATCATCATGGAATTCGTCCGCGGAGAATCGCTGGCCCACCGTCTCCGGCACGAGGGGCGGCTTCTTCCCGAGGTGACACGCGGCATGCTGCTCGATCTCGCGGATGCGCTCGACTACGCGCATCGCCGGGGAATCATCCATCGTGACCTCAAGCCAGAGAACATTCTCATCGGGGCCGATTCCGGCCGCGCGCTCCTCACGGATTTCGGAATCGCCAAGGCGCTGAGCGACTCGAGCCATCTCACGGACTCGCAAGGCAGGCCGGGTACCCCGGAATATATGTCACCGGAGTACGCCGCCGGTGATCAGAACATCGACCACCGGACCGACCTGTATTCGCTAGGCGCCGTCGGCTACACCATGCTCGCTGGTCGGCCGCCGCACCAGGGGAACGGCTACCTGAGCGTCATCGCGAAGCATCTGACAGAGGAGCCTGTCTCGCTGCGCCAGCTGGTACCGGAGGCCCCCGAAGATCTAGTCGCCGCCATCTCCCGGTGTCTCGAGAAGCAGCCGGAACGACGATGGTCCGACGCTCGCGCGCTGCGCCAGGCGCTCGCTCGTGAGGCGGGAGAGGATGAGGCGGTCTCGGAAGAGCTGCGAGCGATCACGGGATTCGGGACCTTCGTGATCCTGGTTCTTCTCGCCGCCGTCTCATGGGCGGCGCGCGCCTGGACCTCCGGTGACAGCGCCATCACCGCGGTGGCGGCGTTCGGTGGTCTCCTCGTGGGCATTGGCTTCCTGATCTACGCGCGCGACATCGCCGCCAAGGGCTACGCACTGCGCGATGTGCTCCGGGTGAGCATGTGGCCGCCGAAGTGGTGGGGGATCTGGTGGCCACGAGTCCTTCGTCGCCCGGGGGATGTCTGGGAATGTCTGCCGAGGAGCGCTCGTCTTACGCGAGTGCTTCTGACACTGATGTTCGCGAGCATGGTGGGCTGGATCGTCGCGGCCCCTTCGCTGTCCGACGGCGGGCGCAGCTCGCTGAGATTGACGGTGATCGGACTGGCAGCGACGGTGATCGTCATCGTCGCCTCCAACCTCGTGCGGTCGGGCACGCGTCGGTTCCCAATGCGCGATGCGACGCACTTGCTCTTCGGCCCAACGATCGGTACCAACTTCTGGGGGCAGCCTCACGTCAAGGCGGTTCTCGGCACGCGGGCGGGCGCGCCGTCGGCCTGCGCTGCAGCGCCGCCCGATACCATTCGCGGCATCCTTCACGCGGTCGAGGCTTCCGCGCAGGAGCTGAGAGGCTCGGCGCGGGCGGCGGGAGCGGATGCCGCTGATGCCGCTCATCTTCTAGTCGACGATGTCGAGCGACTCGATGCGGAAATCGAAAACCTCACCCGTGGCGCCGATCCAGAGGAGCTGACGAGGATCGAGCGGCGGTTGGCCGAGCTGAGCGACACGCAGCAGGATGCGCGTCAACATCTCGAGGCCTATGCGAAGCTCATGCGCGCACAAGCCGACCGGCTCGAGGTGAAGCGGCTCGATCGAGATGACGCGGCGGGGACGCTGCGCTCGATCTGGGCAGTGCTCGAGCAGCTACGCGAGACGCCTGAGAGTGCCGAGCTCATGCAGCGGCTGCAGTCGCTGTCCGCCGCGGCGCGGGGGAGAGTTCGGAGCACAGCGCGCCCATCTCAGAACATGAACCCGAGTCTCACGTAAACCCCGCCCCGCTCACGACTCCCTGCATACGCGACGCTGATCGTGTTGGACCGATCGAGGAACGCGACCCAGAGTCCCCCGCCCACCGCGGAGTGCCACGTGTCGGAGGATTCGCCGTCGACGAAGACGCGGCCGGCATCGGCGAGGGCGAAGACGCCGAGCTCCCCCGGCAGCACGAGGAAGATCTCGCTCAGGTAGGCTCGAAGCTCGGCATTCCCGAACACCGCCGCGTCGCCCGCGAATCGCTGCTCCGTCCATCCACGAAGCGTTGTCGCGCCGCCGAGGAAGGCCGACTCATGGTAAGGGTACGTGCCGAACGTCTGCTTGGCGCCGGCGCGGAGCGCGAGCACCGGGCCGCCGAGCCGCATGTATGCCGAGGCCTCGCCTTCCGCCGCGCCAAACGTGCTCACGGCGTCCCACACTTCCGGGTAGACGGAACCGCGCAGCGACACCAGCACGCCGCGCTCCGGGTGACCTGGACGGTCGCGGCTGTCGATGGTGATCGCCGTTCGCGCCCCCGCCTGTGAGAAGCTCGGGGCACCATACGGCCGAAGCGTCGCGAGGAACGGACTCTTCTCGAGATGCGTGTGAATGTGCTTCACGCTCGGGCCTAACGTGAGCATCGTCCGGGGCGCGACCGGGAAGCTCACCGCCGGCTCGAACAGATATTGCGCCTGCTGGACGATGTAATGATCGCGCGGCTCCGTGACGCGCGTCTCGTTGCCGAGGCCGTGGAAGCGGATGATCTCGATGCCCGAGGCACGCGCGAACAGCTCGTAACGGATGGCCGAGTTGCGCGGATGAAACTCGGCGTCGTACTCGCCCTTGAAGCGCTGTGCACCGGTCGTGTACGCGGCGCGGATCGTCTGCCGCGACACGAACGGCTGATGGCGGAAGCCGTAGCGGTACAACGTGACGCCACCCCCAATGGTCGCGCCGACGTCGGGTGAGACGCCGAGCCACGGCGCTGGCTCCACCTTGCTGCCCCAATCGCGATGCGGCGCGACCATCTCCGAGGGTGCGGCCGCCACGTAGGGCCGCGTGTCCAGGCGCGCGCAGCCGTTGTCGGGAACGACAGCGTCGACGTCATAGATGTGGAGCTTCGCGCGACACGTGGGCTTGGCGCTGACGAATTCGTCGGTCCCCGCTCCGCCGTCGATGCGGAGCACGATATCCGACGCGTGTTCGCCGTCGATCACCACGCGATCATCGCCACCGCGATGATAGAGTCGCACCTCCTGCGTCTCGCTCGCCTCGAAGCGCCTGCGGAAGATCGGCTCGGCCACGGCGCCGGCGACCCGCGGGCGAATCGTCAGCTCGACGTCACCATCGTCGTGCACGAGCACGTTCGTCTCATCGGCGGCGTCGCTCGCGTGCACATCCGGCTGTGCCGCGAGTAGTCGGTACAGGCGGTCCGCTGCTTCCGGCAGGTGGTCACGCCGGGCGCGCAGCGCCCCCGAAAGCCATTTCGCATGGACCGCGTGGTACTCTCGAGGAAGCCGCGCAACCGCATCATCGATGACGAAGTCGGTAAGCCGCGCGGTGAGATCGGCGACAGTCGAATCCCAAACCGGCCGCTCGAGCGCGCTCAGGAGACGCCGGTCGAGCGCGCGCGCCTGCCATGAGAGTCCGATGATACTCGGATAGTGGGCGGAGAAGTTGACGAACTGCGGATATCGCACGCGCGCGAGCGGCATCAGGATGCCTTCGCTCTTGGCGAAGGCCATGTCTCGATCGCGCGGAATGGGCACCCATCGTCCCCCATCGGCGAGACGTCCCCACCGCCACTGGTCCTGGTGACGATCCCAATCCCCCAGAAAGACATCGACGAGGCGTGCTCTGAGGAAGGCACGTGCGTCGATGCGATCGGCGGGGGATCGATCGAGGCGATTCAGAAGACTCCGCGTGCTGATGACCTCGACGACACCCGGCAGACTGGTGCCGCCATCGTTCGCGTCGTTAGGGCGCTCTTCGATCATGCCGAGCATTCCCTTGAACGACGCTCGATAGGGTCCAAGCCGGGAATCGTCAGGCAGCACGACGAGCGTCGGCTCGACGTGCAGCACCCCCGTGGCGCGCAGCAGCGGTGCCACGACGAGCGCACCGACGGGGTGCCCGATGCTCGTCATGTCACGAACGAGATGCCGGACGACCGTGCGACGAAGCGGAGGCGGCAATACCAGCGATGGGTCCTTGTCCACCGACCGGAAGACGTACTCCCGGCCATTCGCGGCGCGCAGCCGGATCGACAGCGTCTGCTTCCCGCCGAGTGAGTCCTCGCGAGGAATGGCGGTCAGTCCCCCCGCGAACGCACACATGTCGAGCACGGGGACGCGAATGGGGGTCGTCCAGATCTCGCGATAGTTGGCGCCGAGGATGCGCGCGTGGACCCAGCTCGCGTCGTACTGCGGGCCCGAGACGACCGTGACTGACTCCGGTCTCGTCAGGCATTGCGCCACCGCCGCGGTTGTCGGAAAAACCAACGCCGCAACGGTAGCAGCCAAGGGGGCACGCATTGACAACATTGACGACCTCGACATCCTTGACCACCTCGACTTCATTGACACCCTCGGCTTCACCTCAGCCAGATCGCGAAGCGCTCCGTGGCGGTCGAGTCGGTGCCGACCGTGAGGACGCCGAGGCGAGCGCGTCCATCGCGAAGCACGTCCAGTCTCATGTAGCCGCTCGCGGCGATCGCGAACGCGGTCGAATCACGCCATGCGACCGGGCCGACGTGGTTGTAGCTGCCGGATCCGCTCACGAGGTGCCAGGCGCCGCCGATGCCCCGCAGCACCTGAAGGTTGTGCTCGTGTCCCGCCGCGTAGATGAGCGGCTGGTCCGCGGTGAGCGCGTCCTCGATCGCCGCCCGCATGCGCTGGTTTTCCATGCTCGACAGGTCCTGCGAGGAGATTCCACGCCGACGCGAGAACGGATACGCCGAGCCGATCACCGGAAACGGAATCCAGAGCCCTCGCGAGAACTCGCGGAGCGGAAAGAGGTGTTGCCGCCAGGTGAAGTGCCCGCCGTGCGAGCCACCGGTCGCGAGCGGATGGTGAGCGAGCACGACGACATGTCGGTCATCGCCCCCGCTGATCGCCTCGCGCAGCGCGCCGTGCACCTCCGCTTCGTTGTCCTGCGCGCACTCCGACGTGGGATGCGATGGCTTCGGCCCGTCGTGCAGCCACCACTGCGTGTCGAGGATCACCAGCCGCATGCGCGAGCGCACGTCTTCGATCACCGGGCCGGGGCACCCGCCATCCGGGAGCATGGTCACGCGCGGATCGCCTCGTGCCGCGATGTACTCGCCCTGGCGACGAATCGCCTCCCACCCTCTCAGACCGCGCGCCCAATCATGATTTCCGGGGATGAAGATGCCGCGCGCCCCCGTCCCCGCGACGACGGCGAGCTGCGCGTCGATGCGACGCTCCGCCTCGCGGCGGTCGGCGGCACCCTCGGGCGGCATCCCGCGCCCGTAGATGTTGTCCCCGAGAAAGGCGACGATGGATCGGTCAGGTCGCTCGGCAACCGAGCGGCGGAGCGCGGCGAGCACCGGGTCGCCGCGACGCAGCGGGACCCCGGCATCGCCAATGAGAAAGAGCGATGTCTCGATCTCGTCGGGTAGGGCGAGCGCGCCCGGCGGCGTCGGTGGCCGCATGGGTGCGCACGCCGCCAGGACGACGATCGCACCGAGGGCGAGTCCGAGCAGCCTAACGCGCACGGCGGTAGACGCTCAGAGTCCCGTTCCGCCCGCCGCCCTCATCGGCGATGAGCAGCGACCGATCGGACGCGATCGTGATCCCTTCCGGTTGCTGATGATCCCGGCGAGGGAGCCGCACTCCCCCGACGATGCTCCCCTCCGGCGTGATCTCGACCACCGCGCGCTCGCGTGCGGCAAGAAGCAGCCAATGCCCTGTCGTCGAGTCACGCTCGATCGCCGATGGATGAAAACTCGAGGCGCCCGCGGCGCGGCCGAGAAGATCGGCGCGAATGCGCAGCGTGCGGACCACCGCCTTCCGTGGGATCGACCAGCTGAAGATCGCGACGACGCCGCGCAGCGCGCGGACGCGAGGCTCCTTGCACGCCAGAACGAGCGTGTTGGCGGTGGGGTCGTGCGCCAGTCCTTCGACCTCGCACTGCGCACCGACTCGGGTATCGTGTGTGCGGACGGCCACCTCAGCACCGTCGGTACCTTCGGCGCTCTCGTAGAGCACTCCGTTGCTCGTCACCAGCCAGAACCGGCCGTCGGCGATCGCGATACCTTCGAAGTCGCCGGGGACGCCGCGCCGCCCCATCGCGAACGCCTTGGTCACACGCTGGCGGGCGGCGTCGAGCTCCAGGATCATCGCGCGCTCATCGCCGTGCGCGAACACACGCCCGTCAGCCGACGTCGCGAGACCCGATACCTCGCGGAGTGTGTTAGGCAGCCGCCAGCGCGCGTCGGGGCCTTTCGCGATCGCGTAATTGCCCAGCACCGACGAGGAGGTACGCGCGCCCAGCGTCAGAGCGCCAACCAGCGTCAGCGCGGCGATCGCGCCGACGAGCACGGCCCACTTCACGGAACGGGCGCGGCGTCGGCCGCGGCCTCCATCGCGAAGCGGTCCTGGGCTCCCGAGCCCGGAGCGCCGCCACGCCTGACGTATTCACCGGACGCGCGCATCTCCCACGCCGTGGGGTCCGCGATCTCGGCCGTAAGGATGCGGTCGAGTCGCGCGCGCACGTCGGGATCGCGCGCCGGGACAACCACCTCGACACGACGTCGCAAGTTGCGCGGCCGCCAGTCGGCGGAGCCGAGGAAGTACTCGTCGTCCCCGCCGTTCGCGAAGTGATAGATGCGCGCATGCTCGAGGAATCGCCCGAGCCCGCTGACGACGCGAATGCGGTCGGAGAGCTGCGGAATTCCCGGACGCAGCGTGCAAAGACCGCGAATGATGAGATCGACCTCGACGCCGGCCTGCGACGCGCGGTACAGCGCATCGACCACCTGCGCATCGGAGAGTCCATTGAGCTTCGCTCGAATACTCGCCGGGCGGCCGTCGCGGGCGTGCTTGATCTCGCGCTCGATCCGCTCGATGAGCGCGGGGAGCAGGAAATTCGGCGCGACCAGGAGCGAACGGAATGGACCGGTGGGCGCGTGTGTCGTCCCCGTCAGCTGATTGAAAAGGTCCGCGAGATCGAGACCAATCGATTCATCGGCGGTAAGCAAGCCGAGATCGGTGTACGCACGCGCGGTGCTCGCGTTGTAGTTGCCCGTGCCGATGTGCGCATAGTGACGGATCTTCCCGTTCTCGCGACGAGTGACCGCGGCGATCTTCGCGTGATTCTTGAGACCGACGATTCCGTGAACGACGTGGACGCCCGCTCGCTCGAGCTGCCGCGCCGACCAGATGTTGCGTTCTTCGTCGAACCGCGCCTTGAGCTCCACGAACGCGGCTACCTGTTTCCCTCGCTGCGACGCGCGCACCAGCGCATCGACAATGGGCGATCGCAGCCCAGCGCGATACAGCGTGAGCTTGATGGTGACGACATCCGGATCGTCGGCCGCTTCGGTGAAGAAGCGCACGATCGATGCGTCGAAATCATCGTACGGGTGATGAACGAGCGCGTCCCGCTCGCGCAGCACGTCCCAGATCGAGCGATCCGTCGGCAATGCCGCGCGCGGCTGAAAGGGCGGAAAGCGCAGCTCCGGAGCCTTGAGATCGGCCAGCTCCGCGAAATCGCGCAGCGAGAGCAGACCCTCCGTCTCGTACACGTCGTCCGCTCGGAGCGGCAGCGCCGTCGCGCCGGGCTCGAAGCGCAGCTCGCGTTGCAGCCGATCGCGCATATCCGCTGACATCTGGCGCTCGACCTCGACGCGCACGACGGCGTTCCGTCTCCGCTGCATCGTGCTCTCTTCCATCGCCTGGAGGAGGTTGCCGGTCGACTCCTCCTCGACGTTCAGCTCGGCGCTTCGGGTGATGCGGAAGTATGACGCGCTGTCCACGATCCGGTCGCGGAAGAGGCGATCCAGCCGCGCGCGGAGGACATCTTCGACCGGCACGAACACGCGCTTCTCCGGCAGCTCGATCCAGCGAGAAACCTCGCGTGGAGTCTCGAGATGCGCGAAGTGCAGCGGCCCATCGAAGTGGTCGCGGGTCATCACGCCAATGCCCACCGTCAGGTGCGCGATGCGCGGGAACGGGTGTCCCGGCGCGAGCGTGATCGCCTTGGGCGTGAGCAGCGGGAAAATCTGTTCGTCGAAAAAGCCGCGCAGGTACGACTGCTGCTCGGGGGCCAGCTCGTTCCACCGGCGGAGTCGCACGCCGTGCGACTCGAGGTCGCCGAGGATCTGCGAGAGCACGTCGTACTGACGGGCAGTCAGCGCGCGTACCTCCGCGCCGATCGTCTCGAGGCGCGCCTCGGTGGGCGAATCGGTTCGAATGCGCTCACCTTCGACCTCCCGGTCGCCGTGCTTGAGCGCGCCGACGCGCACCATGAAGAACTCGTCGAGGTTCGACGCAACGATCGCGATGTACCGGAGCCGCTCGAGCAGCGGCGTCGAGGCATCCTCGGCGAGCGCCAACACACGCTTGTTGAACGCGAGCAGGCCGATGTCGGCGTCGAGCCATCGCTCCGGCGGCAAATGATCATCGATCGATGTGTCGATGGGCGGCTTGGCGGCGGGAAGCTGACCAGAGTGCCGGCGCTCGATGGGGACCTCGCCGAGCGCGCCCGCGCGCGCCGCCACGAGCAGTGCGGCGCGCGTATCCGGGTCGCGCAGCGACGAGGACGCGACCAGCGCATCGAGCTCGTCGAGAGGAATCCATTCGATGCGCCCATCGGCGGACGCTCGAACCTGCCGCGCCAGCCAGACCTCGAGCGTGTAATCCTGATCGCGCGACGCGACGGTGCCGAGGAGGTGCAGATTCCCGACCGCGCTGCCTAACGCGTCCTGAAGCAGCCGGCGGCATGCTTCCTCGCCACTGCCCTCCCGCACCGGAAGGCTCAGCGACTGCTCATCCTTGCGGAAGGCGGCGCGTCCGTTTTCGACGGCGACGAGCGCGACGGCGCGGTCGGTGTCGATGAGGCGCGCACCGACCTCGTTTTTCATCGCGGCCAGCAGCAGACGCGCGCGCTCCCGCTTGTCGGCGAGCGACAACCGGAGCCCATGCTCGCGCTCCAGCGCTTGTGCGATGTTCGCCAGCGATGGCGGACCGCCGCCCAGCCGGTAGACCTTGAGGTCGCTGAAGGAGCGGGAAATCACGCCGCGACGGACGGTGGCGATGTCGTAGACGAAGGCGTAGCGCGCGAGCGGCCACCACCGAGCGCGCGCGGTTCGTGTCAAGCGCTCGGTCTCGAGCTCGACCTCCTCTCGCAGTCGCGACGGGTCGAGCACCGCCCGGAGGCGTCGTGCGGGATCGAGCTGTCCCTCGAGGATGGCGCGAAGGTCCGACTCGTCGGTCGCGGCCTCGAAGCGCTCGCGACCGGAGGCGCCATCGAGCACCACCGTCAGCAGCCGCGTGTCGTCGTCTCGAATGCGAATGCGACAGGCGACGCCGCGACTGCGGAGCGTGCCGTCAGGGGCGTCGAAGTAGATGTCGCGATGAAACGCGCGCGCGGTGGGGCCACTGCGAAGCCCGAGCGGGAGCGGATGCGCGGCGAGCCGGCGCAGGATGTCCTCGCTCGACACGACGCATCGGAACCACGGCCGGGAGAATTGCGTCACGAGGTTACCGCCTACACCAGTTCGACGCCGACGACGTGCGGGCGGCCGCGGGTAAGGATGCGACGCAGGAGAACGTCGCGAGTGGTGCGCTTGTTGAGCTTGACGTCGTAATCCAGCATCGAGCGTCCGTCGCCTGCCGACTCGACGCGCCGCAAGGTCCAGCCATCGGACTGCTCGTCGAGCAGCGCTTCGACCGCCTTCTGCGCCGGGCCAGGGCTCGCCGCGTGCACCCGCAGCAACGCCTCGGAGAACGCCGCGCGTGGGCGCGGCGCGGGACGCTCGACTCCCACCGGCACACGCCCGATGTCGAGCGCCCAGAGCAGGATGATGACGATGTTGAACAGGAGCGACATCGCGGCGCCCACAGCCAACGCTTCGACCGCCGCGGCAATGCCGATGCCGGTCGCCACGAAGATGTACACCGCGTCCTTCGTGTCATCGAGAGTATTTCGAAAGCGGACGAGCGCGACGATACCGGCGAGGCTGAACGCGAGCGTGATGCTGTGCTGGACCAGCACGAGCATCCCGGCCACCGCGATCGGAAGGATGATCAGCGTGTGCACCAGCGACTGCCGAAATCCCTTGGGGCGCCGTGTCAGTACGTGGACCCACGCCACCGGGATCGTCAGCATCAGCGCGCCGATCATCGCGAGTGCCGGGACCAGCGCCGACGGGATGCTCGAGATCGAAGTCACGGGCGCACCCGTGACGGGCGCGTTGGCGCGCAGCACGACCGAATCGACCTGGGCGGCTTCGGCGCCGGTCCAATTCAGGTCGATGAGCTGGCGTGTTCCTGGCGACGCACGCCAAAGCATCACGCCAAGCGCCGCCAGCGCGGCGTAATACGCCACGAGGCCGAACAAATGGCGGATCAACACGGAACGTCCTGCGGGCACGCGTTCTCCGTCGGTGCGTGCGGCGCGCCGGCCGCGGGTGGGGGAGGCACGGGCGGCGCGTCGCGGATCAGTCGGTGATCAACCGCCAACATGCGGGCAGGCGGCGACGATTGTCAAGAAAAACGACGCTCGTGAGGCGATTAGACCCAAAGAGGAATGATGGACGAGGACCGAGGAAGTCGAATGCTCCACCCCTGTCTAAATGAATTCCTCGGTCCTGTGTCCTCGTTCCTCATTTGCCCGAAGCCTTATCTTCAATAGATGATGACAGTTCCTCAAAGCGAACGGACGGGCGCGAGGGTAGGTTTCGAGGCCGGGCTCGAGCCGCTGTGAATCGGGGCTTTCCCGATCATTTCTCGTCGATCGCGAGCGCGTACGCCGCGTACCGGCCGCGATATCCAGCGACCCTGTTCGACTTCCTCGCCGCGCACGCGCCGGGGCGGCACCTCGCGTGGGACTGCGCCTGTGGCAATGGCCAGGCGACGATCGACCTCGCCGAGCGGTTCGATCGGGTCATCGGCACCGATCCGAGCGCGGCGCAGATCGCGCAGGCACCCCCGCACCCACGCATCGAGTGGCGGGTCGCACCTGGCGAGAACAGCGGAATCGAGAGTGCCGTCTGTGATCTGGTGACGGTCGCGCAAGCGCTCCACTGGCTCGACGTGCCGGCCTTTTTTCGCGAGGCGGCCCGCGTCGCACGCCCCGCCGGTCTCGTCGCCGTCTGGAGCTACGGCGATGTGCGCGTCGACGCTTCCGATGCCGACGCACTCGTCAGGCATTTCTCCCGGACGGTCGTCGGCCCGTACTGGCCGTCACAACGCCGCATCGTCGATGAAGGCTATCGCTCGATCGTGATGCCGTTCGAGGAGCTCGACGTTCCCACCTTCGAGATGGCGGAGCGCTGGACGCTCGAGCAGCTGATCGGCTACACACGTACGTGGTCCGCGACCAGCCGGTAC
>DASTYE010000185.1:0-11625 GCA_035765135.1 Gemmatimonadaceae bacterium | reverse complement strand
CCGGAGCTGCACCTCAAAATGCTCTCGTACGACTTTCCGTTCGACACCTGTCAGCTTCCGCTGAACTGCTTCGATGCGACGTTCCGGAGCTTCGAGCGGCTCGTGCTTCCTGAGCTGTTACGGCGCGGCATTGCTCCCATCGGGATGAAGAGCTTCGGCGGAGAGGCGAGCATGATCACGAGAAAGGTGGTCTCGCCTGACGAGGCACTTCGTTACGCGATGAGCCTTCCGGTGGCGTCGACGATCTCCGGGATCGATTCGCTCCGCGTCCTTCGCCAGAACCTGCGCATCGTGCGCGACTTCAAGCCGATGTCGGCGATCGAGATGGATGCGCTGCGCCTGCGAGTGGCGGCGGAAGCGGCGGATGGCCGCTTCGAGCTGTACAAGGTGTCGGCCAAGCACGAGGGCCCCGAAGGGCGCAAGCAGCACGGCTTCCCCGATGAGGAGGAAATGGCTGCCTGACGACCGAAACCTAACGCGTTGCAAGGACACTGCGCCGGAAGACCCATGCCCATAACCGGAAAGGAACGCGCCGAGCTTCGGGCGGAAGCCCACCACCTCGATCCGCTCGTGCACGTCGGCGCGAACGGAATCACCCCCGCGCTCGTGACCTCGCTCGATGACGCGCTTCGGACACGGGAGCTCGTGAAGGTGCAGCTCGGCCGTCCCGTGGACGAAAAGCCCCGAGCCATCGCGGAACGGCTCGCGAAGGAGACGGGAGCACAGGTGGTGCAGGTGATCGGACGAACGGCGACGCTGTACCGAGAGAATCCCGAGCTGGAGCGCAAGCACGGCGCTCCACCACCATGGAGAGAACGATGATGCGCTGCCTGGTCGTGCTGATGTTCGTCGCAACCGCGGCCTGCTCGGCGAGCGGTGACCGGTCTGAAGAGGACACCGCGTTCGCCGCGCTCCAGTCTCGTGGCCACGAGGCCATGGGGGTCGACCAGTATACGTCGGCCCATCGCTTCGAGTCGCTCCCCGACGGCGGCCGGATCGAGCTGCAGCGTGACACCGCGGACCGCGATGGAGTTGCGACCATTCGCGCTCACATGCGAGACATCGCCGGCCGCTTCGCCCGTGGAGACTTTTCGATTCCCGGATTCGTGCATGCGCAGGACGTGCCGGGCACGCGGGTGATGGCAGAGCGGAAGGCACAGATCGCCTATGAGGCTCGCGATCTTCCCGGTGGCGCCGAGGTTCGTATTCGTACCACCGATTCGACCGCGCTCGCCGCCGTCCACGAATTCCTCGCCTTCCAGCGTGGGGACCACCGCGCCCACTGAAGGATCGGCGTGGTTGGCCGCTTCTCGGCCGCGGGTTATAATTCGCCGGTGGAGCGCCGCGGGCGTGGCTGACGATCGCATCCCGCGCTCGCATCAAGCTCAAGAGGATTCGATGCCCTACGTGATCACCGAAGCGTGCGTCGGCGTGAAGGACAAGGCATGCGTGGATGTGTGCCCCGTCGACTGCATCTATGAAGGGGAGCAGCAGCTGTACATCCATCCGGACGAGTGCATCGACTGCGGCGCGTGCGAGCCCGAATGCCCGGTCACCGCGATCTTTCCGGAGGAAGACGTACCGGCGAATCAGAAGCAATACGTCCAGATCAACCGGGACGTCTTCAAAAGCGACAACCCTCCGAAGAAACCAACTCGGTAGGGCCAGGGGCCAAGGGCCAAGGGCCAGGACGGGCGGGCCAAGGATGGAGGCACGTCCTTGGCCCGCTTGCTTCCTTGGCCCCTGGCCCTTGGCCCCGCCTCTATGAGAAACGCCCTCTCCCTCGACTACTGGGACACCCTCTTCGATGGCAGCATCCTGCCGGAGCGAAGGGAGCGCCGACTGGCGGCGCTGCGTCGCATGCTGCGCAACCTCGACTGCGACCTGCCTGACGAGGAGTTTCACGCGCTCTGCCGGGCGGCGGCCGCGGAGGCCGATCGTTGGTGGCGCGAGGAGCATCGCGGCTACACCGCGGACGAGCGGATTCGCTGGATGCTGAAGCAGCTGGACGTGACGCGTCCATCCGAATGCGAGCACGTCGCTGCCGCCGTGCGGGCGGTGGATGAGACGCTGCTCGAGCTCCCACCGCCGATGCTCGAGGGGGCGAAGGAGACGGTCAGCACGCTCGCCCAGCGCTTTCCGCTCGCGATCCTCTCCGACACGGGGTTCGCCTCGAGCGCGGCGCAGGACGCCCTGCTCGCGCGTGAAGGGCTGCACGAAGTCTTCGCGACGCGCATCTACTCGATGGACATCGGACACGCGAAGCCGCGGCGGGAAATCTTCGAGGCGTGCGCGCGGGCGCTCGGACGTGCTCCCGAGACGATCATCCACATTGGCGACAACGAACGCACCGACGTGCGTGGCGCGCTCGATGCGGGATTCCGGGCGATCCGCCTGGATATCGTGCGCGACGGGGGCCCGAGTGCGGCCGAGCTCGTCGCGCGCAGCTTCGACGAGCTTCGCGAGTACCTGCTCGAGCAGTAGCGCCCGGTCAGCGTTTTCGCTGACGGCCGAGCACGAACCACGCGGCCGGGCCGAAGATCGGGATGACGATGACGAACACGGTCCAGATGACCTTGACACGTGTCGCGTGTTGCCGCCCGAGCCAAATGGAAAGCAGAGCCGCCACGCTTCCGATCGCCGCCGCCGCGAAGAAGATCACCGGCCAACTTCGTGAGCCGGCCAGCATCGACTCTCCGGGCGGCACCTGGATCATCGGCGGCGCAGCACCCTCTCGGCGGCGGTGACGATCGCTTCGGCGGTCATGCCGTACTTGCGCATGAGATCCTCGGGCTTGCCCGACTCCGCATAACGATCACCGAGGTTCACGAACTCGATTGGCGCCGGACCCACCCGCGCGAGCTCGGCCGCGACCACGCTTCCCAGCCCACCGTAGTGGAGATGTTCCTCCGCGACGACGAACGCCCCGGTCTCACGCGAGGCGCGCTCGAGCGCATCGCTATCGATCGGCTTGATCGTGTGCATGTCGAGCACGCGAGCATTGATCCCGCGATCGCTAAGACGATCGGCCGCCATCAGCGCCTGCGCGACGAGAAGGCCGTTGGCGACGATCGTCAGGGAGTCGCCATCGCGCACCGTGATCGCGCGCCCGAACGCGAACTCCACGCCGGGGTCATGGACGATTGCGGCCTTGGGACGTCCGAGACGCAAGTACACGGGACCTTGATGTGCCGCAGCCGCGTGGACCGCCGCACGCATCGCGTGCTCGTCGGCCGGGATGCAGACGATGAACCCAGGCAGCGCGCACGCGAGCGCGATGTCTTCGACCGACTGTTGCGAAACGCCGTCTTCGCCGATGGAGATGCCACCGTGCGAGCCGGCGACCTTCACGTTGAGCTGCGGATATGCTGCCCCCATGCGCAGCTGGTCGAATCCCTTGCAGAGCGCGAAGGCGGCGAAGCTGGAGATGAAGGGAATCTTCCCGCTCGAGGCGAGCCCCGACGCGATCCCCGCCATGTTGGCTTCCTGGATGCCGAGATTGAAGAAGCGCTCCGGGAAGTGTTTGCCGAAGGTCCAGCTGAAGGTGGACTTCGCGAGGTCGGCGTCGATCGCCACGATGTCGCGGTTCGTGCGACCGAGCTCGAGGAGGGCGTCTCCGTACGCCTCACGAGTTGCTCGGCCCATCTTCAGAGAGTATTTCGTCGTCGTCGACATGAATAAGGGGCGATGACGAACGAGGATTCAGGACTGAGGAATTTGATCGGGGAGTCCGTCAATCAGAATTCCTCGGTCCTGTGTCCTCATTCCTCGTTTGATCCTGGTTGGAGCTGCGCAAGCGCGACCTCGAGCTGCTCGGCCGTTGGCGCTTTCCCGTGAAACTCGTTGTTGTGCTCCATGAACGACACGCCTTTGCCCTTCACCGTGTGCGCGATGATGCACGTGGGCGTTCCGCGATGATCGCGCGCCTCGCCCAATGCGTGAAGGACGCCCGCGATGTCGTGACCGTCGGTTTCGATCACGTTCCACTTGAACGAGGCGAATTTGTCGCCAATCGGCTCGAGCGACTGGATGTCCTCGACGGGCCCATCGAGCTGGAAGCGATTGTAGTCCACGATGGCGCAGAGTGTGTCGAGCTCGTAGTTCCCCGCGCACATCGCCGCCTCCCACACCTGCCCCTCCTGGCACTCACCGTCGCCTAACAACACATAGGTGCGGAAGTGCTTGCCATCGAGTCGTCCGGCCATCGCGTGGCCGATGCCGATCGAAAGCCCCTGTCCCAGCGATCCCGTCGATGCCTCGATACCCGGCGTGACCCCCTGAACCGGATGGCCCTGCATGCGCGAGTTCACCTGGCGAAGCATCATCAGCTCGTCCACGGGGAAATACCCGCGCTCCGCGAGCGCCGCGTAGAGGATGGGGACGCCGTGTCCCTTCGAGAGAATGAAGCGATCGCGGTCAGGCCATTCGGGGTGACGCGGATCGTGATCGAGGATGCCACCGAAATACAGCGCGGTGACGATCTCGGCCGCCGACAGCGAGCCCCCGGGATGACCGCTATTCGCGGCCGCGATCGCTCGAAGCGCGTGTACGCGCAGCCGTCGTGCGATGGATTCGAGCTGTTCGACGGAGGGCGTCGCGGGACTGCTGAGGCCCATTCAAACTCCGGATGTGGTCCGGAGCGAAAGATACCCTCTCGCCGCCGAGGTAGTCGAGGTCGTCAACGTCGTCGAGGTGATCCAGGGCACGTCATCGCCGCGGAGCAGCCCTCGACAACCTTGACGACCACGACGACCTTGGCTTCACCTCACCCCGCCGACGAGCACGAACGGCGCCCACGACGACGGATGCGGCACGCCAGTGGAGTCGGCAAGCCATGCGCGACGCACGGCGGCCAGAGCTGCGGCGGGCGACTTACCCTCGGCGAGCCCACCGTAAAAATCACCCATGAACCTCGCCGTCGATCGATCGGCCACACGCCAGAGTGTGACGAGTGTGCTTCGCGCGCCAGCCGAAAGAAAAGCGTGGGGAAGCCCGATCACACCTTCCCCTCGCACGCGCGGGCCGAGCGCGGTCTCGCACGCCGAGATCGTCACGAGCTCGGCGCTGAGGCGAAGCCGGCGAATCGCTGGGAGGTCGAGGCGTCCGCTGGCCAGTGCGACGTGTGTCTTGTCGGGCTGGCGGTCGTTCACGCGGGCGTGCGCCGCGAAATGAAGGTAGCGATACCGCGTCGGCCGCATCGACAGCCATCGCTCCGTCGTCGCTCGGTTCCCGACGAGAACGTCGGCCTTCCCGCGGAAGAGCTGAGTAATCTCACGCACTTCCTCCGTCGCGAATGGAAGGACGGGCAGGGCACTGTCGCGAGGGGCGCGCAGATCATCCCCTGATCCTCCGGCCGACGTCGGGTTTCCAACCGCCAGAATCTGACGGGACCATTGGGCTGCTTCGTCGCGCATTCGGAGTCGAAGCAGCACCGACGCCGACGGCCCGTAGATGAAGCTCTTATCGACGGCCCAAGGCCGCGAGTCGCTCCTGGCGATGAACACTTCGAAGGGAACGTACGACAGGGGACCGTCGGGAATCACCAGCAGCTCTTCGTGCGGGATCTCTCCCAGCGGCTCGACGAACGCGCGATAGGCGCGGCGCGCCGGAGCGGTCCAGTCGGCTGCGGACGGCCGATCGATCGTGTTGCGCAGGAAATCCACGAGCGCGGCGAGCGAGTCAACGGTGCCTAACCGCGCGGCCCGCACGCCGTCGGTCGTCACGAGCCATCCGTAGACCGCGCTGTCCCCCCAAAAATAGGCGAGCAAGGCTCGCTGAGGCGTCAGCAGACGACGTCGTACGTCGGTCGCGGTGACTGGAGTCGCATCGGTGCCGCGCATCCCCCGACCACGGCCCTCACGCTCGGCGCGCTCGAGCGAGTCGGTGAGAGCGGCGATCGTCAAGTCGAGTTGCGTGCGTACTTGCGCGGGGCCGGTCGCCCGAAGCGCGCTCGCTTCACGGAGACGCGCACGCAGGCTGTCGGCGCGTCCGGCTTCACCCGCTTGGTCGCTGCGAAAACGCTCGGCCATGACTTCCAGGAGAAGACGCGCGCGGGCGCGCTCGGCGATGCCGAACGCGCCGGCTGCGTCCTGTGTACGCAGCAGCGTTCGTATCGCGCCTTCGTAGACGCCGAGACGCACCTCTGCCACGCTCATGCGAAGGTCGCCCAGCGCGATGCGACCGCGCCACGACTCGAGGAACCTGATCGCCCGGTCATACTGCTCCGCCGCGTCGGCGCGCCCTTCCGCTTCGGCGAGCGCACCCTGGATGCGCATCACCTCGAAATCGAATTCCGGCTCATCGAGCGAGTCGCCAAGGGCTGCCGCCTCGGCGACTCGCGTCCGCGCCGTGGAGAGATCGCGTCGCGCGAGAGCGAGCGACGCCTGGTGGACTCGGATGGACCCGCGACGCCGGACGAGGCCCGGTATCCTCTGTGCCCGAGCCAAAGCGGAATCGAGAACGCTCTCTGCTTCGTCGAGCCGACCGTCGGCGAGATCGATCGTTGCGAGTCCGATCGCGGCTTCGAGCTCCTGGTCGGGAAGCCGTGCACGCGCAGCGCTCTGGCGTGCCGACTCGAAATGGGTCCGCGCGAGCGAGCTGTTCCCGGAGAGATGATAGACCTCTCCCAGGCCTCCATTCACGAACGCCTGCCCGCGAATGTCCCGGATCGTCTCCAACGAGGACAGCGCTTCCTTGAACAACCGCTCCGCCGTCGGGAGGTCCCCGGTCGACAGGTAGACATTCCCGAGATTGAACGATGTCCGCGCGATGCCTTCGGGATTGTCGTGTCTGCGGTAGATCTCGATCGACTGCTCGTACACCTCGACGGCTTCCGTCATTCGTCCGAGTCGGCGCAGGTCGATGCCCATCTCGCCGAGTGCCAGCGCGTAGGCGAGCTCGTTGCCTCTCTCGCGCAGCGCGACCTCCCGTCGATGCTCCTCGAGCGCTTCGCGAGACCGTCCCGTGAGTGAGTACACGCGACCGATCGCGCGGTGTGCGGTCGCGAGGAGAGAAGTGTCGCCGCTCGATCGCGCCAGGTCACGCGCGCGGACGGCGTCGGCCATGGCGTCCTCGAACCGGGCGTACTGCGCGAGGAAGAAGCTGCGAGTCGTCAGAGCGTTGCCCTGACGGCGTGGATCGCTCTGGGCGAAACGCAGCGCCTCGTTGATGGCGACCAGAGCGCTGTCGCGCTGCCCCAGCCGGTTCAGCGCCTCGGCGACACCCAACTGTGCACGCCACAGCCCGGCAGTATCGCCCGCCGCGGCGAGCGAATCACGGAGCACCCGGAACCGCTGCAGGGCTTCGGTCGACTGCCCGCGCAGCCGGAGGCTCTCGGCAACCGCGAAGTGCGGTGGGACGGGAGCGACCGCCGGTGGACGCCGTACCTCGCGGCACGCCACGATCGCCCACGCCGCCAGGAGGGCGATCCATACGGTGCGTCGCGGAACGTTAGGCGCTCGCACGGTCATCGCCTCCGGGGAGGCAATCGAGCCGGCACGAGCCGCGACCGGGCGATCGTGCGCCGCAACGCATCCAGGGCACGCACCTCCCAGTACACGGGCTCGCTCTCGGACATCGCCGGGAGCGAGTCGCGCGAGAGCGCCAGCGAGGTGTCGGCCGTCAAGCGCTCCACGATGATCGTGCCGTCGCGTTTCTGAAGCCGCACCCCGTACCGATCCGCGCCGGCCGTCGCCAGCCAGCTCAGCACCAGTGCTCGGCCGCGCACGGATGCGACTGCCCGAATCGAGTCCGTGGGGCCACGAAGTGCGTCGTCGGCGGGACGCATTCGCGGATTGTCGTTCCACTGCCAAAGGCCGAAGGCCATTATCGCCACTGCCGCGGCGAGCGCGACCGGCATCCACTGGCGCCGTCGAGGCGCGATCGTCGAGGGCGCCACACCGGTCCGCTGTACTTGGAGCGGCGCCCCGCGCGGATAGGTTTTCTCAGGCGTCTCCGCAGCGCGAACGCCGAGACCGAGTTGCACAGCCGACCAGCATTCGTCGCACGAGAAATAGTGCTCCTCGAACGCGTCGGCCTCCTCCTCGGAGAGCGTACCGGCGAGGTAGCGAGTGTCGAGATCCTCCTGCTCGACGCGTTCGTGTGTGACGCGAGTCGGTTCCATCACCTCTTGAGTTCCCGGTTGGAGGAAAGCGTTTCACCGGCTCGGGCTCGGTCGAGGACCTCCGCGAGGCGTTGCAGCGCGCGATGCTTCCGAACGCGGAGCGCCCCGGTGGTCAGTCCAAGACGCGTCGCGAGTGCGGTTGTCTCGAGCTGCTCGTAGTACAAGGCGCGCAGGAGCTCGCGGTCCTCCGGTGAAAGCACCTCGAGCGCGCTCCTGACCTCGACGCGGCGCTCCTCCGTGATGAGATGGTCGAGCGCAGTGGGCCGTCGCTCCGCGGATTCGTCAGGGTCATCGAGCCGCTGCATGGCGCGCACCTCCCGGCCCGCAGACCGGTGCGCGTGCATGCAAATGTGCTTCGCCGTCTGAAAGACGAAGCCGGCGATCGCATCGGGGTTCTCCACGCGCCCGGCGCGCACCGCCTCGATGACACGGCGCAGCGTCTCCTGGGCGACGTCTTCCGCGATCGCGGCATCCTGAAGCCGCCGTGCGGCGAAGATCCGGATCCGGTCCCAGAAGCGCGACGCAAGCTCGGACTCGCTTGGCACGGCCCTCAGGGGATGCCCAATGAAAGCGCTGGCGCGCTGTAACGCTGACGGCCGGTCGGGAACTTCAACATCGCACGCTCCCGCACACCGACACCCACGGGGCGAACCGCTGCGGCATGACCGCCACGTTACCCCGTGTTCGAGGGTGCGACAAGAGCGAGAGCAGCCGGTCTCTATTCGGAGAGCAGGAGCTTTCCATACCAGGAGGTAGTGATATGCGGCGGCACTCCATCTTCCACATTCAGCGCGCGTTAGGTGCGGTGGCCATCGTCCTGCTCGGCGCAGTCGTTGTCGAGCCGCTGGATGCTCAGCGGACTTCGTCGGCCAATCGACCCGCGTGGAAGGGGATCTGGGAGCCTGTGAGCTATTCGGAAGACGTCTTCTTGAACGACGTCTTCTTCGTGAACCCGGAGGTCGGCTGGGTCACGAGCGGCAACTCCAATCAGGGCGGAATGCTGCTTCGAACCAGAGATGCCGGAGCAACCTGGACCGTGGAGCTCGGCGATCACGAGTCGAAGGAGCCGCCTTTCCGCTCTCCGTACTTCCTCGATGAGAAGCTGGGATGGGTGCTTCAGCCGGCGGGAATCGGCAAGTACAAGGTGCTCCGCACCGACGACGGAGACTCGTGGCAGCAGGTTGGCGCGATCAACACGTCAGCCGGTCTGATGGACTACGTCTTCCTGTCGAAGAAGGTCGGTCTCTACCTCGACGCCAACGATAACGTCGGGATGATCGGGCGAACGACCGACGGCGGCCGTACATGGAAGGACGTATTCCGGTGTCGCGCCAAAATCACCGTGAATGGCCTGGCGCGCGAGGTCGACTGCAACCTCAAGGGGATGCATTTCCCGTCGGCATCGGTGGGGTACGCCATCGGCGGTGCGCACGGCGCGGCGCGCACGCTCTTCGTCGCGAAAACGGAGGATGGCGGGGCGACGTGGAAGCTCAACGTCATCACCGACATCGGCGGTGAGCTCGAGGTCTATCACGACCACGAGGTGTTCTTCGTCGACGAGAATACCGGCTACGCGCACCTCTCGGAAAACCGGCTGTATCGGACGACCGATGGCGGCCGCACGTGGACCGGGCTCGTGGGGACGCCCGGCAGCGAGATCAAATTCGCGGATCCGGAGGTCGGCTGGTCGTTCAACGGCGCGCGGTTGAGCTACACGACGAACGGAGGTGCACGCTGGTCCTCACGCGAGCTGTCCTTTCCAGCTGAGGTGCACGCCTTCAGTCTGCCGCGGCGCGATCGTGGATACGTCGTCGGCAATCACGGGATGATCTATCGCTACAGTGTCATTCCCGGCGCCGAGCCGACGCCGCCGACCGCCAGCGAAGCGCCGGCGATGCCGACGTTCGAGTCGGCGCTCGATGACCGCGTCGAGACGGTCGACACACAGTTCGAAACGCTCGAGGATCAGATCGAGCAGGCGGCGCAGGCCGCGGCCGACACGGCGGTGGTCGTCGATGCGTGCTGCCTGCAATCGATGAACAAGCTGCAGAGCACGGTCGATGCGCTGACCCCGCTGGTTCCGCAGTTTCTCGGCAAGTACCGGAACGTCAATTTGATCATCGCCGGCCTGCAGTTTCTCGGCGTACTCCCCGATCGCCTGGCGCAGGTCAAAGCGGCGCTCAAGAACCTCCGTGCCGCCAGGGGCCCGACGGCCACGGCCGCGGCGCTCACCGAGCTGTCCGGCGCAGTCGATGCGCTGACGCTCACGACTCGTCAGGCGTTCCAGAAAGCGCCGATGGAGTACGCTGGCGATGCCACGTACACGCCGCCGAGCGGCTCCGCCGTCAGCGCCGATCCGTCGAGCGGTGCGGCGGCCGAGCCCGAGGCGAGCGCGAGTGATAGCTCCGGGGCGAGCGAGGCCGAGGCCGAGGCGAAGAAGAAGGTGACCGACGAGGCCAAGAAGAAGGCGACCGACGCAGTGAAGAAGCGCATCAAGGTCCGGTTCCCATGATGCTCCTCGCCACCCTCTTGATCGCGCCGCTGCTCACGTCGTCGGCGGCGATCGGCGGTGCCTCACTCCGCGGCGCCGATGCCTGCTCGGCGCATGAAGCGGGTGGTGGCAGGTGGAAGCTCAGCACCCATCTGTTCGCCGCCAACGTCGCGCTCGCGGATGCGCTGAACGATGGACAGGTCACCATCCCGCCCTTCGGATCCATTCCGGTTAATCCGGACGTGCTTCGTGCGTTGCGGAAATTCCCTAACGACTTCCGCGGTGGCGTCGTCGGGCCCGACGCCTTCCCCGACATTTACGTCGGGCAGTCGCTGGTGCATGTCGACAAGTCCGCCGAGCACGATCGGTGGACCTCCGACGACTGGCTTCAGCATCTCCTGCGTGAAGCACGAATCTGGCGCTCCCGTCCCTGGGATCGCCCCGACGAGGATCCCGATCGCGTGCTCGCGTTCGCGTACGGATTCCTCGTGCATGCCGCCGGCGATGTCTTCGGTCACAGCTACGTGAATGACTGGGGCGACGGGCAGCCCGGCGGTGCTTCCTACGCATGGGACTGGGCAAAGCCCATCGTCGTCGCGCGGCACGTCGTTCTCGAGTCGTACATCGGGAAGTACACGCCCGCGACCAACGACACCATCGACATCTGGCCGCGGTTCGCCGCCGAGGTGCTGATCAAGCATCCGGCGATCCTGAACCACACGGAGCAGGGCGCGCCGCACTACAAGCACTGGATGCGCCTGCATAAGTGGCTCGGAACGTCGATCGAGCAGGCGACGGCGGAGATGAACGCGGGATCGAGCTCGAGCCTGCCCTACGGCGTCCGGTGCGCGAAGAAACCGGAAGCATGCGCGCGCAAGGAGTTCTTCGAGTCGTGGAGGCTCGACATCGATCGAGGAATGCGCGCGCTCGTGGCAGCGAATCTGGTGCTCGGCCGCGCGATTCTGGCGCATCGCGTTCCCGAAGGCGTGAACGCGCTGATGGACTGGAACAG
>DASTYE010000184.1:0-4362 GCA_035765135.1 Gemmatimonadaceae bacterium | reverse complement strand
GTCAGGAAAATCTCGAGATCCGGATTCACCTCGCGCGCGTAGCTCAAGGCGCGCGGCAGATCGAACGGCAGATACGGCAGCAGGTCGATCTTGGTGATCACCGCATGACGGGCCTCGCGGAACATGCGCGGGTACTTCAGTGGCTTGTCCTCTCCTTCCGTGACCGAGAAGAGCACGACCTTGGCGTGCTCGCCGAGGTCCCAGGCGGCGGGGCACACGAGGTTGCCGACGTTTTCGATGAAGAGGAGATCCGTCCGCGCGAGGTCGATCGCCTCGAGCGCCTTGTCCACCTGGAGGGCGTCGAGGTGGCAGGCGCCGCCCGTCACCACCGCCTGGACGAGCGAGGACGTGTGGCGCGCGAGGCGGTCGGCATCGTTCTGGGTCTGCACGTCGCCGGTGACGATGGCGATCGCCATCTCGTCGCCTAACGCATCGAGCGTCTTCTCGAGCAGCGTCGTCTTGCCGGCTCCGGGAGACGACACGAGGTTGAGAGCGAGCACGCCCTCCGCCTCGATCCTCTCCCGCACGCTCCGCGCGATCTCGTTGTTGCGCGCCATCACCGACTCGCGGACGTCGATCACGCGGACCGTCATTCGTCCACCTCCAGGTAGTCCACGCGCAGCTCGTCGCCGGGCTGTCGGGCGATCTTCGCCGTTGCCCCGTTGAACGGCGGCTGCGCCAGCAGCGCGTCGAGACAGAATTGCAGATTCGATGGCTCCACGCCGGCGTCATCGCCGACGATGATTCCCACAGAGACCAGCCTGGGCAGCGCCTCGGGCGTGAGCCGCGTCTCCGCGATGCGGCACACCTCGAGGGCGATGCTCATCTCATGCATGCGTGCCGCGGAACCGGTACTCGCACCGATGCCCCCACAGCTCCAGCTGATATGCGACCATCGCCACCAGGCGATCGATGTGTCGCTCGACCGACTCGGACAGCGGTGCCCCGAACTCCACGCGCTCGGGCTGGAGCCCTAACGCCGTCATGCGCTGTGGGAGCGTGCCTCGCAGCTCGGCCAGCGCGATCACCTCGGAGAGATCGATCTGGTGTGGAGAGACCTTGAGCGCCAGCGTGCGCGGGATCTCCTCGCGCTCGAGCACGATCTGTGTGCCGGGCGGCATGTCCTGGTTGATCGCGTCGATCAGCAGAAGCTCCTCCGATTCATCGATGATCGGGAGGAGATTCATGCCCCAGGTCCCGCCGTCCACCACCTGAACTTCCGGCGGAAGGATCCATTCCTCCTGCAAGCGCTGCGCGGCGTACACGCCAAGGCCGTCATCGCCCATGAGCGGGTTGCCAAGCCCGATCACCGTGACGCCGCGTCGTCTGCTATCCATCGATGTACTCCTCGTCGGCGGGGACGAACCGCCCGCCCGTCACGATCGATGACATCGTCCCGGCGCGCTCGATGATGTCCGCGCGAATCGCGAGGTAGATGTGGATCGGAATGAAGATGAGGAAGAACCAGGTGAGGACGTGGTGAACGAGGCGCACGTTCTGGATACTGCCGAACACCTGTGGAACCCAGAGTGTCGCACCGCGGATGAGGCCGCCCGGATTCGCCTGGCCGTACATCGCGAACCCGGTGATGATCATGACCGCGGTGACGAGATACACCATCGTGTAGAACAGCTGCTGGAGCGGGTTGTGGCCGAGGTAGTGCGGCGCGCGCTCCGGATGGATGAGGAGATAGAACTTGATCTGCTTCCACATGTTGACCCAGTCGGACTTGCTGACCGGGAACAGCGCGTGGAAGCGCTCGTAACGATTGCCGACGAAGAGCCAGTAGATGCGCACGATGACCGTCGCCACCAGCGCGCCGGCGGCGATGAAGTGCACGAGCCGCATCCATCCGATGAAGAACTCACCCGTGACCTGACCGGCGGGCAGGTAGTACGGACGTCCAACGACGAAGCCGGTGAAGATCAGGAGCATGATCGACGCGGCGGACACCCAGTGCATCGCCCGAATGGGCCAGTGCCAGAGATAGACCCATCGGTAGTTGGCGGGCGCCGCATCGGCGGGGTGCGTCACCCCACGTTCCCGCGCCGTATCGACGGTGCCGCCGACGTGTTCGGTCATTGGACCTTTACCTCCGTAATGACCTTGCCGGTCGCGTCGAGAACGTGAACGCCACACGCCATGCACGGGTCGAACGAGTGGATCGTGCGCAGAATTTCGATCGGCCGCTCCGGATCGACGAGCGGATGGTTGCTGGTGAGCGCCGCCTCGTACGGCCCCATCTGTCCCTGCGCATCACGAGGCGAGCAATTCCACGTGCTCGGCACCACGCACTGGTAATTGCTGATCGTTCCGTCGTTGATCCGTACCCAATGGCCGAGCGCGCCGCGCGGTGCGTCGAGGTATCCGTACCCTCTCGCCTCGGACGGCCAGGACGACGGCTCCCACTTCGAGCCCTCGAACGTGCGAACATCGCCTCCCTTGATGCGGGCGACGAGATCGTCGTACCAGCGCGGGAGCTGGCGCGCGATCAATACCGTCTCGATCCCGCGCGCGGCCGTGCGGCCGAGCGTCGAGAAGAGCGCAGGGGCGCCGACGCCGAGCTTGCCTAACGCCTCACCGATCAGCGCGCGCGCTTCCTCGTGTCCGGCGCCGTAGGCGACGAGCATCCTCGCGAGCGGACCGACCTCCATGGGCTTCCCCTCGTAGCGCGGCGCCTTCATCCAGGTGTACTTCTGCTTCTCGTCCTGGAGATAGCGCCACGGCGTCGCCGGCCCCGTGTAGCGCGGCTTCGTCTCGCCGTCGTACGGATGCAGCCCGGCCGCATCGCCCTTCGAGTACTCGTACCACGACGCGTGGATGAACTCGGCCACCGCTCGCTGGTCGTATTCGTGTACGCGAGTGAGGTCGCGGTTCAGGATGATGCCGCGCGGGAAGTAGAGCGTATCGAAGTCGCGAATGTCACCGCGCGGGAACTCGCCGACCGCGAGGTAATTGCCGGTGCCCGCGCCAATGGCTGCCCAGTCCTTGTAGAACCCGGCGATCGCGACCAGATCCGGCCAATACACCTGCTCCACGAACCGCTGCGCCCGTGCGATCATGTCGTGGATGTCCGTCAGGCGCTCGGCGTTGATCGTCGCCGTCTCGTCGAGGTTGATGGCCGACGCCATGCCGCCGACGAGGAAATTCGGGTGCGGATTCTTTCCGCCGAACACGGTGTGCAGGCGGATGACATCGCGCTGCCAGTCGAGCGCCTCGAGGTAGTGCGAGACGGCGATGAGATTGACCTCGGGCGGCAGCTTGTAGGCCGGGTGTCCCCAGTAGCCGTTGGTGAAGATGCCGAGCTGCCCGCTCTGCACGAACGTCTTCACGCGGTTCTGCACTTCGCGGAAGTGCGTCGCCGAGTTGTTCGGCCATGGCGAGATCGAGGCGGCGATCTGCGCGGAGCGCGCGGGATCGGCGCTGAGCGCGCTCACGACGTCCACCCAGTCGAGCGCATGCAGATGATAGAAGTGCATCACGTGGTCCTGCACGAACTGCATTCCAACCATGAGGTTGCGGATGATGTTGGCGTTCGCGGGGACGCGGATGCCGAGCGCGTCTTCCACCGCGCGGCACGAGGCCACGGCGTGCACCACCGTGCAGACGCCGCAGATGCGCTGGGTGAAGGCCCAGGCATCGCGCGGGTCTCGCCCCTGCATCACGATCTCGATGCCGCGGAACTGCGTCGACGTCGCCCACGCGTTGGCGATGCGGCCGTTCTCGGCGAGCGCCTCGATGCGAAGATGCCCCTCGATGCGGGTGATCGGGTCGACGACGACCTTGGTCGTGGCCATGGCTTATCTCCCCTCGGGGTTCGTGGGCGGTCGGGTCGGCGGAGGTGGCGGTACGTTAGGGTTGTTCACCACCGGCAGCGCGCGTTTCGCGCGGACGCGGTGCACTCCGGTCGCGGCCGCGTGCGCGAGGACGCCGGCGGTGGCGCCGACGGCCAGCGCGGCACCGATCACATCGGCGGTGCGCTCGACGCCCACGCCGGCGACGTTAGGCATCCGTGTGTAGAAGGGGCTCATCGAGTCCCAGAAGTTGCGCTCGGTGCAGCCGATGCAGGGATGTCCGGCGCCGATCGGCCAGCTGGTGCGCGTATTCCACATGAAGATCGGGCACGGCGAGAACGTCGCCGGGCCTTTGCATCCGACGTGGTACAGACACCATCCCTTGCGGGCCGCGTCGTCGTCGAACTCTTCCACGAACTGTCCGGCGTCGAAGTTCGCACGACGCGGGCACTGGTCGTGGATGCGTGCGCCGTACGCGAAGATCGGCCGGTTGTCGTAGTCGAGCTCCGGCACGCGGCCGAAGGTGAGGTAGTGCACGATCGTCGCGGTGACGACATCGGCGATCGGG
>DASTYE010000183.1:0-4815 GCA_035765135.1 Gemmatimonadaceae bacterium | reverse complement strand
GCAGGATGACCTCCCGCGCGCCGAATCGCTCGCCGCCGGGGCGCTGGGCTTCTTCGTCCTCGCGAAGAGCGAGCTGCACCGCGCGCAGTGTCTCCGCGTCCTCGGGGATATTTATGCGCGCCGGGGCGAAACGTCGCGCGCGCGCGCCTGCTACAATCAGGGGCTCGAGATCGCTGAACCACTCGGCTCTCGCGTGGACGTCGACAAGATTCGCGCGGAGCTCGCGCGGCTGGGGCAGGCCGATGTGCCGGCGGAGCGGGTGGTGGCCGACGAGCGCCAGGTGGAGGAGCTGCCGGCACATGAACACCCGGACGACGAGGCGAGGACGCCGCCGCCGGCATGAAGCAGGTGCTCAGGGCGCTGGCAAACGCGCTGCGCGTCATGGTCGGCGCGCCTCGCTACGACGCGTACCGCGCGCACATCGCGCGTCATCATCCAGAGATCTCGCCACTGTCGCGCTCCGAGTTCGAGCGAGCTCGGCTCGAGGAGCGCTACTCGAAACCGGGGGCAAAATGCTGCTGACGAGGAAAGCGGAACGCGGAATCAGGATTGCTGTTTTCGCTCTCATCGCTCCGGTTACCCTCGATGCACAGGAGAGCGCGCCGGCGGTGCCGCGGTTGAACGCCGAGCAGCAGATTGCCGCCGCAGTGCTCCCGCTTCCGGCGGATATGCGAGCGGGGGCGACCGTGCTGGGCTACGGTGCCGACGGGAAGCTCGTTTCGCTGCGAAAGGGGACCGGCGAGATGACCTGCCTGGCGCCTAACCAGAGCGCGCCGCGGTTCCACGTGGCGTGTTATCACCAGTCGCTCGAGCCGTTCATGGCGCGCGGACGGGCGCTGCGCGCGAGTGGCGTCACCGGCGACGACGTCGACAGCACGCGCTTTCGAGAGATCCGCGGTGGAACCCTCACCATGCCGCGTACACCGACGTCACTCTACACGCTGACGGGAGAGTGGGCGACGTTCGACGCGTCCACCGTCACCGCGAAAGGTGCGAGATCGCTGTTCGTCGTCTACATCCCGTTCGCGACGTCGAAGACGACCGGGCTGCCGGACAAGCCCGTTCGCGGCGCGCCCTGGCTCATGGGCAGTGGCACGCCCAAGGCGCACATCATGTTCGTGCCGGAGATGTAGCCGCTGGTCGTGCTCCCGTTCGTTCGACCTGTCGAGAGAGGCCACTCGCGACGTTAGGCGTTGCCACTCCCTGCCAGACCGACCCGAGGTGACCGCGCCCGGCGTCGGCGTTCCCCGGACCACATCGAGGTGTTTCCCTACAGACGCTCCATTCCTCGGCGCGTACTCTGGTGCGCGTACCTCCGATCGATGCAAGGCACAATTGAACGAGGAACGGTGCTCCATGAGGCAACACCATCGCGCGTTCATTCTCGCCGGCCTCGTGGTAGCTGCCGGCTGCTCGGACCAGACTTCCCTGCCGACGGCCCCTCCATCTCCCGATCTCGCAGGCACATCATCGCTCGCGGTTGCGGCGCAACCGCAGCGGGTAGGCGCCGTCGGCGTCGTGGATCAGGTCAATGCGCAGGAGCGAACGCTCGTCGTCCTCCAGACGGGTCTCGAGTTCATCCCCGGCAAGGGCGTGACCGTCACCGGACACGAGCTCGCCATCGGGTCGCGGAACGCGAAGCTGCAGGTGGTGATCACGCCCGACACAAGGATTTATCTGACCGGAGCGGAGAAGACCTTCGCCGACCTCGCGACCGGAACACAGGTGATCGTCATCGGGCGAGCGGCCGGTGAGACGCTGGAGGCCACCGCGATCACCGATCTCACCCCTGTCGAGCCGCCACCGGGTGTGCGCGAGGCAACCCGGAGGCGCATGGCAGAGCTGTCAGCGACCCCCCGGCTCACGTCCCCATTCGCCGCCGAGGAAATCTCGTGGTGCGTCGCATCGGACCTGGACTATCCCGACGTGGATGTCCTCGAGTTTCAGGGGTGTTGGGGGTTCCCGGTGACGTCCGACCAAATCGACGTGGACGTGCCGTTTCTGTGGGTCCTGCTCGGCTTCCTCCAAATCGACTACTTCACGTACACCGCCGGTCTCTCGGGGGAGAACTTCGCGTGGCCGTTCCGGTTCAGCGCCAAGGCAACTTCAGGGCTCGTCTATCATGTCCCGGGAGAGATTTTGTTAGGCGTGGAGGGGCTGCCAGGACTCCCGGGCGGGTTCACCTTCAGTGGCGGGTTCGGCGTGGACTTCGGCATGAACCTCGACTTCTGCACGATCTTCGGCGACTGCTCGGATCTCGAGACGCTCCACGCCGGGGTCGGCCAGACGTACGAGTCCATGGGCGCCCCCCCGACAGACACGCTGTCGCAACTGGACATTGAGGAGCCGACGTGCCTTGGGATGGGTGTCCTCCCCATCAAGGGCTTCAGCCCGCTGTCCGTCAGTTACTGCTGGGACATGCGCTTCTATGGGCGGCCGTTCATGGCCGACGTAAGGGTGAGAGGCACGCCTCGAGTGCCGTTTGCATTTCAGCCCGGCACATACGACATGTCCGTGCGACCCGACTCGACCGCCCTGAGGGTCGTATTCGACCACATGAGCTGGAAGCCACCCTACACGGTCGGCGGGTATTTCACGTTCGAGGTCTTCGACTTCGAGGTTTGGCGGACTCCAAACCTCTTCAACGCGCCACACGACCCCATGCCATTCGTGGTTGATCCCTTCCCGGCTCCGGGGTTGACGCTTGCGCACAGGCGGTCGGGCGAGCTGGTGTACCAGCCGACATTCATCGAGTTCACCCTGCCAGTCGCGCCGGCGCCGACGCAACTGGCCATCACGTCGGGCCCGGTGGTCAGCCAAGGCGCACCCGTGACAGTCCGGCTGAGCGAGGCGTTCGATCAGTCCGCCATTCCGGGCCAGACCGTGACGATCAGGGCGCACGGTGTCGGCGGCACCCCGTCCATCGAAGTGCTCGTCACAACGGACGGCTCCGGGATTGCCCCGATCATCCTGCAGCCTGGGCAGTACCACATCGTGGCGGAGTACGATGGGGCGCCGACGTACGAGCCGTCCCTGGCCCCGATGACCTCCGTCGTCGTGTATCGCCCGACGACGTTCGTCGTCTGGGGCGGCAACTCAGGCGGCGTTACTCCAGGTGCCAAGGTCCAGTTCTGGGGCCGCGGATGGGCGAAGCAGCTAATGCAGGACGGCTCCTACGGCGGTAACGCGAGCTTCCAGGGATTCGGCCTTCCGTTCGGCGAGAACATGTGGGTAAGTCCTCCCGCGAGCTCGGGGCGTGAACCCGCCACGGTTCCCGACGTGATCGGCGTGATCATCACGACTCGCGTAGAGGGTCGCGGATCGAACACCGTGGGCAACATCGCCGGATACGCGGTGCTGCGTGTGGAGGATCCCGCGGCGTACCAACCGAACGGCGGGCACGCGGCCATGGGCGTCGTTCTCTCGACGCAGCAGTGACGTTGGCATCTCACACCCCACCTGAGTGACCTCAGGTGGGGTGTTGACCTGGGATGAGGATCCAGAGCCCGAGAGCGGCGAGCAGCGCGGCGCTGGCTCCGACGGTGAACGCCGTGAGCGCGCCGAAGCGATCGTACATCGCTCCGAAGATCACCGATGCCGGGAGCGCGCCAAGACCGATCGCGAGGTTGTACCATCCGAAGGCGGCGCCGCGGCGGTCGGGCGGAACCAGATCGGCGACGAGTGCGCGCTCGACTCCTTCCGTGAGTCCGAAGTACACGCCGTAAATCGCGAAGAGCACCCACACGTGCCATGCCTCGCTCGCGTGTCCGAACGCGAGATAGACGGCCGCGTACACCATCCACCCGGCCACGATCACCGGCTTTCGTCCGCTCCGGTCGGAGAGGATGCCCCCCGGGGTGCTCGTCAGCGATTTCACCAGGTGATGCATCGCCCAGAGGACCGGGAGAAGCGCGGCGCCAATGCCAAGCTCGGTGGCGCGCAGCAGCAGGAACGCATCGGTGGAGTTGCCTAACGTGAAGAGAAGCAGGATGCCAAGGTACGCGAAGAACCGGGCGCCGAGCCGCCGCGGGGCGCGTAGCCCCTCGCTCGAGGTCACCCCCGGCGCCATCGGGGAAACCTCGCGCACCGCGACAACGAGCGTGACCACGGCAATCGCCGCCGGAATCGCCGCGAGGAGAAAGACGGTCCGCATCTCGAGGTCGGCCCAGGATAACAACGCGAAGGCGACGAGCGGCCCGATCACGGCACCCAGATGATCGGCGGCACGATGGAATCCGAAGGCGCGACCACGCAGCCCCGGCTCGACCGAATCGGCGATCAGTGCATCGCGCGGAGCGCCGCGAATCCCCTTCCCGACTCGATCGGTCACCCGAATCGCCAGAACCTGCGCAGCTGATTGCGCGAAGGCGACGAGCGGCCGCACCGCCGACGCCAGCGCATAGCCGGCGACGACGAGCGGCTTGCGCCGGCGCGTGCGATCGGAAAGCCACCCGCTCGCGAGCTTGAGCAGCGCCGACACGGAGTCCGCCGCGCCCTCGATCGCTCCCACCGACACCGCGCTGGCGCCGATCGTCGTCGTAATGAACAACGGCAGGAGCGGATAGATCATCTCGCTCGAGGCGTCGGTGAAGAAGCTCACCGCCCCGAGCGCGATGACGTTCCGGCCGAGGCGCGGGCTCAAGCCAGCCCCATCCCCCATCGTGCAAGGGGGATGGGCAGAGCGCCGTACGAGAGCAGCTCGTCGTGGAATGTCCGCAGGGAGAACGACGCCCCGCGAGCCGCGCGCGCGTCATCACGCAATCGCATGATGTCGCGGCGACCGAGCGCATAACACAACTGATAGGTCGGGAACGC
>DASTYE010000182.1:0-8872 GCA_035765135.1 Gemmatimonadaceae bacterium | reverse complement strand
GTTGCTTTCGCGGTCCAGCCCGGCGAAGAACTCCCGCATCCCCTGCGCCTGGTTGAACCGCGTGAATCCCTCGTCCTGCCACGAGTAGCGCTTCTCGTCCGATCCCACCTGCATCGGGAACCACATGTGCGCGATCTCGTGCACGGTGACCGAGTAGAGGCCAAGCGTGTCCCGTCGCCCTCCAATGCACGTCATCATCGGGTACTCCATTCCGCTGCACGAAACGACGCCATCGACCGCCGTCATGTGCGGATATGGGTACGGCCAGAGGTAGCGGGACAGGAATTCCACCGAGTGCTGGGCATAACGAGCGGACTGATCCCAGGCCCAGGCACGCCGCTCGGGGCGCCAGAAGGTGTGAATCGCGCTCGTGTCCGCTCGGCCATCGCCGGTGGCGTCGCCGACGACGGCGACCGTCGCATCCCACAGGTACTTGTCGGAGGTGCCGAAGGCGAAGTCGCGCACGTTGGCGGCCCGGAACCGCCAGGTGAGCTTCCCGTCGCGGCCGCGAGCGGTCGCCTTCCCCGCTCCCCGGTCGGCCTCACGAACGACGTGGGTAATGGCGCGTGACCGACGGGCCGTGTCGAGACGTGCCCGCGTCTGCGCCGTCAGAACCTCGGATGCATTCGTGAGCTCGCCCGTCGCGGTCACGAGCCATCCCTCGGGGACCGTGATCGCCACGTCGTAATCCGCGTAGCCCATGTAGAACTCGGCGTTCCCCATATACGGATCCGTCTGCCACCGGCGCGATACATCGTCGTACACGGCGAACTGGGGGTACCAGTAGGCGATGTAGGCAATGTCGTCATCCCGACCGGTTCGGGGCGCGCCGTCCGGAGGGATCGTGTACTCCCATTCCATCTCGAGCTGAACCGAGGCGCCCGGCGCCACGCGGGTGGGAGGCCTCACCCGCAGGATGGTCGAAGAGATCGCGTAGCCGACGCCCGTGTCGTTAGGTGCTGGCGTGAGCGCTCGCCCATCGACCGTGACCCGCCTGAGCTCCATGCCGCCGGTGAGCGGGGTCTCCTCGTTCCGGAGCGCACCGGGTGCGAACAGGTTGGGGTGTAGATGAAGGAAGACGTTCCGCAGCGTGTCGGGGGACCGGTTCTCGTACCGCAGCGTTCCGCGACCCCTGAGCCGTTTGGTCGCCGGCTCGTACTCCGCCTCGAGCCGGTAGGTGGCGAACTGCTGCCAGTAGCTCGGCCCGGGCCGCCCCGTTCGCGTGCGCGTTCCACGCTCGACGGCTCGCGCAAAGTCGGGCGTCTCGAAAACGGGGTACGGACGTGGCCGCAGGGGTGCAGCCGCCGACTCGGTCGGGGGTATCGGGCGATCCAACGGCTGGCTGGCGGTGGCGCACGACGCGGTCGCGATCGCGAGAGCCACCAATACGTAATCCGGATTCCGCATTCCGAGCTCCTCTTTTATGCCGCCTTCCTCGCCTCCTCGGGCGCCATCACGAACGGCTCGACGGCGCGGGCGACCTCGGGCGGAAGCGGTTTCTTCTCGAACGTTGAACGGGAGACGCAGACGAGCACCTGATGGGCGGTGGCATGCAGCACGCCATCGGCGCTCATCACGTCGAAGTTGATCGTGAGCGAGGTCTTGCCGATCCGGGTGAAATAGGTGACGACCTTGAGCCGCTCATCGAGGAGGGCCGGTGAGTGAAACTCGGTGTGCATGAGCTTCCGCGGCAGCCACATGTCGTAGCGGTCGAACATCTCCTTGAACGGCAGACCGGCGGCGCGGAAGATCTCGGTCTCCGCGAGCTCGAAGAACCGGATGTACGCGCCGTAGCAGATGATGCCCGCAAGGTCGATGTCTCCCCAGCGGACGTACTCGGAGATGATGAAGGGCTTCTTCATGGGAGCCGGTTCGATGTGTTCGAGGTCGTCAAGGTCGTCCAGGTCGTCCAGGTCGTCGAGGTCGTCGAGGAATCACGGAGTCCGCCTCCAGCTCACCTCGACTACCTCGACTACCTCGACTACCTCGACGACCTTGACGACCTCGACGACCTTGACGACCTCGACTACCTCCGCCGTCGGGCCACGACACGAGGAAAGGCGCCAGCGCGTACACCACCAGAGCCTCATAGGCGCGCTGCCGGTCGATCAGTCCAGCGGTGAGGAGACCGACCGCGCCTTCGGCCTGCTTCACGTTGATCGTGCCGGCGACCTCGTCCATCGCGTGCCCGAGCTCGAGACCGCCACGCACGAGACCGGCCACGACCGGCGGAAGAGGCATCGCCAGCGATCCGCCTTTCCCTTCGCGCTGGTCCGGACCGACGACGACCGCCCACGCGCAGGTGCGGAGGCCGCCGTCGTCCTCCACCACTCCGCCCTCGAGGCCCACGCCGAGGTCGGCGCCAAGGGCCTCGCGCGCGGCGGCCGCTCGCGACCGCGCGCCGCGGATCGTCTCTTCGTCGCCCCACGGCTGATCGCGAACGGTCGAGTCGACCTTCACCCCGTCCACGCGCGCGGAGCGGGCGACGCGGGCGATGACCGCGCGTACGGCGGCGATCTTCACCGGATTGGTGGAGCCGACGGCGACGAGTCGCGCGCCGGTGAGGAGCTCGGGCGTCATGGCGGGGAAAGTTCGCCGATCAATCGTCCGTCGTCCAGCGCACCGAGGGAATTTCGAAGCGGCGAGGGGGCGGAGGAGCCTAACGAGGTCGCATCGTGACGAAAATCACGACAGCGCGTCGAGCCCGAATTTTGGCCGCTTGATTCGTCGGACCGACAGGGATATGCTTTCTCCCCCGCGAGAGAACACTTCATGTCGCTCCCCCTCACAACCACGCACGACCTCGTTCCGTTCACCTTCCTGGGCGAGCGGCTCTGGCTCGATTTCGTCAATACGGATGACGCGCGTCGCGGGAGCCGCGTCGACCTTCTTCGCGATTTCGATGCGCTCGTGCGGTGGCTCGAGGATGCGGCGGTGCTGGATGGAGAGCGTGGCGGCGGCATCCGGCGCCGTGCGCTGCAGCAGCCGGCCGGAGCGACCGCGGCGCTCGCCGATGCGCGACGCATTCGTGCGGCGCTTCGATCGCTCGCCGAGCGCGGGGTGCATGTCGCCGAGGTGCGCCTCAACGCCGTCAACGAGATCAACCGCGTGCTCGGGCGGAGCGCCGGCACGCGCCGTCTCGAGGCGCGCGCGGACGGGAGCTTCCAGCGCTCCTTCGTTCCGGTCGGTGACGCTTTCGCTGGTCTAATGATTCCAATCGTCGAGTCGGCGGCGGATGCGCTCGTCCTCGGCGAGCTCTCCCGCGTGCGCCGCTGCGCGGATGCCCGGTGCCCGCGGGTCTTCTACGACGGGACGAAGAACGGTCGGCGTCGCTGGTGCGACATGGCGACCTGCGGGAACCGGGCGAAGGCCGCGCGACATCGGCAGAAGGTGCTGGCGAGCTTCTAAGGTGTCGAGGTCGTCAAGGTCGTCGAGGTCATCGAGGTGACTTCATCGCGATTGAGGCACTTGATACCTCGACCGCGCGAAGTCGAGGTGATCAAGGTTGCCCACGGCGCCATGAAGTCTCCTCGATCACCTCGACGACCTCGACGACCTCGACGACCTCGACTACCTCGACTACCTCGCCTTCACGTACCCCATTTCCACCGCGTAATCCACCAGGCGTTTCTGCAGAATCCGCCGCCCGCGGAAGAGACGTGACTTCACCGTTCCTTCAGGGATCCCGAGGATCTCCGCGATCTCCGCGTAGCGGAGGCCGTGGATGTCGCTCAGAACGACCGCCGTCCGATAGTCCTCGGGGAGCTTGTCGATCTCGCGCATCACTTCCTCGTCGATGAACGAGTCGTAGAATCTGCCCTCGGGATCCGCGTCGCCGACGGCCTCGAACGCCGACCAGCCATCTGCCTCCTCGGGAAGCTGCACCTCACGCGCCTCGATCCGGCGCTTCCGGCTGACGAACGTGTGGTAGAGGATCGTGAACAGCCACGCGCGGACGTTCGTGCCGAGCTGATACTGCTCCCACCGATCGAAGGCGCGGAGGATGGTGTCTGAAACGAGGTCCTCGGCGTCGTCGCGGGAGCGCGCGAGCTTGAGGGCGAAGCTATACATGGCATCGAGATGCACGAGGGCTTCGCGTTCGAACTGCGCGCGACGCTCGGCGCGGCTGAGGGGCGATGTTGGCGCGGCGGAGCCGTCTCCCGCTCCGGCTAGTTCGCGCATCCTGGCCATTTCCAACGTCATCATCTCGGTCTCCCGGCTGCCTCGGGTTGTCGAGGCGGGGTCGGCTTCAAGAAACGACGGACACCACCGATGGTTCGCGCCGCTGGGCGGCGATGAATCTCTTCAGTTCCTCCCCGATTGCTTCCAGATGACGGACGTCGCGCGTCACACGCGACATCATCAGCCCACCCTCGATCGTCGCGATGATGAACCGCGCCATTCGGCCAATGTCCACGTCATCGCGAAGCTGAGGTCGAGCTTCCCACAACACCGACTGCAGCTGTCCGGACCATCGCTCGAAGACGGTCGCGAGCTGCTTCCGGAACCCTTCGTGGTCATCCGCCAGCTCGTTCGCGAGATTGGCGAATGGACATCCACCCCGGCACTCCTGCTCGGCGTGAGCCGCTACCTCGGCATCGATGAAACGCTCGAGACGCTCGAAGGGATCGACCATCGGATTACGCAGGATCGCGAGCCCCTCTTCGGCAAACTGCTCGAACGTATACTGGACGACGGCGTAGCCGAGCTCTTCCTTCGACTTGAAGTAGTGGTAGAAATGCCCCTTGCCGCAGAGACCCGCCTCGCGAATCACATCGTCAACGGAAGTCTGCTGATATCCGCGTTGACAGATGAGATTCGAAGCGGCTTCGAGAATGCGGGCGCGGCGGTCGGTGCTCATGGGGGGATAGAGTAAGACCGGCTGGTCCAACTGTCAACGGAAGGACGTTTGTTTATGTAAGTGTAGTGCAAAAACTAGGTTACAAGATCGCTCACATTTCGGAAGATTAGAGATTTCGTCCCTGTTTGATCGCTTTTTGGACCACTCAGTTCGGGGCAAAAGTCAACGGCCGAGACGTCAGAGATCAGACGTCAGATGTCAGAAGTCAGTGAACCACAACGACTTTTCTGAGCTCCGACATCTGACATCCGACCGCTGACGTCGTTGCCGTTTCGTCCCAGTCGGCCCCTGCCACGGCAAGCCCGAACGCGTAGAATCCATCCGCCATGCCGAGAATCTCCGTCACCCGCACCTACCTCGAGATGCGCAGCCCCGACGCGCTGCGCTCCTATCACGCCGACGACTCGCACGTCCGGTTCGAGAGGGTGGACGGCTGCCCCGTGTCCTTTTTCCGCTACCTCTATCGTGAGGTCGGGCGCCCGCACCACTGGGTGGACCGGCTTTCCTGGAGCGACGAGCAGGTCAGCGCGCGTCTCGCCAACGACGCGGTTTCTCTCTGGGTGATGTATGTGGATGGCGCTCCCGCCGGTTATGCGGAGCTCGAGCGTCACGGCGATGACTCGACGGAGATCGCGTACTTCGGGCTTCTTCCCGAGTTCACGCGCCGCGGTCTCGGCAAGCTCATGCTCACCGCCGCGGTCGAGCGGGCGTGGGAGCAGGGGACGTCGCGCGTGTGGTTGCACACGTGTACGCTCGACGATCCAGCGGCGCTACCTAACTACCTGAAGCGAGGATTCGCGCCGTACAAGGAAGAGCTCTACACCGTCGAGATCGACGAGCCGGAGCTCGCGACGCTGCGCTCAGCGACGCCGACGACGTGAGCGGCCAGCCCGCTCGCGGGGACGTCCGCGCTCCGAGCTGAACTGCGCGCGCCGCTGTTGCCCCCGATGGCGACGCGGACGCTCTTCCCGCTCCTCGTCAGGTGCCCACGGGCGATCCAGGAGATCCTGCAGCTCGTCGAGCGTGGCGGCCCGCACCGCACCGCGCTGCCCGCGCGTCACCACGAACCGCAGCGGCCGATCCAGCGTCGGCAGCTCGGCCTCGACCAGCGTGCGGGCCATCTTCTCCGGGAGCCGCAGCCGCGCGACGCCGCCAACACCCTCCTCGACACCGTACTCGATAGGCACATCCCGGTCCCGAATCGTCACGGCATCGGGGAGCGCCATCCACCGCGCGCGCTCCGCCGGCGGGACGAGGGCGTCAACATCAACCGTCAAGGGAGTCGCCCGAAACTCCTCGTACGAGCGGATGTGGCGAATCTGCTCGCCGAAGAGCGCCGCCAGCTCCCTGGTGCCGAGCTTCGCCGTGCGTCCCCCACTCCGGCGCCACACCTCCCGAATCTCCTCGACCCGAGGGCGCAGCTCCTTCAGTGAGCGATGTCGCGCCTCGAATCGGGCGGCCGCCTCGGCCAGCGTGCTGCGCGCGATGTCGGCAACATCATCCGGAAAGACACCGTCAATCGGCTCGATGTCCCGCTCGAGCACGAACCCGTAGTACTCGACCGCGCGCCGCACGGCGAGCGGGGCGCGTTTGCGGTCGGGGTCGAACGCGATTTCGACACCACCGCGCGTCGCGTTTTTCCGGATGAGTCCGAGTGGAATCTGCGTCCCCTCGATCGACGCGCGCGGAACGCCCATGCGGTCGGCGAAGTAGCGCAGCTCGCCGGCGATGGCGCCCCAGCTGCCGGCCACGCTCGTCTTGGAGACGCGGGCTTCCTCGCCGTCTGCCGTCATCTCGTCGATCACGAGGTCGAACGGCATGATGCGCGCGAGCAGCTCCTGGAATTTGCGGAGCACTCCATCGGCCGCGACCGGCATCTCGTCAGGCAGACGCATCTCGAGGTTGCGATAGACGCTCGCCATCCCGAGAGCAATGTCCTCGATCGCCTTCACGAGGACTCCGCGATGCTCGGCCCATTCATCTATACCGTCGTCGAAGAGATGTCTGGGAAGCCCGTACACCGCGCCGACCGACCCGTATTTCCGGAACGCCTCGGCGTAGACGTTATACGCAGTGAGATGATCGCTCCCCGCGACGACGAGGCCTTCGAGATTGCGGTCGTCGCGCGTCATGCGGTGCAACGACTCGACCGAGCTCATCACCGCCAGATACGGGATCAGCGCGTCGTCGGCGTGGACGATCAGCTCTCCCCACGCGCGATCCACCGGCAGCGCCTCGACCGTCTTTCCGTACTGCGAGAGACGCCCGCGATCATCGATGATCCCCCGCGACACGAGCCGGGCGAGCGCTTCTCGATAGGCGACACGGTCGAGCGGGACCGGAAGCTCGAGCTCATCGGCGCGCACACCGAGATCGGCGCAGGTGATCGCGACACGCTCGGAGTCGCCGGCGAGCTGGAACTCGGGCTCCGTGGGACGCAGCTGGGAGAAGACGATCTCCCGGTCGGACAGGATGAAGACGCGACCTCCCTCGACGCGACCGTGCACGCGTCCCGCCATCTGGAGGATTTCGTTCGCGCCGAGGTGCGTGCGCGTCAGGACGTTCTTCCCGCCCTCGATGATGTTCGTGAAACGCGTGTCATCGATGATGACGGTGTCGAGTCCGCGAACGTTGAGCGCGCTCTGGCCGGCGGCGGTCATGGACAGGAGATACGGCTTGCGAACCTCGCCTTCGAGAAAGGGGCGAATGACGCGGATCGGCTCGCCACCATGGTAGAACGCCGTCTCGATACGCGGCGATCGCGTGCTCACATCCTCCGCGACTTCCTCCACCCCGGCGCGAGTGGGCAGAAACACGCCGACACCCCGGCGCTCCTTCTGAAAGCGCTGGAGCAAGCGGTCGTCGAGGAACCGCACTGGATCCTTGTTGACGACCGTCACCTTGGCCGCCCTCGCGGGATCGAACGCGGAGCTTTCGATGACGGCGGCCGAATCGAGATATCTGGCGTAAAACGTCGGGTCCACGGTGGCCGAGAGCCAGATGAACCGGTTGCCGACCCGCTTGCCTAACGCGAGGCAGAGCTCGAGCTCCGCCGACGTCTGGTGGATCTCATCGACGACGAGTGTGTCCTGCCGCAGAATGTCCCCATCCTGGAACCAGCGCCGGGCGATCCCGGTCGTCACGATGACGACGTTCCACGATGGCGTCTCGGGCGTGGCTTCGCGCTCGCGATTGACGACGCCGACCTTGAGGGTGGTTCCGAGAATCGATTCGGCTATGGGGCGGATCGCGAGCGTCTTGCCGGTGCCGGTTCCGGCGACGATGCCGAACCCTTTTCCGCTTCTGGCCAGCTCGCGTACTTCCCCGCCATGCTCGCGCTCCAGCACCGTCTCGATGTGCAGTCCGAGCGCCAGCTCGATGGTCTCGCACGCCGCGCGCGTCGGCGCGATGACGATGACGCGTCCGGTTGGCGGCTCGGCCGCAACGAACGCGTCATGGTCGGGCGGGAGATAGTGGTCCCGGACTGGGCGCATGCCAGGTTGCCGTGCAAGGAAGGTTCCCCAAGTGTAACCGCTGACGCTGTCAAGGGTGAGGGCGTTCAGGGTCAACGGCAGAGACGTCAGATGTCAGAATTCAGAATTCAGAGTTCAGAACGGCCGCGGGGAGCCAGATGCTCGGCTCCCCGCTTGTTTTGTCTGAAATCCGAATTCTGAATTCTGAACTCTGACGTCTTTGCCGTCGACCGGAAGGTCATCTCTCGTAGACGCGAATGAGCTTCCCCTCTCGGTACGAGCGCACCGTGTCCGCGATCCCGTCACGATCGGCATCCACCCACTCCTGGAGGAGCTGTCCCGCGCGATCGTACCACATCGCGCGCTCGGGCTGACCGTCGCGATCGCGATCGTTGTAGCGCACGCTGTACGAGCGATCACCCAGCCAGCGCTGCACATCATCCGTGCGTCGCCCGCGTGACTGCAGCACCGCGGCGAGCATCTCCGGCCAGCTGCCCGGCCGACGCGAATCGACGACGTCACATTCTCCGCGACCAAG
>DASTYE010000181.1:0-33357 GCA_035765135.1 Gemmatimonadaceae bacterium | reverse complement strand
CCTGGCTTTCGCGGTGCAGGGCGGTGACTCGCAGGACCAGAACCTCCTGCAGTTCTTCCTCAACGTCGTCGAGTGGGAAATGACGCCGCAGCAGGCGGCGGAGGCGGCCAACATCAACAGCTCGCAAATGCGCTCGAGCTTCGGCGATCACGAGTCGCGCCCCGGCCTGTTGCTCGTCGCCTCGTCGACGCCGGATAGCGTGCGGACCGCGCTACAGAAGATGGGCTATACGCTCGAGTTTGCCGCGCGCACCTCGGGACCGATCAACGCGATCCTGTTCGACCGGAAGCACCGCACGATGTGGGGCGGGTCGAGTCACCACGGGGAGGACTACGGCATTGCCTGGTGAGGTGTCGAGGGTGTCGAGGGTGTCAGGTCGTCGAGGTCGTCAAGGTCGTCAAGGTGGTCAAGGTCGCCCTCACCTCGATCACCTCGACGACCTTGACGACCTCGACGACCTCGGCTTCTATAATCTCGACCCCGTGAGCTTCACGTCGGCGTCCTTCCAGGCCGCGCGGAACTGCGCCCAGGCGCGATCCGCCTCGACTTTCCTCTGCTGTCGCTCGAGACTCCGCGCCAGCCCATAGAGCGACCAGCCGTTCCGCGGGAAGCGCTCGAGGTCCTCGCGATACACCCGCTCGGCCTCGCTCGCCTTTCCAGCGGCGAGCAGCGCCATCCCTAACGAGTGGCGGATCGGGTAGTACCAGGTCGGTGGCTCGTTGTACATGAGCCCGTCCTCCAGCCAGACCGCCGCACGGAAGCGCTCGACGGCTTCGTTCGGCCGGTTCCCGCGCAGCGCGATCTCACCTTCGAGCGCCTTCTCGGCGATCTTCAGGGCCGTCGCGTAGTCACCGGACGGGTACGCCGACGACAGCGCGCGCACGCGCTCCAGATCACGCAGCGCCGCGACCTCATCCCCGAGCGCGGCGTGCGCCACTCCACGCGCGTACCACGTCAGTGCCGAGAGGAATGGGATCGAGTCGCCGGGAAGCGGCTCCGCCAGAATTTCCTTCCAGCGGCCGAACGTCACCATCGTCGTCGGCACAATCGGCGTCACCGACTCGATCCACGGTACTTGCTTCACCCCTTGCACGCTGAGGCGCTTCGCCGTCTCGCGCGCTGCGGTGATCGCCTTGTCGCTCGCTCCCGCCATCGATGCGGCGAAGGCGAGGAAGTGGTAGTTGTGTGGATAGTACCCGTTAGGGTACGCCCCGCGGCGTGCCACGCCGGCACCCTCGAGCAGGACTTCGTCGGCATGAACCGCGTGCTCGTTGTGCGCGATCGCGTCCGCGTACCGCCCGACCCGGATGTAGATGTGGGCGGGCATGTGCACGAGGTGGCCAGCTCCGGGCATGAGAGCCGCCAGCCGCTCAGCGCAGGGAAGCGCGCGCGACGGATACCGCGCTTCCACCGCATGGATGAACAGGTGACACGCGCCCGGGTGATTCCGGTTGACCGCGAGCACGCGCTCGAGCCGCGCGAGAATGTCGGCCGTTGCCTTGCGCGGTGTCCCGTCGGGGTTCCAGTAGTTCCAGGGGGATAGGTTCATGAGCGCATCGGCGTACAGCACCTGCGCTTCCTGATCATCCGGGAACTCGTCCGCCACGACCCAGATGCGTACCGCCCACGCGGAGTCGAGACTGGCACGCGTGGCCCCGGCCGGCCCTACATAACGAGCCGCGAGGGCCTCGATGAGCGCCCGCTCGCGGCTGGAGACCCGACCGACGCCGCGCAGTGCCCGCTTTATTGCTTCAGCGGCGCGGACACCAGAGGCTGAATCCATCGCCGCGTTGATGTTTGGACCGGATGCGTACGCGATCCCCCAGGCGCACATGGCGCACGACGGGTCGAGCCGCTCCCCCTGCGCGAACGAGCGAATCGCCTCGTCATGGTTGAACGCCCACGTCAGGCGTAGCCCCTGGTCGAAGTAGCGCTGAGCCTCCGGGTTGGACGTCGTAATCCCGTACCCGTGCGACCCGAGATTCTGGTAGAGTCGGACCCGACTGGTGGTGTCGATACCGATGTGCCGGTGCTGCGCGAGCGCGGTGGTGGCAAGGAAGAGGCCGCCCAGGGCGATGCCCAAACGACGAAAGGAACGAAAGGTCATGGCTCGAGGTTGGCGAGGTGGTTGAGGTGGTCGAGGTGTCCAGGTCGTCGAGGTAGTCGAGGTCGTCGAGGTCGTCGAGGTGACGTCATTGCCACAGAGGATAGCCTGGACGACCTGGACGATCTGGACGACCTCGACTACCTCGATGAACACCTCGACTACCTGGGCTCTTCTCCCCCATATTGCGCAGCACCGCCTTCCGCCCCGACATCGGGTCCGCGTCCGCATGAATCCGGCAGTCGATCCTCCCCCACCCGGTGCCGTCACCGCCCTGCTCGAGCGCGTGCGTGGCGGCGACGCCGTCGCGGAGGAGCAGCTCATCCCGCTGGTGTACGAGGAGCTGCGACGCGCCGCCGAATACCTGCTTCGACGCGAGCAGGCGGGCCACACCCTGCAACCAACCGACCTCGTCCACGAGGGATATCTCAAGCTCCTTGGGGGAGAGGCGGGAGACGCGCGCTCCCGGCGGCACTTCATCGCCATCGCCGCACGCGCGATGCGCCAGGTGCTCGTGGATCACGCGCGGCGCCGCGGCGCGGCGAAGCGCGGCGCGGGGTACGTCGAGGTTCGCGTGACCAACGCCGACGCCGGGATCGACGTGGACCTCGCCGAGCTGATTGCGCTCGATGATGCGCTCGAGCGCCTCGGGAAACGCAACCCGCGACTTCCTCGCGTCGTCGAGCTGCGATTCTACGCCGGGCTCACTGACGACGAAATCGCCGACGTCCTCGGTGTGACGTCGCGAACGGTTCAGCGAGACTGGGCGACTGCGCGCGCGTGGCTGTACAAGGAGCTCGCGCTCCCCGCGGACTCGTGACCACCACGCACCGGCCGCTGGACGACCACGCAGACTGGGCCGAAATCGAGCGCCTCTTCGCGGAGGCGATCGAACGGCCGCGCGGAGAGCGGGCGGGCTGGATTTCGCTGAACGCAACCAGCGAGGCCGTCCGCGCGGAGCTCGAGGCGATGATCGCGGCACATGAGCGCGTCACCGGTGTCCTCGACCGGCCCCTCACACTCGGTGCCTCCGATGTGCGGCCACGGATCGAGCGCGCGCTCGGTGGTCGATACACGATCGTGCGGCCGTTAGGGCGCGGTGGGAGCGCGACGGTCTTTTTGGCGCGCGAGTACAAGCACGAGCGCAACGTCGTGATCAAGGTGCTGCACCCGGAGATCGCGGCGCGGGTGGGCGTTCATCGCTTTTTGCGTGAGGTGCGCATCGCCGCGCAGCTCGCGCACCCGCACATCCTTCCGCTCATCGACTCGGGAGAGGCCGATGGCCTTCTGTTTTACGTCATGCCTCACCTCGAGGGAGAAACGCTCCGCGACAGGCTGACGAGGGTCGGACGGATTCCGGTGTCGCAAGCTGTCGCGCTGCTCCGCGACGTTGCCGACGGGCTTCGGGCGGCCCACGCCGCGGGGATCGTGCACCGTGACCTCAAGCCCGAGAACGTCCTCTGCGCCGGCGACCACGCGTACCTCATCGACTTCGGCATCGCGGCGCGCGACGACGCCGAGCTGACGCGGCATACGCAGGAAGGCGTGATTCTCGGCACGATCGGCCACATGAGTCCGGAGCAGTCGGCTGGCGAGAGCGTCGGTCCGCCGAGCGACATCTACGCGTGGGGTGTGATCGCGCGCGAGATGCTCACGGGGCTCGGTCCGCTGGGCGACCAGGGGACACGGCTGTCAGCCATTCCGCCGCAGCTCGCGACGCTCGTGCGGCAGGCGCTCGCTCGGGAGGCGCAGGAACGACCCGCCTCGGCCGCGGAGCTCCTCGCGCGCCTGACGGCGCTCGACGTCTCGTCCCGGCGTACGAGGGTTCGTCGCGCGTCGTTCGCCGCTGCTGTTCTCGCGATTGTCGCGGTTGCCGTCATGTGGTTGCGCGCCGACACAGGGACGGCACCCGGCCTCCCGCTCCCGATCGCGGTGGCGCCGCTGCATAACGAGACCGGCGACACGACGCTCGGCATCTGGGCGCGCATGGCGGGCGACTGGCTCACGCAGGGACTGCATGAGACCTCCCTCGTTCGAGTGGTGCCGTGGCCAAGCGTGCGACAGGCGTGGGAGCAGCTCGAGGCAACCGGGAAGGCATCGGCCCAGTCGCTGGCCGGTGAGATCGGAGCGGGGACGGTCGTCACGGGCTCGTACTACAAGACCGGGGATCGCATTGGTGTGAGGCTCGACGTCACCGATCCGCGCGCGAACCAGCTGATCGCATCGCTCCCCGCGATCGTCGTCGCGCGCGACTCGATGGAAGATGCCGTTCGGGAGCTGCGCGACCGCCTGATGGGATTCGTCGCGCTGCGATACGACGAGCGAGCATCGGCCATGCCCGGCCTGGCGACGCATCCACCGACATTTCACGCGTATCGCGCATTCGATCGCGGCCTCGCGCTGTACAACGAGCAGGAGTACGGAGCGGCGGCGGCCGAGTTCCGGCAGGCGTGGAGTGCCGACACGAGCTTCCCGGTGCCTCTCATCTACGCGGCGATGGCGCACTGGAATCGCGACGAATACGAGTGGGTGGACACGCTCGTGACGATGGCGATGCGCCGGCGCGACGCCATGAGCGAGTACGATCAGAAGCAGGTCGAGCATCTCTCCGCGCGACTGGCGAGCGACGGGGCACGCGCCATCGCCGCGGGGACGCGAGCGGTGGAGATCGCTCCCGAATCTCGCGCCGCGTACAACCTGGGACGGGACCTGATCGCGATGGACCGTGCCGCCGAGGGGCGGCGCGTGCTCGAAGCGATCAATCCGGACCGCGGACTCATGAAGGGCTGGCAGTCGTACTGGACGCAGCTCACGCATGCCCGCCACCTAACGGGTGCGCACGAGCTGGAGCTCGAAGCCGCGCGGGCGATGCGGACGCGCTTTCCGGAGGCGAGGGTGGCGGCGGTTCTCGAGGCGCGCGCCCTCGCCGTGCTCGGACGCACGGACGCGCTCGACTCCCTGCTGTCGTATACCGTTCAGCTTCCCGGGGGAACGTACTGGTCTCACGCCGCCGCCCTCGTCGTTGCCGGCGAGGAGCTTGCCGTGCACCATGACACAGCGCGCGGAACACCGTATCTGCTGCGCGCCGTTGCATGGCTGGATGGGCAGCTTCGCGCCGACCCGGGGCGACGCGAGCATCTGTACTGGCTTGGCAGCGCGTTGTACGATCTCGGGCGTTGGCGTGAGGCGGACGCCACGTTCACGGCGCTGCACCGGGACTTTCCCGACCGCTTTCAGTATCGCGGTCTCGCCGCGCTCGCGCGCGCTCGCGTGGGCGACATGCGTGGCGCGGAGCGCTTGTTAGGCGACCCGCCGCGCTTCGACCGCGGCGAGCACACGGCGTTTCGTGCCCGTCTGGCAGCCATTGCTGGAGACTCCACCGCCGCCCGCACGCTCTTCCAGCGGGCGCTCGGTGAGATCGTGGGGGGATATGCCTGGTTGCACGCGTCGGCGTTTCGGGACTTCTGAGCGAGCGCGCCCGGGACGAACCCCGAGCACCCATGAAGAGGCGGCGACCACGAGCTTTGGCGCCTAGCCCTTGATCACCCCGAGCGGCCGTAGTCGCGCGACCCGCCGCGCCAGGCCCGAGCCCTCGACGACGCTCGCGACGCGATCGACATCCTTGTACGCAAGCGGCGCCTCCTCGGCGAGCCCCTTGGGCGAGGGACAGCGCACGACGATGCCTTGCTCCTCCAGCTCGCGTCGCACCTGGCCTCCAGTCACCTGTCGCGATGCGGCGTGCCGACTCAGCGTGCGCCCCGCGCCGTGGCAGGCGCTCCCCCATGATTGCGTCATCGCCCGCGCGTCCCCCACGAGCACCCATGAGGACGTGCCCATGCTGCCGGGAATGAACACCGGTTGGCCGACTGCGCGATAATCGTCCGGGATGTCGGGGCTCCCCGCTCCGAATGCGCGCGTCGCCCCCTTGCGATGCACGCACAGCTTGCGGTCGCCGTGCGTCTCGATCTTGGCGATGTTGTGGGCGACGTCGTAGATCGTGTCGATGTCGGACTCGGTGAGCCCTAGCTCCTTCATGGCGACGGTGCGAACGACGTGAGCGATGCGCTGGCGGTTGGCCCACGCGAAGTTCGCGGCGCAGGCCATTGCCGCGAGATAGTCGCGCCCCTCGGGGGAATTCACCGGCGCGCACGATAGCTGTCGATCGGGAAGCGTGATGCCATGCGCTGCCAGGCGGCTGTCCATCAGCTTCACGTAATCGGTGCACACCTGGTGGCCAAGTCCGCGAGAGCCAGTGTGGATCAACACCGTCACCTGGTTCTGTCGCAGCCCGAACGTCTCGGCGACGCGCGCGTTGGCGATGCGCTCGACGGTCTGCACCTCGACGAAATGATTGCCTGCGCCAATGCTGCCGAGCTGATTGCGCCCCCTGTCTTTCGCGCGCTGTGAGACCTTCGAAGGGTCGGCGGGGTCGAGCCGCCCGTTCGACTCGGTGTGCACGACGTCATCATCCAGGCCGAGGCCGAACGCGCGCACGAGATGCCCGCTTCCGCCGATGAGCACGGCGTCGAGCTCGGCATCGGTGAGGCGCCACTCCCCGCCCCGCCCCGTCCCGGAGGGAATCGAGCGCGACAGCTGGTGCACGAAGGGCTCGAGCCTAACGCCGAGCTCGGCGCGAGTGAGAGGCAGCGCGAGCAGCCGGACGCCGCAATTGATGTCGAAGCCGACGCCACCCGGCGACACGACGCCGTCCGGCAGGCGCGTGGCGGCGACGCCGCCGACCGGGAAACCGTAACCCTCGTGCATGTCGGGCATGCCATAGACGCGATCGACGACGCCGGGCAGGGTCGCCACGTTCGCCAGCTGCGTCATCGCCTCGCCTTCCAGCATTGGTGCGAGCAGGGCGTCGTCGGCGTACACCCGAACGGGCACCCGCATGTCGCTGCGCCACGCGTCCGACAGCTCGAAGCCGAACTCGCCAACCTGCTGCAAGTCCTCGCGGCGCGGTCTGCGAGCGACCTCGATCGAGGATGTCGTCATGTGAGTCTCATCAGACGTCGAACAGGACGTTCGCGCGCCATCCCTCACCTTCGCGTACGAGACGCACGCCGTGATAGGTCGCGGCTTTCAGAGGGGAGCGCCACGACGTGACTGCACGCCCGCGCATCCGCGCGCGGATCCGCGGCCGCGCATCGTCATCGACTACCACGTCCTGGACATCGTCGTACGCGCGCTGGTCGATCTCGCTTCGGCTCACGAGCTCGTTCGCGAAGTCGACCAACAGCCCTTCTCGATCGCGGGCCTCCACCGCGATCTCCTCCCAGTCGCCATACGCTCCGGAGGACGTACCCGCCGCGCGCGCGATGACGCGCGCCAGCTCCTGGAAGATCTCCGCCGGCGTCTCGCCACGAACCTCGATGCGCCATTCGCCGACGTGCTCGACGGTCCGCGATGATGCGGTCATGATCGCCGCTGTTGCTTGTGCATCTGGATGATCTCGCGCTCGGTGGTCGCGTCGGTCTCCGACTTGTCCGGTCGCACGCCGTTCAGCATCCGAGGAAAACGCAGCGCGAAGCCGGGCTCATCTCCCGACTTGCCGCACGTGTGAAACGGCGATCGCGTGATTTCGTCGGCCAGCACCTCGACGACGATGCGGGGATGGACCCACACGTCGGGCGTCACGAGCGAGTCGACGCGCGGAGGCTTGTGCGCGCTCGCTTCCTCGTCGAGACGTGCCCGCAACGCCTTCCACGCCGCGTCGGAGAGGCCGGACCCGATCTTTGCCACCGTACGAAAGCGGTCGTGCTTTGGATCGTAGACGGCACCGAGCAGTGACCCGATACCTAGCGATGCCCGCTTGCCGCGCCCTCGCAGGTATCCGACCAGCACCACATCGACCGTGTCCCGCAGCTTCGACTGATAGGACCGCTTCAGCTTCACCCAATCGAAGCCGCGCGCGCCCGCTTGATACGGGGAGTCCAGTCGCTTCGCGACGACGCCTTCGAGCCCACGCGCGATCATGTCGTCGAAATATTCCTGGAGCTCTTTCGCGGTTCGCGCAGTCGCCGACTCGGTAACCGCGACGGCGCTGTCTTCCTTGAACGGAAGCACTTTGCGGAGCCGCTCGGTGCGGTCCGTCAGCGGATCGGGGATGCAATTGTGACGCGCCGCGTACAAGATGTCGAAGGCAAAGAGCCGCAGCGGATACCGCTCGGCCATCTCGGCGACGCGTGTCTTTCGCTTTCGCGTCATTGTGACCTGAAACGGCTGGAACTCTCCCGTCTCGGGATTGTGCGCGATCGCTTCACCTTCGATGATCGCTCGCCTGGTTCGCAGTTGCCGGCGCAGCGCCGTCGTCAACTCCGGAAACATCGGGGTGACGTTCTCCAGCCGCCGGCTGAACGCCCAGACACGGGTACCGTCGCGATGCAGCTGGAGACGGAAGCCATCGTACTTCGGCTCGACCCTCACCCTGCCTAACCGCGTGACGATGGCGGCGGCGGTCGGGAGTCGCTGCGCGAGCGCGGGCCGCACCGGAACTCCGGGCGCCGGTTCCACCCGAGCCACCGCGCGCTCGCCCTTGTCGAACGCCAGACACACGATGTTCCCGAGATCGGAGCGAACGTTGTACGCGTGCTCGAGAACATGCTTCTTGCGGCGGTCTTCGAACGCGCCAAGCGCTGCGCCCTCGAGGATCGTCTGATCGCCGAGGCCGAGGCGGAGCTTTCCCTGGGCAATGCGCACGATGAGCTTGGCCTCGCGTCCGCTCACCTTGCGAAGCAGACTCGCCAGCAGCGATGTCTTTCGCTTGATCGACCCGCTCCCCGACGTGCGCGCGACGTCGAGCAGCGTGTCATAGGCTTTGCGAACCGTGACGCGCGCGCGAGCGGTCGCGGGCGCGAGCGATTCGGCGACCCGCCCGAGATCGCCGGCGCTCCGAAAGCGACGCCGTACGGCGGCGGCGCTCGTTCCGAACGCGTCCGCGATGGCGGTCACCAGAAGCTTTTCGCCGAGCCCGATCTCGATCCCCTCGTAGTCGGGGCGTAGGCGCGCCTGCAGCACGTAGACGATGGATGCGCGCTCGTCGCGCGCGGCGCGTCGCAGCAACTCGGCCACGTACTCGACCATGGTCAGCCGGGAACGTGTGTGCTCGAGACGCTCGAGTGCGTCGGCCAGCTCCAGGAGTCGCATGAGCCGCGTGCGAGAGTGGATCGTGCGGGACGAACAACCAGAGCCCCCGCAGGAGCATCGCTGCTCCGTGCGGGGGCCCCTTACCCGCTGGCGATTGTCGGTCGGCTGTTTCGATTCCGTCCCGGTAGGGTTTATTCCGCCGAGTTGGACTGGCCGGCAATCTTTCCCTTGTCGGACGGGTCCGACTCAGGTGCCTCTCTCGAGGTTTCGGTTGTGTCCAGCGACCTCACAACCTGTGCGTAAAGTCGAAATCCTTACGCACGCCCTTCCGACGATATCTCGCGGGAAAGGATCCGTTCACGGTTTTCCCGTCCGTGAACGCAGAGGAAATATACGACTTCTCGAAGAACCCGTCCGTAGGAGAAAGCCTGAATTCCTGTCGGGCGGCATCCCGGAGCGATTATCACACGACCGCCTCGGACTCCGCGCGACGATGCTCGCTCTCCTCCGGCACCTCGGTGAGCGTGGCCTCGGTCAGAAGAAGGACGCTGGCAACCGACACCGCATTCTCGAGCGCGACCCGAACCACCTTCGTGGGGTCGACGATGCCGGCCTCGACGAGATCGACATAGCGGCCTGTCGCAGCGTCGAAGCCCACGTTCCCCGTTGCCCCGCGCAGTCGGTCGACAACCACTCCGCCGTCGACGCCGGCGTTCGCGGCGATCTGTCGCGCCGGCGCCTCGAGCGCGCGCTTGAGGATGAGCATTCCGGTACGCTCGTCCCCCTCGCAGGCTGCGGCGGCCGCGTCGAGCGACTGGGTTGCCCGGAGGAGCGCCAGGCCGCCGCCCGGCACGATCCCCTCCGCGATCGCCGCCTTCGTCGCGCTGATCGCGTCCTCGAATGCCTCCTTGCGCTTCCTCATCTCGGTTTCGGACGGCGCCCCCACACGAATCACCGCCACGCCACCGATGAGCTTCGCGAGCCGCTCTTCGAGCTTCTCCTTGTCATAGTCGGACGTGGCCGTCTCGATCTGCCTACGCAGCTCCTGGCACCTGCCCTCGATCGCCTCTTTGGCTCCTGCTCCCCCGATGATCGTCGTGTGCTCTCTGTCGACCACGACTCGCTTCGCCTTGCCAAGATCATCCAGCTTGAGGCTTTCGAGCGTGAGGCCGAGGTCCTCCGTGATCGCCTTCCCATCGGTCAGGATGGCGATGTCCTCGAGCATCGCCTTCCGGCGATCACCGTACCCCGGGGCCTTCACGGCGATGCACGGCAGGACGCCGCGGATCTTGTTCACGACGAGCGTCGCCAGCGCCTCACCCTCGACGTCTTCGGCGATGAGCAGCAGCGAACGCCCGCTCTTGGCGACCTCCTCGAGCAACGGCAGCAGGTCCTTCATCGTCGGGATTCGCTTCTCATAGATGAGAATGAGCGGATCCTCGAGCGCCGCCTCCATGCGCTCAGGGTCGGTCACGAAGTATGGGGACAGATAACCGCGGTCGAACTGCATCCCCTCGACCGTCTCGACCGTCGCTTCGATTCCTTTTGCCTCCTCGACGGATACCACACCCTCGGCGCCGACTTTCTCGAGCGCGTCGGCGACCATTTCACCAATGGAGGCGTCGTTATGCGCCGAGATCGTCGCGACCTGGGCTTTCTCCTTCCGGCTGGCGACCGGACGTGACTGCGCCTTCAACGCATCGACCGCCGCGCGGAGACCGCGGTCGAGTCCGCGCTTGAGGTCGATCGCGCTCGCCCCCGCCGCGACGTTGCGCAAGCCATCCGCGTAGATGGCGTGCGCGAGCAGCGTGGCGGTGGTCGTGCCGTCACCGACGACGTCGCCCGTGCGCTCCGCCGCCTCGCGCAAGATCTGCACGCCGAGGTTCTCTTCCGCGTCCTCGAGCTCGAGCTCCTTCGCGATCGTCACGCCATCGTCGCAGACGAGTGGCTTTCCCCATCGCCGGCCGATCAACACGCTTTTCGATTTGGGGCCAAGCGTCACGCGCACGGCGTCGGCGAGGGCGGTCGCGCCGGCGAGCACGCGCTCACGCGCGGCCGCCTCGAATAGCAGATGCTTGTGTGTCATGGGTCATACCCTCCTGATCTCTCTCTGGGCGTCGGCTCGTGGCGCAGGAACCGGTGCCGGTACGCGCTTCGCCAGGTACGCGACGCACGCGTTCAGCGTGCTGAGCTCGCGATAGTCCGTCTCGGGAACATCGACGCCGAGCGTTCGATGGATCTCCACCAGAAAATTCAGGAAGTCCATTGAGTCGATGTCGACCTGATCCCGCACCGACACGTCCGGATCGAGCGCTGAGAGATCCGCCTCGGGGGCGACGCTCGCGAGCGCGGCCAGCACCGCTCCCTTGATCTCCTCGCTGCTCACGGTGACGTCACCTCGGATTCCACGCGATACCGGAGACGTGCCCCCATCCCGCCATGCGCGTCGAGTTGCGCGGCGGCATCTCCAGAAACCTCTTCCACCAGAGCGCGCTGATCGATCGCTGCTCGCACAGCCGCCTCCGCCTCGGCGGCGTGCTCCTCGAGGTAGCGGTGCGTCATGTACAACTCACGGACGCGCCCTTGCTCGAGCGTCTCGCGCGTAGCGGCCGGACCAAGCGCGCCGAGCCCGTTCGCCTGTGCGACATCGACGATCTCGGCGATGCGCGACGCGTCGTGCGCATCGCGAAGGGTCGACGCGGCGGTCTGGGCGGCGGCCGTCAAATCGGCATCCGATGCGTGGACGTCGACCGGCATGGTGAGGACGCGATCCACCGCGCGCTCCGCCAGCCTGTCGGCCAGGTGCTGTGCGACCTCGGGAATGCCTCCAGTCACGATCCATGCGTCGGAGCCGCCAACCTCCACTACGCGCTCGGCCGCTTCCTTGAGCATGCGGTTCGTGCCCGCGAGCAGGCTTCTCTGCGCCTCATCACGGCCGGCGGCCCCGCGCACCCCCACGTGATATCCCTGGCGTGGTCGGTCTCCCATGTGAAGCGGAGCCCGGACGGTCTGATGCGCGCGCACGGTCTCCACGTGCGTCAACGTCCCAGCCTGGTAGCGATACACATCGGCGTGCGTGGCGTCGGCGACGGCGAGCACCACGGGACGGAGCTCCTTCAGCGCGCGGAAGTACGGTGCGACGGCCGCGCCCGTGCTCCAGACCGCTTGTGTCGGCATCGGGACGGGAAGGGGCGACGCTTCATGCACGGCGTCGGCAGTGATGAACGCCGCCCATCCCGGTGCACCGACGTTGGCGGTGAACGATGCGAGCCGCTCATCCAGAAGGCGAAGGCATTGCTCGAGCTCGTCGCGCTCCGCACGAGACGATCCGGCCAGCCAGGATCGCAGATCGTCCAGGCTGTGATCGAGCTGCTTTCTCCACGCGCGCTGTTGCGCGGGGTCTTTTGCGGTTCCGTCGAGGTACACACTCAGAACGCGTTTGTCTCTGAGCGACCGTTCGAGGGAAACCAGCTGCGATGTAGTGAGCATTTGAGAGCACACTACATCGCGTGAGCTCGCGAAGCAGTAGGGAAAAGGACGCATCCCGCTGTAGGTGTTCCACGCACGCCAGCCCGCCCGGGACCCCCGGCTACAGGGCCTCCGGATGCTGGAGCAACCGCTCGATCTCCCGAAGGAAGAGCGCGCCATAGTGACCGTCGGTCGCGCGATGATCGGCGGCGAGCGTCGCAGTGACCACGGGTCGCACGTCGAGCATTCCCTGATCGGCCCAGGGTCGATCGCCGATTCTCCCTAAACCCACCAGCGCGACCTGCGGCGGGTAGATCACGCCGAAAACCGTCTGCACGCCTTCGTCGCCGAGGTTGGATACGCTGATGGTGGCGTCGGTCATTTCGGATCCACGGAGCCCGCCCTCTCGCGCCCGCCGGACGAGATCGCGAAGCGCTTGCATCACGTCGGCGACGGGACGCCGATCGACATCGTGGATGGCGGGCGCGATCAGCCCGCCGGTACGAATCGAGATTACGACGCCAACGTGAATCTCCGGCCTGGAGCGAAGCTCTCCGTCGAGCCAGAAGCCGTTCAGGTCGGGGAACTTTCTCAGCGCCAGCGCGATGCTCTTGAGGAGCAGCGCCGCGGGGAGTATGCGCTCCGCGACCGGGCGCCCCCGGTTTACTTCCGCGAGCCACGCCAGCGCCCGGCCGACATCGATGTCGGCGGAGAGGTAGTAATGCGGTATCTCTCGCTTGGATCGTGTGACGGCGGCTGCGACTGCGCGGCGCATTGCACGCTTGCCTTCCTCGGTCGGGGCGGGGACCGGCGGCACTGTCGGCGCGGTTGGTGATGGCGCCCCTGCGATGACGCGCTCGACGTCTGCCTTCGTGATCGTTCCGTCCGCGCCGGTCCCCTGCACCTTCGTCAGATCGACGCCTCGCTCCGCGGCAATGCGCCGCGCAAGCGGCGACGCGCGCGGTGGGCGCGCCGCGGGGGCCGCCGGCGGAGCGGCTGGCACCGGAATCGGCGTCGGCTGAGGCGGCGGCGGCACCTCGGCAAGAGCGGGTGACGGCGAGGGACGGGGCGGCGATGGTGCCGCGGCTGTGCCATCCGCCCGTAAGCGCGCCAGCACCTCGGACACGCGCGCCTTCGTTCCTGGAGTCACGAGCAGCTCGTCCACCATGCCGTCGGCGAGGACCTCCACCTCGAACACTCCCTTCTCCGTCTCGACTTCGGCGATGATCTGACCGCGGCGAACGCGATCGCCGACGTTGACGCGCCACTCCACCAGTGTGCCGTACTCCATGTCGGCACCGAGTGAGGGCATCCGGAAATCAACGACCGGGGTCGCGGGGTCAGGAGTGCCGGGGGTCAAGGGCGCGAGAGTCGAGCTCACGGAGGAGAGGTCATCACCCTCGAATCGCTGCGCGCGCCGCCTCGACGATGGCGGCCGTCTGCGGGATCGCGGCCTGCTCGAGGTGACGCGGGTAGGGCATTGGCACCTCCGCTCCGCATACGCGTGTGACCGGCGCATCGAGATCGTGGAACGCCCCCTCCATGATACGCGCGCTGATCTCGGCGGCCAGGCTGCCGCTTCGCCATTCCTCGTCCACGATGACGGCGCGATGCGTCTTCCGCACCGATTCGAGGATCGCGGCCGTGTCCAGCGGTCGGAGCGAGCGAAGATCGATGACCTCCGCGGCTACGCCGGCGGCCGCCAGCTGATCGCCCGCCTCGAGCGTGCGAGGCAGCATCCCGCCGAAGGCAATCAGCGTGACGTCGCTCCCCGAACGGCGGACCGCGGCCCGATCGATCGAGACGGGGCCGGCGTTAGGCGCCAGATCGCCTTCCACGTTGTAGAGCGCCGCGTGCTCGAAGATGATCACTGGGTCGGGGTCGGCGAGCGCGGTGGGGAGCATCCCGTGAGCGTCCTCAACCGTGGCTGGCGCGACGACCTTCAATCCCGGAACGTGTGCGTACCAACCTTCGAGGCTGTGCGAGTGCTGCGCCGCCACCTGACGTCCGGCGCCCGTCGCCATACGAATGACGAGCGGAACGTTGAGCTGCCCGCCCGACATGTGAAGCAACGTCGCGGCCGTGTTCACGATCTGGTCGAGCGCGAGCAGGCTGAAATTGACGGTCATGATCTCGACGATCGGTCGCATTCCGCCGAGTGCTGCGCCGATGCCCGCACCGACGAACGTGGATTCGGAGAGTGGCGTATCGCGAATCCGGTCGGGACCAAACTCCTCGAGCAGCCCTTTGCTCACCGCATAGCACCCGCCGTAGCGCCCGACGTCCTCGCCCATGAGGAAGACACGCTCGTCCGCCAGCATCGCCTGACGAATCGCCTGACGAACGGCTTCGCGGTAGGACATGCGCACCCGGGTCGGCTGAGGGGGCGCCGCGCCCGGCACGGAGGTCGACTCAATCGGCGTCGCGACCGCGGTCATCGAGTCACCCCCTCGGCTGCCTCGGAGCACACGTGCTTCGTGAGCGTCTCGACTGGTTCCCAGGTTGCGGACTCGGCGTATGCCACCGCGTCGGCAATCTCTCGCGCGACATCGCCCTCGATCGCCGCCAGGGTTGCGTCGTCGAGTATCCCGCGCTCGCGCAGCGTGGCGCTATACGTTGCGATCGGACACCGCTTCTGCCACTCCTCGATCTCGCTCTTCGGTCGATACAGGTCCGGGTCGAACATCGAGTGCGAACGGAAGCGGTAGGTGCGCAGCTCGAGGAAATGCGGCCCCTCGCCAGCGCGGATCGCGGTGACAGCCGCGTGCGCTGCGCGCTCGACCGCCTCGACGTCCATGCCGTCGACATCCCACGAGGGCATCCGGTACGCGGCTGCCTTGAGGGCAAGCCGCGTCTCGGACTGAGCGCGCTCGACCGCGGTCCCCATCGCGTACAGGTTGTTCTCGCAGCAGAAGAGCACCGGCAACTTCCAGAGTGCGGCGAGATTGAGCGTCTCGTGAAACTCGCCTTCCGCGACCGCGCCGTCGCCGAAGAAGCACGCCGTCGCACGCTGCCGGCGTTGCATGACGTCGGAAAGCGCAAGCCCGGCTGCCAGAGGAAGTCCGCCCCCGACGATCGCGTTTCCGCCGTAGAAATGCGTTGCGGCGTCGAAGAGATGCATCGAGCCTCCGCGGCCGCCGCTGCATCCCTCCTGCTTGCCGTACATCTCGGCCATGATGGCGCGCGCACTCACGCCTCGGACGAGGGCGTGGCCGTGCTCACGATAGGTCGCCACGATCGCGTCGTCATCGGTCAATGCCTGCAGCACACCGACCGCGACCGCTTCCTCTCCAATGTACAGGTGCAGGAAGCCACGGATCTTCTCCTCCTTGTAGAGCTCCGCGCATCGCTCCTCGAAGCGGCGGATGCGCAGCATTTCGCGCAACAGGTGACGCTCGTGAGGTTCGCCCGTGTGTGTGGCGCCTTCGACGCGATCGTCTGGATCCATGGCCCCAGCTTACACCGAGGGCGAGGCACAAGCCATCAGGCGCTGCCGTCGGTTCCGTACGGGATGTCCCTACACGTGGGCGGGGACGCAAGTCACACCACCACGACCATGCCGTCACGCGCAGCGGTGACGCGTGCGCCATCGCTCAGCGCCGCGATCCGTCGGCGAGACGCAGCAATGTCGGAGTAGAACCAGCCCCCGAAGTGCGTGATGACGATGCGCCTGGTAAACGGGCTGAAGAAGGCCACCAGATCGGGGATGCCGGCATGGCCGAAGCGCCGTCCGGTCGCGGCGTCCACGCGCACCAACCCGCCCCGGCGGATGAAGCTGCCATCGGTGATCACGAGGTCGAGTCGGCCCAGGCGTGATCGGTAGCGCGGGTGTATCGAAAACAGATCCGAGCTGTAGAAGATCCGGCGCCGGCCCTTCTCGACGACGTAGCCCACCGACCGCACGTGGACGCTGTGACGCGTCGGCACCGGCACGACTCGATGGGCGCCGGCTCGCACGGGACCCGAGATCACCTTCGCCTCGGGGATCGCGCGGCACAGCTCGGGAACGTACGTCTCCGCGGCGAGCGCGACATCCCTTCGCGACAGCGCCGCGTGGTCCGGATGGAGGTGGGTGATGAAAATGTGCGTCGGACGCCGGCGCAGATATGAGGACTCGCCGAGGTCCAGGAGGAGTCGGTCGTCGATCAGGATTCCGGAATGCCGGGCATGGGCGCGGGAAGACAGAGGGATGTTTCCGCGCGTTCCGAGGATCTCGACTTGCACCGCTGCCTAACGGTCGCCGCCGTGCGGGCCTACCGCAGCATCGTCGTGGGTGCCCGCACCGCCACGACACGAGCGCGCGCGCGCTCGACTCCCTCCGCCAGAACACTCACCGCCACCGCGACCTTCCGCTCCCCCACGTCGGTAGGGCGCGCTCGAAGCAGGAGCTCGGGCCCGAGCGGTGTGGGAAGCAGGAAGTCCACCTGCAGCGACGCCGTGACGAAGCGCGGCGTCGGACCCTGCCCCGGCATCTCGCCCCGAGCGACCATCGATGCGCCGGCCGCGGTCGCGATCGCGTGACAATCGGCGAGGGAGGCAATCAGTCCGCCGTACACGAACCCCGGCAGCGCCATGTGATGCGGTGCAGGCTGAAAGCGCGCCACACCTTCGCCATCCACCCACTCGGTCTTCACGTGGAGACCATGCGTGTTCAGCCGGCCGCACCCGTAGCAGTGAGAGAAGTCGTCGGGATAGAGGTCCTGGAGCATGCGGCCAGCGCGCGCTGCTCTCGTCACTTCTCCTTCCCGTGGGTGGTGCGCGGCTTCTCACGCCGGGGAAGCTGTGGCTGAGTCCGTGGCGGTGCGGGAGGCTTCGCGTGAATGTCGATCGTGGGCTCCCCACTCGGGCCGGCGGTCAATCCGCCCAGCAACTGGCCCTCTCGCATGACCAGCTCCGATCCGCCCGAGTCCTCGTAACCCGCGGCACCCCGGTCGCCCTGTCCCCAGGAGGCCATGCTTCGAATCTCCGGATGCTTGCCCGGCGGGAGGCCGGCGGACATCGGATACACTCCTGACTTTCCAACGGCGTCGATGCGTCCTTTGCCGCCACCGGGCTGCCCGCTTTCCGAGTTCCGTTTGCGCGGCGCACGCCCTTTGGCATTTCCGGGGCCGGTCTTCTTCTTCGTCATGTCGATCTCCGCGTTAGGTGTGATGCAGCAACGCTGAGTCTGCTTACCGCGCCGGCTCGAGCGTGGAAAGGTCACCTTCCGCGAGCCCGAGCTCGCGTGCTCGCAGGAGGCGCCGCATGATCTTCCCGCTCCGCGTCCGCGGCAGGTGCTCCTCGAACGCAATCTCTTTGGGAGCCACCGCTGCTCCCAGCCGCCGGCGCGCGAACGCCAGCAGGTCCGTGCGGAGCGTGTCGCTCGCGGCGAAGCCGTCCTTGAGGGAGACGAACGCCTTCACGATCTCGCCGGCGACGGGATCGGGCTTTCCGATGACCGCCGCCTCCGCGACTGCGGGATGCTCGAGGAGCGAGCTCTCCACTTCGAAGGGCCCGATCAGGTGCCCCGAGGATTTGATGACGTCGTCCGCGCGGCCGATGAACCAGAAATACCCGTCCTTGTCCCGCCTGGCGAGGTCACCGGTGAAATACCAGCCGCCGGCGAAACACTTTCGATAGCGATCGTCGTCGCCGAGATAGCCACGGAACATGGATGGCCATCCGGGACGCAATGCCAGCTCGCCGTCGGTGTCATCGGGCTGCTCGATGGGATCTCCGCCATTGGGCCGCCGCAAGATCGCGGCCTCTACGCCGGGGAGCGCACGCCCCATTGAGCCTGGCCGGATGTCCATCGCGCGGAAGTTCGCGATCATGATGCCGCCCGTCTCGGTCTGCCACCAGTTGTCGTGGATCGGCATGCCGAACGCCTCCTGCCCCCACAGCACCGCCTCGGCGTTGAGCGGCTCGCCAACACTGGCGATGAACCGCAGCGCGCGTAGATCGCGCCTCTTCGCGAGGGTCGCGCCGGCCTTCATCAGCATCCGGATCGCCGTCGGCGCGGTGTACCACACGGTCACCTTCTCCCGCTCGAGCGTCTCATACCAGCGGACGGGATCGAAGTCGCCTTCGTCCACGATGCTCGTTATGCCGTTGGTGAGCGGCGCAATGATGCCGTACGAGGTGCCGGTCACCCATCCCGGATCGGCGGTGCACCAGAACACATCATCAGCGTGGAAGTCGAGCGCGAGCTTCCCGGTGATGTGATGCGCGATGACGGCCCCGTGAACGTGGACCGCCCCCTTTGGCGTGCCGGTCGTCCCGCTGGTGAAGTGCAGCGTCGCCGTGTCGTCATCTTTCGTCTCGCACGGCGTGAAACGCTGGTCCGCCTGCGCCATGGTCGTCGCGAGGTCCTGGGCTCCCTCTGGCAGGGGGCCGGCGTCGCGCCCCCCGATGAGGAGCACGTGCCTCAGCTCCGTCAGCGACGAGCGGATCGGTGCGACCTTCTTTCGATAAAGTGCGGTCGTCGTGACCAGCACGGCGCCGTGGCCGAGCGAGAGACGCATGCGGATCGGCTCGGGTCCGAACGCCGAAAAGAGCGGGGAGAAGACGCTGCCGTTCTTCCAGGTGCCGAGCGCCGCGACGTAGAGCTCGGGCACCCGATCGGCGAGGACGAAGACCACGTCGCCCCTGCCGATGCCTAACGTGCGCAACACGTTCGCGAAGCGGCTGCTCTCCCTCGCGAGATCCGCGTACGTGAGATCGCGCCGTCGACCGTCCCGCCCCCGCCAGCGAATGGCGACGTGCGTGGCGCGCGGCCCGGTCGCGTGGCGGTCCACGGCCTCGTGCGCGATGTTGAGTCCGCCCGAGGGAAGCCCGCTCAACTCTCGGCGTGCCTTGCTCCAGGAGAAAGCGGCGCGTGCAGCCGCATAGTCCACCAGATTGGGCAGCAGCTCCGACGCATCGATGTGCTTCTCGATGATTCGAGGTGTCGTACGGGGGGCTGCGGCGACTGTCATACATCCTCCCAGTGCCTCCGCGACGAGTGTCGCGGTCCATACGCGAACTTACCGCGACGGCTGCAATCGGGTCGTCGGGCGCTTCCGCGCGGTCGGTCCGGGATGTCCCTACAGACGCCATCGCGACGGGCGCTAATGTGTGAGCCATGCACACACGATTCATTGATCGAGCCGAGGCGGGGCGGGCGCTCGCCGAACAGCTGGGACATCTCACCGGCCAGGATTGCATAGTACTCGCGCTCCCCCGGGGCGGATTGCCGGTGGCGTACGAAGTCGCGCGCGCCCTTCGCGCGCCGCTCGATGTGCTCAACGTGCGAAAGCTCGGTGTGCCCTCGCAGCCGGAGCTCGCCTTGGGCGCGGTCGCCACGGGTGGCGTGCGAGTGTTGAACGACGACGTGATCCGCGAAGCCGGGGTGAGCTCCGCGGAGATCGAGCAGGCGACGGAGACGCAGCGGAAGGAGGTCGATCGGCGCGAGCGGCTTTATCGCGGTGGGCGACCAGCGCCAAGGCTGAAGGGACGAACAGTGATCATCGTCGATGACGGTATCGCGACTGGGGCAACGGTGCGCGCCGCGATCGCCGTCGTTCGTGCGCAGAACCCGCGCGTCCTCGTGCTCGCCACGCCGGTCGCCGCGGCGTCGACCGTGCGAGCGCTCTCCAACGAGGTGGATGAGGTCGTATGCGTGCTCGCCCCGACCGCGCTGTACGCGATCGGCCTGTGGTACGACACCTTCCCTCAGCTCACGGACGCCGACGTCCAAGCGGTGCTTTCGCGCCCGACGGCGGATGGCCCTCCCGTCGCAGAAGCCGGGGCGGCGTCGGTCTCGCTTTCCCCAGTCGCGCATTCGAGCAAATAGCGCAGCGTCATCGGGCGTCAGGCCGAGATGGTCAGCTCGTCTCTGACCGACGTGACGCCGGGAGCAGACCAGGCCGCTCGCTCCGCATCCGCCCGTGCCGCCCACGACCGCACGCGTCCCGTCAGCCTGACGGTGCCGTCTGTTGCGTCGACGTGGATGTGCGCGGCGTCCGCCTCGGCCGTACGCTTCAACGCGTTCTCGATCCGACTCCTGACCTCCGGGACCCAGGGGCGTTTGGAGATTTTGATGTTGTTCGAGACCCACTTCACCCCGGTCAGATAGCGGACCGCGCGCTCGGCCGCCGCGCGCTGGAAATCCCACTCGACCTCACCATCCAGCCACACCCAGCCATCATCCACGCGCGCGGTGATCTTGTCGTCAGGCACCTCGATGTCCCAGCGAAGCGCGTCGGCCACCGCGTGCGCGATGTCTGTGTCGCTGCGCTTGAAGGAGAAGGGCACGTGGACGGTCAGCTCGTCCGCCACCGCATGGACACCGCCGACGCGCTCCGCCGCCCTCATGGCGGCGAATTTCTGTGCGACGCTGTCCACCTGTCCACTCAACGTCACTACGCCGTTCTTGCATGCGACGCCGATCTCGCCGCGACCCACGCTCGGATCCCACACGAGCTCCTCTTCGACGTCGCTCCGAAGTTGCGCATCGCTCTTCATCATGGATCCTCCTCCTGTGATGTCACCGCTCGTTCCCGGCGATCCACGGCATAGTCATCCACGAAGTCGCCGGTGTCGCTGCAGCTCTGATTGCGCTTTCATCCGTCGCTCCTCGTGATTCCTTGGTCAGGGAGTGCGTCTGCTCGCAGCGACGAGCGGAGGCGGTGCCTGGGGGAACTTCGCGACGATCGCCTCGGCGGCCTTCGCCAACAGCTGGATGTCTTCACTCATGTCACCGGAGAGGCGTGCCTTGCCCTCGCCTCGCCAGAGCAGCTCCATCGTGCTCGGCTTGATGACGTCGACGATCACGCTTCCCTCGGTATACTCGGTGACCCGCTGCACGGGCGGCCCGTAGACCGGCCACCTGGGATGGAACGGATATCCGTAATCCCACACGGTGACATCGAGCCTCTCGCGAGCGATCGCGTAGAAGGCGACGGCGAAATCCGGAGTCCGCTCATCGATCAGATACCCGCGGCCGATGAACGCGAGCGAGATCCGATCACGGATCGCCCGGTTGGCGATCGAGTTGCTGATCATGGGATCGTCGTCGCCGCTAACCGGTCGTCCATCGCGACGCGTGGGGGCGGGAAGCATGCGAAACGTGTGGAGCGTCGAGAATCCCGGATCCGGCGCCGCCATCGTTCGTACCTGAATGGACGGCCCACAGCCTATGGCGGCGAACGCAACGGATGCGTACGCCAATCGCAATGTCGAGCGCATACAGCCTCCTGGTGGTCGAATAACGTCGGATGCCGCCGATTCTCACCCTAGGATCGACTCGCGAGCGAGGCTATCGGAGAATCACCGCGTCGTCATAGGGATTTGCCGGAGTGGAGTGGATGGACGGCGGACGACGAGCGCAACGCCGCCTCGATCATCACGAACTCACCCACGTTGTCCAACGTAAGGACTCCGCACAGCCTGCCTTCGCGGAGAACAGGCAGCGTGTGGCACCGACATTCACGCAGCTGAGCGACAGCGTCCTCGGCGAGGTCGTCCGGACTGGCGGTGCGGAAGGAGGTCTCCATCGAGCGCGCGACGGGCGCATCGCGCTCATCCCGAGCGAGTCCGGCGAGCAACCCGGCACGCGTGAGGACGCCGACGACCCTCCCCTCCATGACAACGGGAAAGTCATGCTGAAAACCTTCGAGCACGTGGCGACGGGCGGTGTCGAGAGTGTCGCCGGGAGCCAGCGTGCGGACGTCGCGAATCATCACGCGCTCGACGCTCACGCCGCCCAGGAGCGCGCGAGTCTGAATGACACTCGATTCGCTCGCCGCTCCCAACCAGACGAACAGCGCGATCAGCACGAGGAAAGGTTGTGGGGATAACACCCCAATGATCCCGAACACCAGCGCGAACCAGCGCCCAATGCGGGCCGCCATCTGCGTGGCGCGAACGTAGGTCATGCGCAGCGCCAGCAGGGCGCGCAACACCCGGCCGCCGTCCATTGGGAACGCGGGCAGCAGGTTGAACACGAGCAGCGTGACGTTGACCCACATCAGCTGGACGAGAAATGCGCCGCGCGCTCCGAGGGCGACCGTCTCGTCGACCAGCGTCACCGGTAATCCCGACAGGCGCAACACGACGTAGAGGGTCACCGCGATCCCGGCCGTCACCGCGGGTCCGGCCAGCGCGATCAACAGCTCCTGTTTCGGCTGCTCCGGGATGCGCTCCAGCCGTGCCACGCCACCGATCGGGAGGAGCGTGATGTCGCGCGTCGGCACTCCAAACCGGCGCGCGGTGAGCGCGTGTCCGAGCTCGTGGAGCACGACCGAGGCAAATAGCGCAAGGGTGAATAGAACGCCCCGTGCGGCGCCCGCGGTCGTCCCCGTCTCACGAAAATAGACGAGCGCCAGCCACGCGAGCAGGATGACGAACGTCGCATGCACGCGGAGATCGATCCCGCGAACGCGTGCGACCCTCCATGACCAGGTCACGCGGACCTCCGGGGGAGCAGGGCCATCAGTCGGCGGTGAGGTTCTCCTTGCCGTCCAGAGATCGCGCAGCTCCTCGCTGTGATTCAACTTTTGGCGAATCGAGCCGCGCGTCAGTCAGCATAACCCGCAAGATGCTCGAGGAGCATGCAGCGCGGCGCGTTCCCAAGCTGCACCATTCCCTGACGCGCACGCGGCAAAAGCCCGACGGACGGCAGCGGGCGACGCGCACAGTATCGGGAGAGAAGTTACGCGGCCTCTATCGTGGAGCGGGAAGCCATGGCCGTCGCCACCACGCCGGTGAGCCCGCCGACGCTCGCGGCAAGCGAGAGCGCGCCTGCGCCATCACCGTACCCGCCGATTCTGCTCGCCGGCACCGGGAATCCGCAGCTCGCGAAGCGCGTCGAGCAGGCGCTCGGGCTCCCGCTTGCGGCCTGCGTCACCGACCGTTTTCCTGATGGCGAGGTGTCGGTCCGCATCGACGAGTCGGTGCGTGGTCTCGAGGTCGTGCTGCTGCAGCCGACCGCGCCCCCGGTCAACGATCACCTGATCGAGCTCCTCGCGATCGCGGACGCGTGCCGCCGAGCGGCGGCCGCACGCATCGTCGCGGTGATTCCGTACTTCGGGTACGCGCGCTCCGACCGGCGCGACGGCCGGCGCACACCAATCATGGGGAGCCTGATCGCCGACCTCATGGAGCGCAGTGGGATCGACCACATCATCACGCTCGATGTCCATACGCCGGCGCTCGAAGGATTCTTCCGAATTGCCGTCGACAACCTCACCGCGGTCCCCCTGCTGGCGGCCGCACTGCGGCCGCAGATTCCGGCAAATGCCGTGATCGTCGCACCGGACGTGGGAGCGACTCGCCTCGCCGATCGTTATGCGACCGCCCTCGGGCTGCCCGCCGCGATCTGCTACAAGCACCGCACGAGCCCTACCGAGGTGACCGTCAGCCGTGTGACGGGTGATGTCGCTGGACGCCCCTGCGTGATCATCGACGACATGATCACGACCGGCGGAACGGTCGTCGAGTGCGTTCGCGCGTTGCGAGCGGCGAACGCGCTGCCGAACATCACGGTCGCCGCCACTCATGCCGTGCTGGTCCCCGGAGCGCTCAACCGGCTTGCGGCCGCGGAGGTGCGCGATCTGATCGTCACGGACAGCGTTCCCTTCGATGATGAGAGGCCGGCGGGCCTGCGTCCGACCGTCGTCTCGGTCGCACCGCTCATCGCAACCGCCATTCAACACGTGCTCGAGGGCAGCTCGCTGCGCGAGCTCACCCGGGCGTGAGGTCCTCCGAAACGTCGGGCGAGGCAGACCCATGATTGCGACCAGCACCACGAGCGGCCCGGCGAACGCCGAGATCGCGCGTATCTTTCGCGAGGTCGCCGACCAGCTCGAATTGAAGCGGGCCAATCAATTCCGCATACGCGCCTACCGAAACGCCGCGCGTACGGTCGAGGAATCCGGCCGCTCGATTGCATCGCTCGCGCGAAAGACGCCGGAGGCGCTGGAGGATCTACCCGGTATCGGCGCCGACCTGGCCGGCAAGATCAGACAAATTGTGCGAACGGGAACGCTGCCGATGCTCACGACCCTCGAGCGTCGGGCACCGAAGGGCGCGACCGAGCTCATGCACGTGCCGGGCATCGGTCCTCGCAAGGCGAAAGTGCTCGCGCAGCGCCTTCATGTCCGGTCGCTCGAGGGGCTGAAGCGTGCCGCGCGCGAGGGGCGGCTCCACAAGGTGCGCGGGTTCGGCGCCAGAACGGAGCAGCGCATTCTCGCCGAGCTGGCCGCGCCAATGCTGTCAGAGCGCCGTTGGTTGCGGGCACGCGCGGCACAGTACGGAGAGCCTCTTCTGGCCTACATGCGCGGAGCGGAGAGCGTCACGCATGCGGAGATCGCCGGGAGCTTCCGGCGCTGCCGCGAAACGGTCGGCGATCTGGACCTGCTCGTACAATCCGAGAATGGACGCGCCGCCGTCCAGCACTTTCTCTCATACCCCGAGGTTCGCAGAGTCACCGCCCACGGGACGACGCGCGCGGCGGTGCAGCTGGCCGGCGGACTGCACGTGGACCTTCGCGTCCTGCCGCCCGAGTCATACGGAGCCGCACTTCACTACTTCACCGGATCCAAGGCGCACAACATCGCGATTCGTGCGCTGGGACGCACGGCGGGACTCAAGATCAACGAGTATGGCGTCCATCGGGGCAACAGGCGCATCGGTGGCCGCGAGGAGCGCGAAGTGTTCGAGGCCGTCGGGCTTCCATGGATCCCGCCGGAGCTGCGCGAAGCGCGTGGTGAGATCGAAGCCGCGCGTGCGAAGAAGCTGCCCCGGCTCGTCGCGTTGCCCCATATCCGCGGCGACCTCCAGGTGCATACCACGGACAGCGACGGGAGGAGCTCACTCGAGGAGATGGCACACGCCGCGCAGGAGCTGGGCTACGAATACATCGCCGTCACCGATCACACCCCCACCGTCCGTATCGCCGGTGGCCTCGATCGCGCGGGCTTCCGGCGGCAGATGCGGCGGATCGACAAGCTCAATGCGAAGCTGCACGGCCTCACGATCCTCACGGGCGCCGAGGTCGACGTACATCCCGATGGATCCCTCGATCTCGGCGACGACACGCTGGCGGCGTTCGACATCGTTGTCGTCGCGCTCCACGCGTCACTGGCCCTTCCACCGGCACAGCAGACCGAGCGCCTGACGCGAGCGATGCGGAACCGGTTCGTCAACATCCTCGCACATCCGACCGCTCGCCTCATCCCGAGGCGCCGGGGCGCGCGGTTCGACCTCGATGAGGTGTGCCGCGTGGCCGCGAGCGAAGGTGTAGCGCTCGAGATCAATGCCCAGCCCGAGCGCCTGGATCTCGATGACGTTGCTGCCCGGCGTGCGGTCGAGCTGGGCGCATCGCTCTCGATCGACACCGACGCCCACTCGGTCGAGGAGCTGCGATTCATGCGCTGGGGCGTGGACCAGGCGCGCCGTGGGTGGGTCGAGCGTCGTGACGTGATCAACACGCTTCCCCTCGACACATTGCTCGCGCGTCTCCGAGCCCGGCGCACCTAACGGGCCGACGCGTGGAGCGTATCGCTCAGCTGCTCTACTTCATGGCGCCGGCGTTCGTCGCCGACATGGCGCCGCCATTCGCCAGGTACTGGCGATGGGGAAACCGGCCCATTAGCGAGCGATGGCTCGGGAGCCACAAGACCGTCGTCGGCTTTGTCTTCGGCGTGCTCGCGGCCGCCCTTACGACATTCGCGCAGTCCCGCCTTGCCTGGTCCGGCGCCCTGACGTCCTACGATGACTGGCCCCTGCTCGGCCTCCTGTTCGGCGTTGGGGCCATGGCCGGTGACAGCATCAAGAGCTTCTTCAAGCGACGCCTGCGCATCGCACCTGGGAAGCCGTGGATCCCCGCCGATCAGCTCGACTACATCGCGGGCGCGCTGGCGCTCGTGTGGGCCTCTGTCGAGCTGTCGTGGGGCGACGTGGCGATCATTCTGCTGCTGGGATTCGCCGGCCACTTCGTGGTCACGCGAATCGGATACTGGCTCGGCGTGCGCGATGTGAAGTTCTGAAATTCACGCCGCCCCGCGATCGACACCGTCGGGGGAATCTGCACAAGAAGACCGCACAGGTCCGACAGACCTACCGGGGAGCGTTGTCTATCCTGACGCAGACCCTGAGCGCAGGTGCCTCGATCGCCGGCTCGCGCCGGGAGGTTCATCATGCTGAAAGTCAGCGATATCATGACCCGGGAGGTCTTCACGCTGCACCCCGACATGACGCTGGAGGAGGCGAGCGGGCTTTTCGCGGAGAAGCACGTCAGCGGCGCGCCGGTGGTTTCCAATGCCCAGGTCGTTGGGGTGCTCTCGCAGTCCGACATCCTCGAGTTCGTGACGCGGTCGCCATCGACGGAGCCGTTGGGCGTCGATGTGCGGGGATCGGAGGAGGAAACCGCGCAGCGACCGCTTCCGACGTGGCGCGAGGCTGAGGACACGCCGCCGAACTTCTTCGCCCAACCATGGACGGAGCTTGGAGAGGAGTCAGGCGCCGCCCAGCTGCTGGAGACCGAGGCGCTCGAGACGGCATCGGGATACGAAGTTCCGGTGCTCGCCGCCCACACCGTCGACGAGCTGATGAGCCGCAAGCTCCACGCGGTGCAACCGACCACGGACGTCGACAAAGCCGCCGATGAGATGCGTCGCACCGGGATTCATCGCGTGCTCGTCATGGAGGGCAAAGAGCTGCTTGGTATTCTCAGCTCGCTGGATGTGGCGAAGGCGGTAGCCGATCACCGGGTCGCGACGCGGGTGTACGTGTTCGGCCGTCGCGCCGAGCACCGCGGCGAGGAGCCCTGACAGCTCGGCCGAGCGCGTTGTCCAGGCGCCATCGCCACGGCGAACCCGGGAATGAAGCCGAGGCCATGACTCGCTCCCGATCGGATGTGGACGGTCACCAGCACGCTGCGGTGCGGGGGCTGGACTGGTCGCGAGCGTTGCGACGGCGCTGTATATCGTTCGCGGGCACGTCGGCATGCGGTGTGGTGTGCGCAGCCGTGGTGACTGCGGTCCGAGACTCGGAGCAACGAGTCCGGATTAGGGCCAATGGCTCGAGATCTGGAGGTCTCATGACACGCATGCGGGGGCGGAAAGGAGCGGGTCGGTCGAACGATTTGCTCGGGGCTACTCTCATCGCAGCGCTCGTCGCCTGCGCCGGCGGAGACAAGCCGCGTGGCGCGGATACGGCGGCGCCCGGGACGACGACGGCTGCGGCTCCGCCCACTGCGCCGGCCTCGGCTGGCCAGCAGACCTACCAACAGATTTGCGTGACCTGCCACCAGGCCAACGGGGAGGGCATCCCGGGGACGTTCCCTCCACTCGCCGGCTCGGAGTACGTACTCTCGGCGAACCCCGCGGTACCGATCCGGATCGTGCTGCGCGGGTTGCAGGGGCCGATCACGGTGAAGGGAGCGCAGTACAACGGCGTCATGGCGCCCTTCGGAACCGGCGTCGCGCTCCCTGACGATCAGGTCGCGGCGGTGCTGACCTACGTGCGGACCTCGTGGGGAAACAACGCCAGCCCCATTACGGCGGAGCAAGTGGCCGCCGAGCGTTCGGCTCAACAGGGGCAAACCGGGCCGCTGAGCGCCGACGATCTCAGGCCATTGATGTAGCGAGAGGCGCAGCCTCGATCGGCCGCTGCGCGGTGTAATCGAAAACTACCACGCAGCGGCCGCGTTACACCTAACAGGTGACCGTCAGCGCGCTCCTCATGAGCCGCGTGTCTAAGCGAGCACCTGAGCAGCGAGGTCGCCGTAAGGGTTTCGTGTACCTTCGCCGCGCCATGTCCCGGACAGACGGCTGCCTCGTCGCCGTGCATCCTCTACGCGTGGACTTGCCCAGCGGAGGATACCATGAAAGCCCGTGACATCATGACCGCCACGCCGGCTGTCGTTACGCCGGATGCCCCGGTATTCCGGGCGGCGGAGATCATGCGCGATCTCGACGTGGGACTCGTCCCGGTCGTCGACGAGCTTTCGAATATGCAGGTCGATGGTGTAATCACCGACCGGGACATCGCCGTCCGCTGCGTCGCGCAGCGACACGATGTCGGCTGCACAGTGAAGGACCACATGACGACCGGGCGTATCGATACGGTGCCACCGGATGCCGACGTCAGCGAGGTCATCGAGCGTATGGCGCAGGACCGCGTGCGACGCATCCTGGTGGTGGACGAGGACGACCGCCTCGTCGGCATCATTGCCCAGGCGGATCTGGCGGTAAAGGTCGGGCCCAGGGAGCCCCTCGAGGTCGAACACATGCTCGAGCAAGTCTCTGAGCCGGTGCCGGCGATTCCGTAGACCTCGCGGGGGCACGCGGATGGCCACCGGGCGTACGTTTCGCCGCCGCATCTCGCTCGAGCGGGTGAATGAGGAAGTCGCGTCGCGACTCGAGGAGGTTTCGCACCTGCTCAACGAGCAGGATGCCAGCCCTTTCCGCGTGGACGCGTACCGCCGTGCCGCGCAGACCGTACGATCCCTCGACGAGCCGGTCTCGAATCTCTTTCATCGCGAGGGTCTCGAGGGCCTGGAGCGGCTGCCCACCATCGGACCGACCATCGCGCGGGCGATCCGCGAGATGGTGTTGACCGGGGTGTATCCCATGCTCGAGCGGCTGCGCGGCGCGAGTGATCCGTCGCGCGTGCTCGAAACTGTGCCTGGTATCGGTGAGACACTCGCCCAACGGCTGCACGACGAGCTCGGCATCGACACGCTCGAGGAGCTCGAGGTAGCCGCGCATGACGGATCGCTGGCGGCGCTCGCCGGATTCGGGGACAAGAAGATCCGCGGCGTTCGCGAAGCGCTCGCCACGCGTCTTGGTCGGCGGCCGCGGTTGGGTCGCCGACCGCACGTCGGCGAGCCGCCCGTGTCGGAGTTGCTCGACGTGGACCGCGAATACCGGGAGAAGGCTGCGGCGAACCGGTTGCGGCGCATCACCCCTCGGCGCTTCAATCCGCGTCGTGAGGCGTGGCTGCCGATCATGCACGCCCAACGAGGTGACCGGCACTACACCGCGATCTTCTCCAACACCGCGCAGGCACACCGGCTCGGCCGGACGAACGACTGGGTGGTCCTCTACTATGACGGCACGTCGGGCGAGCGGCAGTGCACCGTGGTCACCGAGACGCGAGGCGCGCTCGAGGGACAACGCGTCGTTCGGGGACGCGAGGCCGAGTGCCTCGACCTGGCCGCCGAACGTCCTCATCGCGCTCTGGCCAATTCGAGCACGTGAACCTCCATCGGGCCAAGCGAAGGGAGCGGAGCGTATCGGTGAATGCGCCCGTTCGACGTGACACGGAGCGCCTGCGCCGGAGGTCCGCCTAACAAGCTCGTGATGGCGTAGCGCCCGGCGGGAACCGCGCGGTCAGGCGACGTTACGGCCACACGTGCCAGCGCCGTCGTCCCCAGGTTGGCGATGACGAGCACCGTGCGCTGTGCGTCGCGGCGCAGATACGCCGCGACGGCGTCGCTGCTCGCCGTGAGCGGCACGAGCTCCCCCGCGCCTAACGCGGAGTTGGCGCCTCGCAGGTGAATCAGGCGCCGATGCAGGTTGAGCAACGAGTGCAGGTCTCCGTCCTGTGCCTCGACGTTGGCCGTCATCGAGTCGGGCTGCAGCGGTTCCCACGCTGGGCCTCGTGTGAAGCCGGCCGCCGGACCGCGCCTCCAGTGCATTGGTGTTCTCAGCCGCGGATCGGGCTTGTCGCCGGTCATCCCGATCTCTTCTCCATAGTAGATGAACGGCAAGCCCGGAAGCGTCAGCAGCAGCGTGACCGCCATCTTGTTGCGGGCGACGTCGCCGCCGAGCACGGTCATCGTGCGCGTCTGATCATGGTTCCGAAGGAACGGCGACCAGCGCTCGGCGGGAACCGCCCGCTGCAGCCGCACATACGGCTCGAAGAGCTTCTTCGCCGATCCGGTCCGTACGGCCTCGAGGAGCGCATCGGACGCGGCGAACGCAAAATGGGAATCGAGCTGGTCCGGATAGTAGGGGAGCATCGACCCAACGCTGTCCCACACTTCTCCCACCGTGTAAGACCTCGGCGCGACGCGCCGCACGTGCGCCGCGTACTCCCGGAGCAGCGCGTGTGTGCCGGGCGTTCCGGAGAGTCGGGATCCCTCCTCGACGAGATAGGGAATCGCATCGAGGCGGAATCCATCGACTCCCATCTCCTCGAGCCCGAACGTCGCGACCTTCATCGCCTCCTCGCGGACGGCGGGCGTCTCGTAGTTCAAGTCCGGCATCCCGCTCCAGAAGATTCCGTAGTAGTACTCCTCGCGAACCGGCGAGCGGTGCCATACATCCTGCCCCCACGGACCCTTCTCCTCCGGCTTCGTCGTCGACCATCGAAACCAGCCGCGATACGGCGACGACGGATTCAGCAGCGCATCCTTGAAGTAGGGGTGCTCGCTCGACGCGTGGTTCAGCACCAGGTCGACGAGCACGCGAATCCCGCGGCGATGCGCTTCCGCCACGAGCCGCTTGAAGTCGTCGTTGCTGCCGTACTCGGGATTGACGCGGTAGTAGTTCTTGACGTCGTAGCCGTGGTAGCTTGGCGACGCGGCGACCGGCATGAGCCAGATGCAGCGCGCGCCCAGGTCGCGTCGCATCTCCGGCGTGCCGTCACTGATGTAGTCGAGCTTCTCGATGAGCCCGTTCAGATCGCCGATCCCGTCCCCGTCGCTGTCGTAGAAGGACCGCACGAAGATCTCGTAGCAGACGGCCCCGCGCTTCCAGTCGCTCGTGTCGGGTGATTGGGCCGCCGTCGCGGGGGCGATCAGCAGCGCGACGCTCAGCGTCGCGAAGACGATTCGGGACATGTGCGCCTCTCGACGGGATGCGAGCAGGAGGGCAGAATTGTGGCGGTCGGAACGGGCGGAAAGTGCTCCAATGGTTGAGACGGAGGCAAGGTGCGTCAGGCTCTGATACGGCGGTTCGGGGTGTGGGCCGCGCTCGCGATGATCGTCGCCGAGGTGATGGGCGTGGGAGTCTTTCTCACTCCGGCGGAGATGTCGCGAACGCTCGGGTCCACGGGATGGGTGCTCGGGGTCTGGGCGCTGATGGCGGTGATGTCCGCCGCGGGGGCGCTGTGCTACGCCGAGCTGGGCACGCGCTATCCCGAGGCGGGCGGCGGATACGTGTTTCTTCGTGAAGCGTTCGGCGAGCGCACCGCGTTCGTGTACGGATGGATGTCGCTCCTCGTGATGGACCCCGGGCTCACCGCGGCACTCGGCGTCGGGCTCGCCACGTATCTCCTCGCCCTGTTCGGTGCGCCGACCACGCTCGTGCCGGTGGTGGCGATCGCCAGCATCGTGATTCTCGCCGCGCTGTCGATGCTCGGGGTCGAGGCCAGCTCGCGAATCCTCCGCGTCACGGCAGTGGCAAAGCTGGCGACGGTGGCCGTTCTCATCGTCGCCGTGCTCGTGCGCGGCGGGGGAGCCGAGGCGACGACCGTCGCGACCACCTCGGGGATGCCTTCATTCCCGGTGCTCGCGGGCGCGCTCATGGGCGCATTCTTCGCCTTTGGCGGGTGGTGGGATCTCGGCAAGATGAGCGAGGAGGTGGTGGAGCCGCGCCGAACGCTCCCGTTCGCGCTCGTGGGCGGCATTCTCGTCGTCGGGCTCGTGTACGCCGGGTTGAGCCTCGCGTTCATTCACGTCATGGCGGGACGCCAGCACGCCACCACCGACGTCTTCGTCACCTCGTTAGGCTCGGCACTCTTCGGCGAGCGCGCGGCGGCGGTCCTGGCGGGTGCGGTCGTGGTCGCGGTGGCCGGCAGCCTGGCGGCCGTCCTGCTCGGTGCCCCACGCGTCTATCTGGCGATGGCGCGTAACGGAGTCTTTCCGAGCGGACTCGTGCGATTCGACTCGCGCCGGCAGTCGGCACCGCGCGCGACGCTGATCCAGGTGACGCTCGCGTGCATCCTCGTCATGCTCGGCACGTTCGAGCAAATCGTCGGATACTTCGTGCCGACCGTCGTGTTCTTTCTCGGGTTGTCGGCGGCGGCGATTCTCATCCTGCCGCGTCCACGGGACGACGCGCAGGTCTTCCGCGCCCCATGGCATCCGTTGCCGATCATCCTGTTTCTCGCGCTGGTCACCATGATGGTGGCCCTGTTCGCGATGGGGCGCCCCCTGCAGACGCTGATCGGCGCGGCGGTGGTGGCGCTCGGAATTCCGGTCTCCTGGCTGGTGATCCGGAGTCCCCGCCGGGGCGGAGTGGTGTTGGCCGCAGATGAACGCAGATGAACGCAGAAAACACCGCAGAAGGTGACCGGAAATCTGCGTTCATCCACGGCCGCTTCCTGATGTGCAGCGATTACCTGACTTCGTAGAGGCAAGGGCAATGACCTGGATCGAGACCATCCCGTACGAGAAGGGGAGCGATGCGCTGCGCCGCGCGATCGACATGCAGCGGGAGATGTATCCCGTCGAGTACGCGACCCCCGTCCATCCCGTGGGCAGCGGAGAAACGTCGGGGATCGTGGCGTCTCACAGTCTCATCCCGGATGCGTTGTACCATGCGTTCGCGACGTTCGGCGCGTTGATGTCGCCCGATCTCCCGCTCTCGCGTCGCGAGCACGAGATGATCACGACGATGGTCTCGGAGACGAATCGCTGTAAGTATTGAATAGAGTCGCACGCAGAGTTTCTGCGTAGGGTGACGCTCGACGAGGCATTGGTCGAAGCGCTGCAACGTGACTAC
>DASTYE010000180.1:0-4135 GCA_035765135.1 Gemmatimonadaceae bacterium | reverse complement strand
GAACGGCCAGCGCCTGATCTCGGCGCGCATCATCCCGTTCCGCGGATCGTGGGTGGAGTTCACCGTGGACATCCACGACGTGATCTTCGTCCACATTGACAAGAAGAAGAAGTTCCCGGCAACGGCGCTCCTCCGCGCGTTGGGCTACGGCACGAACTCGGACATCCTCCGGCTGTTCTTCGCCGTGCGCGAGCTCGATCTGACGAAGAAGCTCGAGAGCCGCGGCGATCAGCGTGAGGTGCTGGGCGCGATCATCGCCGAGGACATCACGCTCGCCGGCGAGGCGCACGATCCCGAGGCGCCGAAGCTCAAGACGAAGAAGGCGCGCGCCGAGCGCGAGCGGGCCGAGGCCGAAATGCTCGTCAAGGAAGGCGACGAGCTGACGCCCGAAGTCTACAATCGCCTGCGCCGGTTGAACATCGACGCGGTGAAGGTGTTCGCGTCGTACATGCTGATCGATCTGCGCGACGAGGTCGATGCCATCGAGCGCGGCGAGCGTCCGCAGCGCCGTGTGCTGGCGACGGATGTCGTCGATCCCGACACCGGCGAGGCGATCGCCGAGACGGGGCAGCAGCTCACCGACACGCTCATTCGGAAGCTGCGCAAGGCCGAGATCACGAAGGTGAACGTGTTCGTGGCGTCCGGTCGCGCCGAGTCCACGCTCATCAAGAACACGCTCGCGAAGGACCCGACGAAGGCGGAGAAGGATGCGCTGCAGCAGATCTACTCCCTGCTGCGCCCGGGCGATGCGCCGAACATCGAGACCGCGCGTCTCGCGCTCGAGCGCCTGTTCTTCTCGCCCAAACGGTACGACCTCGGTCGTGTGGGCCGGTACAAGATCAACCAGCGCCTCGGGTTGACGCTGCCGGCGAGCCACACGGTGCTGACCAAGGAAGATTTCATCGCGATCATCCGCTACCTCGTCGAGCTGCACGAGGGTCGCGGGTACACCGATGACATCGACCACCTCGGCAACCGCCGGATTCGCTCGGTGGGCGAGCTGATCGCGAACCAGTTCTCGGTGGGTCTGTCGCGCATGGCGCGCCTGGTGAAGGAGCGCATGTCGATCAACACCGATCCGGAGAAGATCACGCTCGACGACCTCGTCAACGCACGGACGGTGTCGGCGGTCATTCAGGCGTTCTTCGGCTCGTCCCAGCTGAGCCAGTTCATGGATCAAACGAATCCGCTGGCGGAGCTCACGCACAAGCGGCGTCTCTCGGCGTTAGGCCCCGGTGGCCTCACGCGCGAGCGCGCCGGCTTCGAGGTGCGCGACGTGCACTACTCGCAGTACGGTCGCATGTGCCCGATCGAGACGCCGGAAGGTCCGAACATTGGGCTGATCACCTCGCTGGCCTGCTACGCTCGCGTCAACGACCTCGGCTTCGTCGAGACGCCCTATCGCGTCGTGCGAAACGGCAAGGTCACCGGCGAAATCGAGTGGCTCGACGCCAACCGCGAGGAGGAAGTCGTCATCGCGCAGGCGAACGCGCAGATCCGCGAGGATGGCACGTTCTCTGACGAATTGGTGTTGTGCCGGCAGCGCGGCGACGTGCCGCTGGTCTCGCCGGATCGCATCGAGTACATGGACGTGTCACCCGAGCAGCTCGTGTCGATCGCGGCCGCGCTGATTCCGTTCCTGGAGCACGATGACGCGAACCGCGCGCTCATGGGCTCCAACATGCAGCGGCAGGCGGTTCCGCTCCTCAACCCTCGCACGCCGGTCGTCGGCACGGGGCTCGAGGACAAGGTCGCCCGTGACTCGGGTGCGGTCGTCATCGCGAAACGTGCCGGTGTCGTGACGCGAGTGACGGCCGACGAGATCATCGTCGACTCGGGTCCAGCGGATCGTGCGCGCACGGAAGAGCGTCGCGGCGCGGATCGTCCGTTGGCGCGGCTGACGCAGCACGACCGGTACCGCCTCAAGAAGTACTGGCGCACCAATCAGGATACGGCGATCAACCAGCGTCCGCTCGTCCGGCTCGGGCAGCGCGTCAAGGCGGGTGATGTGCTCGCCGACGGCGCCGCGACCGAGAAGGGCCAGCTCGCGCTTGGCGCGAACGTCACCGTGGCGTTCATGCCGTGGTACGGACACAACTTCGAGGACGCCATCGTCCTCTCCGAGCGTCTGGTGAAGGATGACGTGTACTCGTCGATCCACATTCAGGAGCTCGAGCTGCACGTCCGTGACACCAAGCGTGGACAGGAAGAGATCACGCGTGAAATTCCCAACGTCGCCGAGGAGTCGCTGGTGGACCTCGACGAGCGCGGCATCGTACGCATCGGTGCACACGTGAAGCCGGGGGACATTCTCGTCGGCAAGATCACGCCGAAGGGGGAAACCGAGCTGTCGCCGGAAGAGAAGCTGCTGACGGCGATCTTCGGCGAGAAAGCGAAGGACGTGAAGGATTCGTCGCTCAAGGTGCCGCCGGGAATGGAAGGCGTCGTCATCGACGTGAAGATCTTCTCGCGGATCGACGATCAGGTCATCGAAAAGGATCGAGGTGAGCGCATCGGTGAGGTGCGGCGGCTCGAGGCGGAAGAGAAGATTCGCGTCAACGAGGTTCGCGACTCCGAGCTGACCGAGCTGCTCGAGGGGCAGACGGTGACGCTCGCTCTGAAGGCCGGGACGGTGGAGGAAGCGATTCCCGCCGGTACGAAGCTCGGCGCCGAGGCGCTGCGGGAGCTGAAGATCTCGACGCTGGACCTGAAGACGTTCCGGGTCGAGAACAAGAAGGTCAACGATCGCGTTCGCGAGATCATCGATGCGGCGAACTCGGAGAAGGCGCGCATCGAGGAGAAGGCCGAGGAGCGGATCGACAAGATCCTCCAGCCGGACGAGCTGCCGCCGGGCGTGATTCAGCTCGTGAAGGTGTATCTCGCCGAGAAGCGCAAGGTGTCGGTCGGCGACAAGATGGCCGGTCGCCACGGGAACAAGGGCATCGTCGCCCGCGTCGTGCCCGAGGAGGACATGCCGTTCCTTCCCGATGGCCGGCCGGTGGACATCGTGCTCAACCCGTTAGGTGTGCCGAGCCGTATGAACGTCGGTCAGATCCTCGAGACGCACCTCGGATGGGCGGCGAGGATTCTCGGATTCTACGCAAAGACGCCCGTGTTCCAGGGGGCGAACGAGCGGGAAATCGGATTGCTGCTGAAGCTCGCCGGCGTCCAGTGGGCCGCCGACGCCCTGCGCCTCGGCGCGCAGCGGCCGCCAATCGCGGACGCCGAGGTCCGGCGTCTCCTCGCCGACGTCAAGCCGGCGATGGGCGAGAAGGAGGACTTCAAGAAGCTCGAAGAGGCGTCGTTGAACGAGCTGGGGGCGCGTGGAATTTCCCAGGAGACGCGCGATCTCTTCCACCGGCTGCGCGATTTCCTCGCGACGGCGGCGCGTGAGATCGCCGAACGCGAGCGGCACGAGATCGAGTACCAGGTGCAGTTCCACACCGCGATGGCCGACGATGAGTCGGTACCGAAGGCGCGGCGTGCAGAAGTGAAGAGCGCGATGAAGCAGCTGGAGAAGATGCAGGAGCGTGAGCCGGCCGAAACGCTCAAGCTGGAGGAGCTGCCGGCTCTGGCGAGAATGCTCGGCCCGAAGTCGGAGGCTGATGTCGATGCCGCCGCCAGCGAGCTGATGCGCCTCGCCGGCCTCACACCGTTCGGCAAGGTGTGGCTGCGCGATGGCCGGAGCGGGGAGCGGTTCGCGAGCCCCGTGACGGTCGGTGAGATCTACATGCTGAAGCTTTCGCACCTGGTGGACGACAAGATCCACGCGCGGAGCATCGGCCCGTACTCGCTCGTCACGCAGCAGCCGCTGGCCGGGAAGGCGCAGTTCGGTGGCCAGCGTTTCGGGGAAATGGAAGTGTGGGCGCTCGAGGCGTACGGCGCCGCGCACACGCTGCAGGAGATTCTGACGGTGAAGTCCGACGACGTGAACGGACGGAGCCGTGTGTACGAGGCGATCGTCAAGGGACAAAACCTGCCCGAGCCCGGCATTCCCGAGTCGTTCAACGTACTCGTGAAGGAGCTGCAGGCGCTGGGGATCAAGGTGACGTTAGGCTCTACCGACGGTGATGGCGGTGCCTTCGGCGACGGTAACGGTCGGGGGGAGGAGTAAATGATTGACTTCCGTAGCGCG
>DASTYE010000179.1:0-4007 GCA_035765135.1 Gemmatimonadaceae bacterium | reverse complement strand
GCGTTCCCGAGGCGCCCGAACGGCACGTATTTCCCGGGAAGCTGGCGCGACAGCAACGCCGGATACGGGAACGGCCGCTTCGCGATGGACATCAACGCCATCTGGGTTCCGGAGGCGCTCGCGGCGTGCGCGACCATCGTCAACGCGCTGGCCACCGTTGCGGATTCCACCAGGGTGCCCGCCGCAGACGATTTCACGCGCTTGGCGGCGGCCTGGCGCGATGCCTCGCGTCACTTCGTCGTGCGTCTCACGTCGGCAACAATCCTCGCGCGCGTCCAGGCACGCCTTGCCGCGTTGCCGGCGGCGGAGCGCGCATACTGGCGGAACGTGCTGGCTTCGACCCGCGCCGACACGGCGGCGCTCGAGTTCCTCGCACTTTCGCTCGACGCCGCGGGACGGCCCATTCGCGTCGCGAACACCGATCCGGCAACGGGACTATTTCTCCAGCAGCTGACACCCGAGCGCGTGCGGCGTGATCTCGACGCGTTCATGCGTCCGTATCCGGTCGGCCTGTTCGTCCCAAAGCTCGGCCCGGTCGTCGCAAACGACGCGTATGCCACGCCAGCGATCTGGAACGCTTTCCGACGGGATCTCTATCATTCGCCGCGCGTGGTGTGGGGACGCGAGGTCAACCTGCTCTTCCTCGCCCTCGCCAGGCAGATCGCCGACTCGTCGCAAGCGTCGAACCGCGCGTCGCTGGAGGCCGCGCTCCGTCAATCGCTGGACGCGGTCGACGCGTCGGGACTGTCGCATAACGAGCTGTGGAGCTACCGCATCGCCGATGGCACGCTGATGCCCGTGCGGTACGGCTCCAGCTCCGACATCCAGCTCTGGAACCTCACCAACCTCGCCGTGCAGTTCGGTCTGTCGAAGATCCAGAACCCGTGACGATGGCGCGCGGCGTCGCGCATGTGTGTGTCGCCCTCGCCCTCATCGCCTGTACCACCGGTGAGGGCAAGAGCGGGAGGACCGTCATCACGATCTCGAGCAGCGTCGTCGGGACGGATGGTCCGCTGCTGCGCGGGCAGCTCGATCGATTCATGCAGCTGCACCCCGACATCGAGGTCCGGCTGCACCGTGTGTCCGACGATGCCACGCAACGTCATCAGCTCTTCGTGCAATGGCTCAATGCGCGCGCCGGCGATCCCGACGTCCTCGAGCTGGATGTGGTGTGGACCTCGGAGTTCGCCGCCGCCGGATGGCTCCTTCCGCTGCAGGATCCATCGATCGATACGACCGCCTACTTCCCCGGCACCATTCGCGCCTGCCGCTGGGTTGGGGAGCTCTACGCCCTTCCATGGTACGCCGACGTCGGGTTGCTGTATCGACGTACTGATCTCATTCCGCGCGAGCCGCGCTCGCTCGATGAGCTGGTGACGTTCGCGCAGCGCGCGCGAAGCAGCGTCCCGTTCGGCATCGCGTGGATGGGCGCGCGCTACGAGGGACTCATCACCGTGTTCGTCGAGTACCTCGGCGCCTTCGGAGGGCAGATCATGGACGACTCCATGCGCATCGAGGTCGATGGGCCCGCGGCCGTGCGCGCGCTGACGTTCATGCGGGATCAGATCACCCGCTCGAAGATCGCGCCGAACGACGTCCTCACCTGGCACGAGGAGGAGACGCGCTTCGCCTTTCAGAACGGACGCGCCGCCTTCATGCGCAACTGGCCATACGCGTACACGGCCATGGCCGACACGAGCCAATCGCGCGTCGCCGGCAAGTACGCGGTCTCTCCCATGCCCGCGGCACCAGGCGGTCGCCCGACGGCCGCGCTCGGCGGCGCGCAGCTCGCCATCAACCGGTGGACGGAGCATCCGGACGCGGCGTTCAAGCTGGTGTCGTTCATTACCGCTCCGGAGCAACAGCTCGAGCGAGCGGTGGTGATCGGCGAGTTCCCCACGCGACGAGCGGTCTACGACGAGCCCACGCTTCGCGCCGCATTGGCGATCCCCGCCGACGATGCCCGGCGTGCGGTGGAGAGCGCGACGCCACGGCCAGTCACCCCGCTCTATACGCAGCTCTCGGAAATTCTGCAGATCGAGCTGCATCGCGCGTTGGCCGGGCAGCTGGAGCCGCAAGCGGCGCTCAGAAGCGCCGCGCAGAAGATGAACACGGCCATCGACCGGACCGGGCTCCGCGAGTACGTCTTCCGCCGCCCGGCCGCCTCGTCTCGATGAGCAGGCGCGCGGATCCGCGGCTCACGCAGGACCGCCGCCTCGCGGCGGTGTTCGTGACGCCGGCGGTGAGCGTCATCGGGCTGATCGCGATCTTCCCGTTGGCGTGGGCCCTGTGGAGCTCGATGCACCTGCAGGATCTCCGCATGCCCTGGCTCGGGCAGCCGTTCATTGGTCTCGACAACTACGCGGAGGTCGCGCGGGACCCCCGCTTCTGGTCGTCACTCAGCCACACGCTGTTCTTCGCCGCGGTCACGGTTTCACTCGAGCTCGTGCTCGGCCTGACGCTGGCGTTAGGCATGAACAGCGCCTTTCGCGGGCGGGGCGCCGCGCGCGCGATCTCGCTTCTCCCCTGGGCGATCCCAACCGTCGTCTCGGCGCTGCTCTGGCGGTTCATGTTCGATTCGCAGGCGGGAATCGCCAACGCGCTACTCGTCGCCGTCGGAGTGCTCGAGCGTCCGATGGTCTGGTTCATCGAGGCGACGACCGCCTGGATCCCGGTGATTCTGTCCGATGTGTGGAAGACGACACCCTTCGTCGCGATCCTGCTGCTCGCGGGCCTCCAGAACATCGACAGGAGTCTCTACGAGGCCGCTGAGGTGGATGGAGCGGGCGCGTGGTGGCGGCTGTGGCACATCACGATCCCACTGCTCAAGCCGACGATCTTCGTCGCGCTGATCTTCCGGACGCTCGACGCCTTTCGCGTCTTCGACCTGCTCTATGCGCTCACTGGTGGCGGACCGGGCACGGCAACGGAGCCGATCGCGCTCTACACGCACACGATCATCCTCCAGCACCTGCGGTTCGGATACGGATCGGCGCTGTCGGTCGTGATCTTCGTGATCACGTTCGGGCTTGCGCTCATCTACATTCGCGGGCTCGGGCTGCGGATGAGCGGAGAGGAGCGGTGAAGCAGCGCCCGTGGCTGTGGACGCTGGTGATGGTGGCGATGCTCATCCCGATCGCCTTCCCGCTCTACTGGGCGCTGGTCGCGTCGCTCACCTCGGAGGCCGCACTCTTCCGGGAGCCATCGCTGTGGCCGAGCGACCCGATGCTCGATCACTACCGGGCGCTGTTCGCGACGCGCGACTTCTGGACGCCGATTCGGAACTCGCTGGTGGTGGCGGGGGTGACGACGGTGTTCTGCGTGACGGTCGGATCGCTCGCCGCGTATGCGCTCGCACGACTGGAGTTTCGAGGCAAGGCGTTCATTCTCGGCTTCATTCTCGCGGTGTCGATGTTCCCGCAGATCTCGATCGTGAGCCCACTCTATTTGCTGCTCCGCGAGATGCGCCTGATCAACACGTATCCGGGGTTGATCATGCCGTACATGACGTTCGCGATGCCGCTGACGGTGTGGCTGCTGGTTGGATACTTCCGTCAGCTCCCGAAGGATCTGGAGGAGGCGGCGCTCGTGGATGGTGCCAGCCGGCTCAAGGCGTTCACGACGATCATCCTCCCGCTCGCGATGCCCGGTCTCGCGACGACCGGCATTCTCACGTTCATCTACTGCTGGAACGAGTTCCTGTTCGCACTCTCCTTCACGTTAGGCCCCGAGCGACAGACGGTGCCGGTCGCGATCGCCTTGTTCCGAGGTGAGTATCAGGTGCCGTGGGGCGAGATCCTCGCTGCCTCGGTGGTGGCGACGGCGCCGGTGGCTCTGATGGTGCTGGTGTTCCAGCGGCGTATCGTGCAGGGGCTCACGTCGGGTGCTGTGAAGGGCTGAGTAGCCACGGAACCGCAGACGGCCGCAGAGGTTCTCTGACGCGCCGAGGGTTGATTGGTCGCAGATTCACGCAGAATACGCAGATTGGCTCCGCGCGTCGAACGCCG
>DASTYE010000178.1:0-7261 GCA_035765135.1 Gemmatimonadaceae bacterium | reverse complement strand
CGGCGGGAGCTGTTTACAAAAGCTCTCGCCGTTGCGGTTCTCTGTGCTCCCTGTGCTCTCTGTGGTTAACGCCGTTAGGGCTCGTTGCGCGATGGAGCCCGGGACCCACTCACGCGAACCGCTTCAACGACCGCTCCCGCGCCTTCCGCGCCTCGATCTCTCTATTCCGCGGCGGCGCGTTGATCTTGAGCGAGGCGATGAGGCGGTGGGCCGAGGCGGTCACCTCGTCGACCGCGCGGTTGAACGCCTCTTCGTTCGCCTTCGAGGGGCGCGCGGTACCACTCAACTTGCGGACGAACTGAAGCGCCGACGCCCGGATCTCATCGTGAGAGGCAGGGGGCTCGAAGTTGGCGAGGGTTTTGATGTTTCGGCACATGGGCTTGGGATTGGTTTGATCTCCGAAGTTACAGCCCGCGCCGCGGGGCGCCTACTCCCCACCGACCCTTGAGGCGCCGATCAGCTCCCGAAATCGCTTCGCGTCCCCAACCCTCGGGATGTTGTTGAACATCACGTAGGGCTCGCCCTCCTCGGGAAGCCACCCCCGAAGCTGCTCCAGCTCCGCGTCGGTGTAGGTCGCGTAGTGGCTCTTGTTTCCATGCAGGCGCCAGTAGATGCGCTCGGGGGTGAGCGATGGCCGGATGAAGGGATCGACCGCGTGCACGAGGGCGAGGTCGTCGCAGAGCGCGAGCACGGTGGCGTCTGACCACGGACCCCGCGGCTCCCAGAGATATCGCACGCCCGCCTCACGACCGATCGTCGCGAAGAACCGCCGCATCGCCTCCGTGTTCTCATCCGTCTCGCGAAAGCTCGCCGGGCATTGGAACAGGATCGCGGTGGCGCCGAGGATGCGTGCCGATGTGAGCGTCACCTCCCATGCTCCGAGCACCGTACCGTTCGCGCGGAATCCGCCGGCCTCTGCTCTCGCGCGGTCGTCGAACGGTCGCCGCAGACGACGGTACGTGCGGCTCGTTCCGAAGTGGGTGATCACTTGCCACGCCTTCATCGTGAACTCGAACGTCGGCGGCGCTTGCGCCCGCCAGCGTTCGAGCGTTGCCGGCGGCGGCGGATCGTAGAAGGTCTGCTGGACCTCCACGAGCTCGAATTGCTTCACGTACGCGGCGGTACCGATGGTGAAGCCGCACAGTCCGATCTTCACATGCATGCGAGCGAGACATGCAAGATGTGTCGCGCCAACCGGGCTTGACTGCGCTCTCCGACATGCTCAATTTGCGGGTGCGCGGTGATTTCCCCGATTTGACGGGCCGCGCACGGGAGCGATCCCGCACGAACCGTCTAAGTCGCGCGAACGGCCGGCGACTCCTGGGAGTCGCGGGCCGTTTTGCACGTGAGGCGGGGACCTCAACCAAGGAAACACGACCATGGCCATCGCGTCACGACCCCGCCCCGCCGCCGCCCGCGGCGCCGTCCATGTCTTCACCTCGGAGTCGGTCTCGGAGGGGCACCCGGACAAGGTCTGCGACTTCATCGCCGACAGCATTCTCGACGCGTACATCGAGCACGATCCGCTCGCGCGCGTCGCCTGCGAGGTGTTGTGCAAAGCGGGGAGTGTCGTGCTCGCCGGAGAGATCACGTCCAATGCCCACATCGACCACGAACAGGTCACTCGTCAGGCGATCGCTACCGTCGGCTACGTGGATCCGGTGGAGCCGTTCAACGCCAACGGCGTGCGCATCACGCAGCTGATCTCGCGTCAGGCGCAGGAGATCGCGCAGGGCGTTGACGTGGGTGGCGCCGGCGACCAGGGGCTCATGTTCGGCTACGCGACCGACGAGACCGACGTCCTCATGCCGCTGCCGATCGTGCTGGCGCACGCACTGGCCGCGCGTCTCGCCTCCGACCGCAAGACCGGGCGCATCCCCTGGCTTCGTCCGGACGCGAAGACGCAGGTGTCCGTCGCCTACGACTCGTCAGGCTTTCCGGCCGAGGTGCGCACGGTGCTCGTGTCGACGCAGCACGCGCGGGATGTGACCCAGTCGTCGATTCGCGAGTATCTGAGCACCGATGTCATCCCATCCGTACTCGGCGAATACCATCACGATGACCTCGCCATTCTCGTGAACCCCACCGGCAGCTTCGTCGAGGGCGGGCCGTCCACCGACTGCGGCGTGACCGGACGCAAGATCATCGTCGACACCTACGGGGGCGCCGCACGGCACGGCGGTGGTGCGTTCAGCGGCAAGGACCCGTCGAAGGTGGATCGGAGCGGCGCCTACTTCGGGCGCTACGTCGCGCGCCAGGTCGTTCTCGAGGGCATCGCCCACCGGTGCGAGGTGCAGGTCGCCTACGCGATCGGCCAGGCGAAGCCAGTGTCAGTGGACGTCGAGACGTTCGGCACGGGCAATCCCCTGCGCGCCGAGCGATTCATCACCGAGAAGTTCGACTTCAGGCCTAACGCGATCATCGAGCGGCTGGCGTTGCGACGGCCCATCTACCGGAGCACCACGAACTACGGACATTTCGGGCGGCCTGGGCTGCCCTGGGAGGAATAATCGAGTAAACGGCAGAGACGTCAGATGTCAGAATTCAGTATTCAGAAGCAACCACGGGAAGCCATGACTTCGGCTCCCGGAGGTTTTTTCTGAATTCTGAATTCTGACATCTGACGTCTTTGCCGTCGCCGAGGATCTCACAGCCCGTACCTCTCGCGGAACATCCTCCGGTGATGCAGCTCGTGGCCCGCCGTCAGCCAGGCCAAGCTCCGCACGGTGAACGGCAGCCCTGATGCCGTGCCTGTGCGCATCAGCGTCTCGGAGTCGAAGCTCTGGATCAGCGCGATGGTCGCGGCGCGCACCGCGGCCCAGTCGTCGAGCAGCTCGCGCAGCTGGCGGTTGCGCGCGTTGCTGTTCGCGGCCCAGATGTCCTGCTCCATGGACGGGAGCGGCGTGTCGGGATCGCGCGCGATCCAGAGGGCACGACCGGCGAAGACGCGCTCGGTATCGGCGAGGTGGCCCACGACCTCGCGAAACGACCATTTGCCGGGCTCGTACGCCCACGACTCCCGCGCCGGCGGCACTTGCTCGAGCATTGCGCGCGTCCGCGGAAACTCGCGCGCGAGCGTCGTCAGGATATCGCCGTCAGGCACCTGCGAGATGTAGCGGTGATAGTAGGCGTCGCATTCGCTCCGGTCCGGCCGTTGCGACGCCAGAGTCACCGAACCCTGCGTGGCGGTCATGCGTCCTCCCGCGCCATAGCGATGAGTGTCGAGCCATCGCTCTCTTCGACCTCGGTGCGAACCGCGGCATCGCCGGCAGACCCGCTGCGTCGCAGCACGACTGCCGCCACGATCGCAATCGTCAACGCGATGAGAGCGCTGACGCCGGCCGTCGTCTCGAGCCCTTCCGAGAACGCGTCGCGCGCCGCATTCGCGAGCTCGGCTCCAATCGCGCCCGGAAGTTGTTGCGCCGTCGCGATCGCTCCCCCGAGCGTCCCACGTGCAGCCTCCGCGAACTCGTGAGGCACCGACGCTGGTACTGCGTCAGCCATCATGCGGCGATAGACTGCCGTGCCAATGCTCCCCAGCACGGCTATACCTAACGCTCCGCCGAGCTCGGCGCCAGTCTCGGAGAGTGATGACGCCGCGCCCGCGCGCTCGGCGGGCGCACTCCCGACGATCAGATCGGTGCCAAGCGTGACGACGGGCGACAGGCCCAGCGCGAGGACAACGCTGCCAGTCACGAGCAGCGCGAGCGCGCGCGCTCCCTCCACTTGCGTGAGAATGAACAATCCCATGGCGAGAACCAGCAGGCCGGCCGTCATGACGTCGGGCGGACGGAACCGCCGCACGAGCTGCGGGGCAATCATCGATCCTGCAACGAAGCCAGCCGACGACGGCAGCATCCACAGCCCGGCCTGCATCGGCGACATGCCAAGCACCAGCTGAAGGTATTGCGAGGTGAACAGAAAGGTGCCGAACGCCACGAAGATGCTGAGCGCATTCGTGGCCAGCGCCGCACTGAACGCGGGATTCCCGAAGAGTCTCAGGTCGATGAGCGGATCGCTCAGCCGCCGCTGACGAATCACGAACGTGATCCCGATGAGGATGCCGAGCCCGATGACGAACATCGGCGTCGATGACATTCCATCCTGCGCGATCCGCTTGAGCCCGTAAATCACGGCCAGGATGGCCGCCAGCGACATCGCCGCGCTCGTCACGTCCAGGCGACCCGCGCCAGGGTCGCGGAACTCGGGAAGAAGTCTCGGGCCGATGATGAGCAGCGCCGCCATCACCGGCACGCTGAGCAGGAAGACCGACCCCCACCAGAAATGCTCGAGCATGACCCCGCCGAGCACCGGCCCAATGGCGCCCCCAAGCGAGAAGCTCGTCGCCCAGATTCCGATGGCGACCGTCCGCTGACGATCATCGAGAAACATGTTGCGGATGAGCGAGAGCGTCGATGGCGCCAGCGTCGCCCCCGCCACGCCGAGTATCGCGCGCGTGACGATCAACATCTCGGCGCTCGAGGAGAAGGCCGCGAGAATCGACGCGATGCCGAACGCGGTGGCGCCCATCAGCAGCAGCCGGCGTCTGCCGATCCGATCGCCAAGCGTTCCCATCGTGATGAGCGAGCCGGCGATCAGGAAGCCGTAGATGTCGCTGATCCACAGCAGCTGCGCGCTCGTCGGCGTCAGGTCGGCCGTCAGGTGCGGAACCGCGAGATACAGGACCGTGAGGTCCATCGAGTAGAGCAGACAGGGCAGCGCAATGACGGCGAGCCCAATCCATTCGCGGCGTGTGGCTTTGGGGGCTTCTGACATCGAGAAACCAGTTACGGGTTCAGCGGCTCTTGCCTCTCCTGTTCAGTCGTCGAACGAGCCGGGCCGAAATCGACATCGTAGTCAAGGGAACGACTCCTGGATCGTTTCGGTTCCTTCGAGGCCAGGGCGACGCGCCAAGCCTCTACGAGGCGAGCGCGATGGACCCGTCGACCAACCCCTCGAGGCGGTCGAAGCATTCGTTCCACCCTTCTCCATGGGACTGGCGCGACTCGAACGAGACGAACGGCGTCTGCCGGAAGGCCATCTCCGTCTGCTGCCCGCGCTCAGTGAGCCTAACCGTAACCAGCGTCTCGTACTCCGGCTCGGCGTCCCAGATGAAAGTGAAGACGAGGCGTCCGGGCGCGATGACTTCGTGGAAGACGCCGTGCTGCCAATAGTCCCTTCCCTGCGGCGACCTGATGCACGCGCGCCACGTACCGCCCGGTGTGACGTTCATCTCGAGATGCGTGGTCATAAAGTCACGTGGACGCCACCAGTGGATCGCGCGTTCGCGGCGCGTCCACGCATCGAAGACAGCATGACGCGGTGCATCGATGAGTCGCGTGAGCGTGAGATCCCACGCTGCTTGCCTTACACTTGCCGTCATATCAGTGACTCCAGGAGCGCGATCGCGGATCCTCGATTCGATTCCGGATGAACGACCCATGGCTCCTCGACATATGTTTACGCCGCCCTCTCATTCGTTCGACACTCAGCAAGATCACTCCACGCGACGCAAATCGGTCACAACGCGGGGACAACTCGCGGATTTGTGGTGATGAAACGATGGCACCCATGAAACCCGACGATCGTTGATGTGATGTGAATACCAGTGACGCCGTAACCCTCATCAGCGGCGCGCTCCGCCATCGCGGTGGAACGTGGGCCGACGTCGGCGCCGGAGATGGCACCTTCACGCGCGCGCTCGCGGAGCTCCTCGGTCCCGAGAGTCGCATCTACGCGATCGATCGCGACGCGGGCGCCATCGCCACGCTCGCCCGCTGGGCGCTCACCGACGCGCCTAACGTCATCCCCGTGACCGCCGACTTCACCCGGCACCTCAGCCTTCCCGGCATGGAAGAGGATGGGCTGGACGGAATGCTGCTCGCCAACGTGCTTCATTTCGTGCGTGACACCGGACCCGTGCTCACGCGCCTCACCGAGCTCGTGCGCCCGGGCGGCCACATCGTCATCGTCGAGTACGATCGCCGCCGCGCCAGTCCGTGGGTCCCGCATCCGGTCCCGAGCGTGAAGCTCCCCGTCCTCGCCGAAGCGGCCGGCCTCTCGACGCCCACGATCATCAACACGCGGCCGTCGCTCTACGGCGGAACGCTGTATGTCGCCGTCGCCGAACGGCTCCCGGAGCGGGAACGCCTTCAGCAGTTCTCTTCGTAGGCACGCTGTATCCACTTTACGACCGCCGGTCGGCGTTACGACCGAGGGTGTCGAGGGTGTCGAGGGGACTGCAACACCTTGATCGCCTCACTTCGACACCCTCGACACCCTTCACACCTCAGGGTCTTGCCACTGGAAAGGCCACGTACGTCAACACCCGCGCGGTGCCCTTCTCGACCAGCGCCCCGGTGATTCGGCCATCATCGGTAATGTCCTGCGCCGAGACGAGACTGTCGGCGAAGCCGCGCGCGACGAGCTTGTTGAGGTCCTCCATCTTTCCGTTCTGCCAGAGGAAGGGACGCGTCCCGTTAGGCCCCGAGGAGATGCCCACCACCTGGCGCCATCGGTTGAGGCCCCTCGCCTGACTCGTCGCGTCGCCCTTGAGCACGCCGAGATCGGTGACGGCCTTTCCGCCCGTCCACAGAAACGCGCGCGCGATGAAGCGACCATCCGCATCGCCAGGCGGGTTCGAGAACCCGACGACGTCACCACGGTTGTTGATCGCCATCGGTGTGTGCCAACTCACGCCGCCGAGATCGGGCAGCTCTTTCACCTTCCCGTCCTCCCACATCACCGAGCGCCGGGCGCTGAAGCGGCCGACGGCCACGTCGCACTCGCCGGAGATCCCGACCACCTGGCCGCTGTCGTTGATCGCCGTCGCCGCCGAGGCGGAATGACCGGCCGCCGGATGCAGCTCGACCATTCGCCCCGTCCGAGGCTCCCACATGACTGCGTGGAACTGGAGCTTCTGCGTTCCTCGGCAGGTGGTGTCACGCACGGTGTTCTCCGCCCATCCCACTACCTGCCCTCTGTTGTTCACGCCGGCGGCGAAGCCGTTGTCACCACCGAGCGTGGGAAGCGCCGTCATCACTCCGCTGTCATACACGAAGCCGACACACGTCTTCCCTGCGTACGGAATGAACGCCGAGCAGCTCCACGTTTCACCGAGCGTATCCGGCTTCGAGGTCTGGGAGATGCCGACGATCATTCCATCGTCGTTGATGCCCGGCCATTGCACGGTGCTGCTCGGCCCACCCAGCGTGCCGAGGTCGATCGTCAAGCCATCGCGCCAGAGCACGGCGTGTCGCGC
>DASTYE010000177.1:0-32348 GCA_035765135.1 Gemmatimonadaceae bacterium | reverse complement strand
GAGGAGTTCCGCCGCGGAACGGTGCACGACCTTGTCGAGTACTATGAGGAGCATCCCCCAAAGGGCGAGGCCGTGATCGTCGTGGCCGGGGCCGCATCGCGCCCGCCCGACGAGGCTGCCCTCCGGCAGCAGGCCCGGCAGCTTCGTGACGGCGGTGCATCGACTCGCGATATCGTTCGTCTACTTGTTGAAGAGCACCACGCGCCACGCAACCTCGCCTACCGCATCGCTCACGAATGAGATTCGCATACGCGCTCGTCGGACTCGCACTCGCGACCCTCACTGGCGCGACGACGCCAACGCGGGTCGCGATCGCGCGTCTGCAATACGACGGCGGGGGCGACTGGTACGCGAATCCTTCCAGCATACCGAATCTTCTCGAGGCGATCGCCCAGCGGACGACGCTGCCGGTGGAGCGACGCGAAGCGCGCGTGACGCTGCTGGATGATCGGCTCTGGGATTACCCGTTCCTGCACGTGACAGGGCATGGCAACATGAAGTTGAGCGACCGGGAGGTGGAGCGCCTGCGGGAATACCTCACGCGCGGCGGGTTCCTGCACGTCAGCGACAACTATGGACTCGACTCGAGCTTCCGCCGTGAGATCGCGCGGGTTTTTCCGGATCGCCGACTCGTGGATGTGCCGCTCAAGCATCCGATCTACAACATCGTCTACGAATTTCCGAAAGGTTTACCAAAGATTCACGAGCACGACGGAAAGCCCCCGCGCGGGCTCGGTATCTTTCTCGGCGATCGCCTCGCCGTGTTCTACGATTACGAGGCCGATCTGGGCGACGGTTGGGAGAATGCCGATGTGCATAACGACCCGCCCGAGCTGCACGAAGCCGCTTTGCGCATGGGAGTGAACCTCTTCGTGTACGCCATCACCAGCAGGCCCGTCTCATGACGGTCGGACAGATCATCGCGCGTGAGCGCTCGCGACTGCGAGTGGCGCTGGTCACCCGCGGCGTCGGTGTGGCGCTGACGATCGGGTTCATTCTGCTGGCGGCCAGCACCATCGCCCTTGGCGGGGCCCGCTGGATCACACGTCCTTCAGCTCCGCTTGGCGCATGGGCGATCGTCGCGACCGCGCTCGTCGCACTGCTCTTCGCGTCCTGGCGCGAGGGACGTCGTCGTGCATCGGCCGCGCATATCGCCGGGGCCATCGAGCGCGAGCGCGCACTGCGCGCCGGATCGCTCCGTGGCGCACTCGAGGTGCACACCTCGGGCCCACTCGGCGCGCTCGCGGCGAAACGCCTTGCGACCGATCTCGCTCGCGTCAGACGACCGCTCGCGCCAGCGATGCAACGGCGCGCGAGACGCTGGAGCGTGTTGTCGGCGTTCCTCGCGATCGGTGCGGGGGCGACTGTCGCCGTTGCGCGTGATGTCGCGCCCGATGGCTGGCGGGCAATGCGGCATCCGGTGCGCGCCTGGAGCGGCGACCTCCTTCCGCCGCTCGTCATTCTCGATCCGCCGACGCATGTGCTGCGCGGTGAAGAGGTGCGCCTCAACATCGCCGCGCCGGAGCGACGGAACGTCGTTCTGCACACGCGGGCGACGGGACGCGCCTGGAGCGAGCAGAAGCTCCCCGTCGAGCGAGGAACAGCTCCGACCGTCCTTGGCCCCGTTGACGCGGATATCGTGCTCGTCGCGACCGACGGCCGGGCGACGAGCGATACCGTCCTCATTCGTGTGACCGATCGGCCGTTCGTCGGGGACGTCGCGATTCAGGCGACGTACCCGCCATACCTTCGTCGCGCGCCCGAGGTCCTGGCCGTCGGCGAGCCACTCCGTCTTCCGCGCGGGACCGCGCTCCAGGTGCGGGGGCGTGCTTCGACTGCCCTTCAGAGCATCGTGCTCGCGAGCGAAGGCGACACGATTCATCTCACGCCCGACGGTCACGCGTTCGGCGGTCGATTCACGGCGCAGGAAAGCGGGAGATGGACGTGGCGGGCCGCCGGTGCGCAGGGCGCCATTCCCGACGTACCGCCACCGCTGGAGCTGACCGTCCTCGCCGATTCGAGCCCGCGCGTGGAGATCATCGCGCCACAGACGGACACGATCGTGGCGCCTGGCGATCGCATCGAGCTGCGCGCCGAGGCGAACGACGACCACGGCATTGGCTCGATCGTCCTCCGGAGCTGGCGCAAGCAGGCGTCCGGCGAATCGCTGCCCGAGGTGACGCAAGCCGTTGCCGCGCCGGGCGAGCCGCGCTGGTTAGGCGCCGTGCCTCTCGACCTCGCGCCGCGCGGTCTCGAGGCTGGTGACGAGCTCCACCTGATCATCGTGGCTACGGACGATTCGCCCTGGCGGCAGCGGGCGGAGAGTCGGGAGCTGATTTTGCGCGTTCCGACGCTCGCCGAGCGTCGTGAGATGGCGCGCGCGCTCGCCGACTCGACCGCCTCACGAGCCGATGCGGCCGCGAAGTCACAGCGACAGCTCGAGCGACGCACCGAGGACGCCGCGCGCGCGCGGGGGCGTCGTGAGCAGCGCGCCCCGTCGGGCCGCGATCGCGACGCGCGGCAGCAGCAGAACCGCAGCATGGAGCACGAGGCGGCGCAGCAGGCGGAGGCGCTCGCGAAGGAGCAACGCGAGCTGGCGCAGCAGGTGGAGAAGCTGCGCGAGGATGCTCGAGCACTCGAAAAGCAGCTGAAGGAAGCAGGGGCACTCGACACCTCGCTCACACGCCAGCTGCGGGAAGCGCAGGAACTGCTGAAGGACGCGCTGACGCCGGAGCTCGCGGCCCAGCTCGACGAGCTTTCTCGCGCGGCGCAGAAGCTCTCGCCTGACGACACGAGGCGTGCGCTCGAGAACCTGAAGGAGCAGCAGGAGCGGCTGCGCAAGCAGCTCGAGCGAAGCGCGGAGATGCTGAAGCGCGCGGCGCTCGAAGGCACGATGCAAACGCTGCGCGATGAGGCGCGTGAGCTCGCGCAACAGCAGCGGGCGACGGCCGACTCGATGGCTCGCGGGGCGGAGTCAGGACAAAAGGGGAAGCAGCTCGGCGACCGCTCGAAGAAGCTCGCCGATGCGGTGGACAAGCTCGCTCGGCGGCTGGAGGAAGAGCGCGCCGAGGCGGGACCGCCCAAGCTCGATCGCGCGGCCGAGGAGGCGCGCAAATCGGCCGAGGCCATGCGGCAGGCGGCGCGCGAGCAGCAGGGACAGCAGGGAGAGAAGGGACAGCAAGGAGCGAAGGGACAGCAAGGCCAGCAAGGGCAGCGTCAGCAGGGTTCGACGGCCGGCGCGGAGAACGCTCGTCAGGCGGCCGAGCACATGGAGCAGGCCGCGCAGCAGCTTTCGGAGGCTCGTGAGGGTCAGATTCAGGAATGGAAGAACGAGCTTACCGGTGAGCTCGACCGGGCGATCCAGGAGATGATTCAAATGGCCCGCGAGCAGGACGCGCTGGCGCAGAAGGCGCGCGAGGGAGCGGAGCAAGGGTCGTTGCGCGCGGAACAGGGCGCGCTCCAGCAAGGCGTGGAGCGGGTCGGTGAGAAGATCGAGAAGGCGGGACAGCGCTCGACGCACGTGTCCCCGCAGGCGCAGGGTGCCCTGGCGGATGCGCGACGTCGCGTGCAGCAGGCTACGGAGCGGACCGCGGAGTCACAGCGCGGCGGCACCGATGCCGCGCCCGCGATGCAGGAGGCGGCCCAGGCGCTGAATCGGGCGGCAGCCGCGCTCGTGAAGGATCGTGAGCAGGTTGGAAAGGCGCAGAGCGCATCCGGCTTCGCCGAGATGCTCGAGCGCATGCGCGAGATGGCGAAGCAGCAGGGTTCGCTCAACGCCCAGGCGCAGGGACTCCTTCCGATTCCCGGCCAACGCATGAGTGCGCAGGGCCAGGCGCAAGCGCGCGGCATCGCCGAACAGCAGCGCAATCTCGCCGACCGGCTCGACAACGCCGGGCAGAGCAGCAGCTCGGGTCGCGCGTCGGAGCTCGCGCGCGAGATGCGTGAGATCGCGGAGGCGCTCGATGCCGGCAACGTGGACCCGGCGCTCGTCGATCGGCAGCAGCGGCTGTTCCGCCGTCTGCTCGACGCCGGCCTCACGCTGGAGAAGGAAGAGCGGGACGATCGGGGCGAGCGCGAGTCGAAATCGGCGACCGGGGCCGAGGGCACCTTCACTCCGCCAGCCGAGGTTCAATCGCGTCCCACCGCACGGTACCGTGAACCGACGTGGGCGGAGTTGCGTGGGCTTACCGCGGAAGAGCGGCGCGCCGTCATCGAGTACTTCAAGCGAATCAATGCGGAGTCGGCGCGCCCGTAGTCGCGGGTTCGCGATCCTGCTCCTCCTGCTCGCCCCCGCGGTCGCGCAGGCGCAGCAGTCCGGCGCCGAGCAGCGCGGGCTGATGCTCGAGCAGGACGAAAAGTATCGTGAGGCGGCGGCCGCCTATCGAGAGGCGCTGAACCAGGCCCCCGCGTCCGTCATGGCGATGCTCGGGCTCGAGCGTGTGTATGCCCAGCTCGGATGGCCCGACTCGCTGCTTCCCGTGCTCGACAAATCGATCGCGGCCGCACCTCGGGAGCCGGCGTTCCGCGCGGTGCAGATCCGCACGCTCCGGTCACTCGGACTCATCGACCGCGTGCATCAGGCTTTCGAGCGGTGGACCCGTGACATGCCGGGTGACGCCGCGCCCTATCGCGAGTATGCGCGGCTGCTGCTCCAGGACGGCCAGCTGCGTACCGCGGACTCGGTGCTGCAACGAGCGAGAACGCGGCTCGGTACCGGGCGAGGGCTGGAGCTCGAGCAAGCCCAGCTGCGCGCCGCCATGGGTGAGTGGGCGCTCAGCGCCGCGTCGTGGTATCAGGCGCTCGAGCGCGCGCCGTACCTGGAGCAGGCGGCGGTGCTCTCGCTGGTCGCCACGCCGGTGGAGATGCGCCCAGCCGTTAGGCGCGACCTGCTCGCCGCCGGCGGGAACGTGGCCGCTCGGCGGGTGCTCGCCGCGCTCGAGCTGCACTGGGGCGCGCCGCAGGAGGCGTGGCTCGTGCTGCGCGACCTTCCTCGCGACACGGCCACGTTCACGGCGTGGAGGGAGTTCGCGAGGCGTGCCGAGGAGGCGGAGGCGTGGTCGGTCGTGCGCGCTGCCCTCGAGGCCTTGCTGCGCGAGACGCCATCCCCCGATCTCGCGTTGCGCGCGGCGCGCGCGTCGTTGCAGGGCGACGATCCCTCCGGCGCGCTCGAATTCGTCAGGCAGGCGGAGCGCGGGCTCGACAGTGCGCAGGCGGCCGTGAGGACGTTGCCCACGCGCCTCGAGGCGCTCGCGGCACTTGGACGTGCCGACGAAGCTCAGGGTGTACTCGATGCCTACGCGTCGCATATCACGCCGGAGCTCCACCGCCGACACCGCGCGATCGTCGCGTGGGCGTGGGTGCGTGCGGGCAATGTCGCGCAGGCGCGCGCGTTGCTCGGCACCGATTCGACGTCGGAGGCGAGCGAGGTCAACGGATGGCTCGCGCTCTACTCGGGTGACCTGGCCGGTGCGCGCACGACGCTTCGCGTACGTGGGCGCACGACGCCCGAGCTCGTCACGGCACTCGCCCTTCTCGCTCGCACGAAGGCGGACACGTCGGCGGCCACCGGCCGCGCGTTCCTCACGCTCGCGCGCGGGGACACGCTGCGCGCGGCGACCGCGTTCGAGGAGGCCGCGGCCTCGCTCGAGGATGCGCGGACTCTGCTGCTGTCGGTGGCCGCCCGACTGCATGCGGCGGCTCGCGATGATGCGCGCGCCGTGCTCCTGTGGAGCGAGCTGGCGACCAGGTTCGCCGAGGCGCCGGAGGCGCCGGAGGCCAATCTCGAGTGGGCGCGCGCGCTGCGCCGCGCCGGCAAGCACAGCGACGCCGTCGCGCGCCTCGAACATCTCATCCTCACCTACCCGAATAGCGCGCTCGTGCCGCAGGCGCGGCGAGAGCTCGACCTGGCACGCGGCGCGATCCCACGCGCGTCCTGAGGTTATCTTTGGGCATGGTCACACCGCGTCGGCGGCTGCTATCGGCCGCCTGCATCCTTTTCGCTGTCCTGGCGCCTGCGCGATTGGCCGCGCAGTTCCTGCTCATCCCCATGGACGATGAGCAGCGCAACCATCTCAAGGCGTACGGGCTGACGTACAACGCCATCAAGGATGGGTTGCGCGCCGAGTGGTTCCTCAACTATCGCGGCGGATCGTTCCTTCTGCCGGATGCGGCCGACGTTCGCCGGCGCGCCGGCCTCGACGGCGTGACCGTCGAGCCGCTCTCCGCCTCACGCCTCGGGGCAATCCGGGCGGAGATCGCCGGGGGAAACATGGACGCCATTCCCCTGGAGAAGGCGCCTCGCGTCGCGATCTACACGCCGCCGAACGCTCCGCCCTGGGACGATGCGGTGACGCTCGCTCTCCGGTACGCGGGGATCGAATACGCGACGGTGTTCGACGAGGAAGTGGTGCGGGGCGACCTCTCCAAGTACGATTGGCTTCACCTGCATCACGAGGATTTCACGGGTCAGTTCTCGAAGTTCCACATTGCCTATCGGGGCGCGCCCTGGTTCATCCAGCAGGTGCAATCGGCGCAGAGCATGGCGCAGCGGCTCGGCTTTCCCAACCCGCCGGCGCTCAAGAAGGCAGTGGCGGAGCGGATGCGGCAGTACGTGGAGAATGGAGGCTTTCTCTTCGCGATGTGCGGCGCCACCGAGACGCTGGAGCTGGCGATCGCCGGGTTCGACGTCGACATTGCGGGGAACTTCGCCGATGGCACGCCGGTGGACGGCAACGCCGACGCGAAGCTTCGATGGCAACGCTCGTTCGCGTTCACGAATGCCCACCTCGAGCAGTCGCCCTTCGTCAACGCGCAGAGCGACATCGATGGGCATCAGGTGAACGTGCCGGGGCGTCGTCAGCCGCTCGGGACGTTCACGCTGTTCAGCTTCAGCGCCAAATTCGATCCGGTCGAGACGATCCTCGTGCAGAATCACCGCACCGTGATTCCTGACTTCTACGGCGTGACGACGAGCTTCATGCGCCGGGTGCTCAAACCCGGAGTAAGCGTGCTCGCCGAGGAAGAGGGTGCCCCGTGGACCAAGTACCTGCACGGCAACTACGGGAAGGGAAGCTGGACCTATCTCGGGGGCCACGACCCCGAGGATCCTCAACACGGCATCGGTAACCCGCCGACCGATCTCTCTCTGCACCCAAACTCGCCGGGCTATCGCCTGATTTTGAACAACGTGTTGTTCCCGGCGGCGAAGAAGAAGCCGCTGAAGACCTGAGGGTGTCGAGGTCGTCCAGGTCGTCGAGGTCGTCGAGGGTGTCGAGGGAGACTGCCCCGGCGACTCCCCCGCGTCTTGGCCAGCCGCAAGCCGTCGCCGAGCCCACACCGCCTTCCGCGTTCCGCGTTGCGCATTCTTCGCCGTCTCGTATCGCGCGGGCGGCGAGCGCCGCGATGCGGGCGGCGATTACGCTGGCCGGCGGGCGGGAGGTCTGCTTCGTCGCGCAGCTCGATGAGGAGGGGTGCGTCTCGGCGGCGCGCGTCGTCTCGCGCGGCGACGTTCGCAGCGTCATCGCGCTTCCCGGGGTCGCCCAGCGTGGCGAGATGGTCCTGCACAATCACCCCACCGGGGATCTCGAGCCGTCGGACGCCGACCTCGAGGTCGCGGCGCGCATGCACGATGGTGGTGTGGGCTTCGGCATCATCGACAATGAAGCGCGCTCGCTCTATGTCGTCGTCGAGGTTCCGCAGGCCGCGGTGGTCACGTGTCTCGACGCCAAGGCGGTCAGCGGTCTGCTCGGCCCCTCCGGGCCGATCGCGCATACGCTCGAACGATACGAGGATCGTCCAACGCAGCGCGACATGGCGGCGGCGGTCACCGAGCTGTACAACAGGGGCGGGATCGGGCTGCTCGAGGCGGGAACAGGAGTCGGGAAGTCGTTAGGCTACCTCGTGCCGGCGCTGCGATGGGCGGCGGCCAACGGCGAGCGAACCGTCGTCTCGACGAACACGATCAACCTCCAGGAGCAGCTGGTCGGCAAGGACCTGCCCTTTCTCGAGACGGCCCTCGACGATCAGCCTGTGCGGTACGCGCTGCTCAAGGGGTGGCGGAATTACCTCTGCCTCATGCGGCTCGAGAACGCCGGTGCCGCGGGCGGACTCTTCGATGCCTCTCTGAGCCGCGAGCTGGAGGAGGTTCGCGCCTGGGCGGCGCGCACGACCGACGGGTCGCTCGCCGATCTCGCGACGCCCCCGCGCCCGGAGGTATGGGATGAGGTCGCGGCCGAGCCGGATCTCTGCGGTCGCCTCAAGTGCGCGCACTTCGACAAGTGCTTCCTGTTTCGCGCGCGAAAGGCGGCGGCCCAGGCGGATGTGATCATCGTGAATCACCACCTCCTCATGTCGGACCTCGCGGTCCGCCGTGCGCAGCAGAACTGGAGTGACGCCGCGGTGCTCCCCGCCTATCGACGGATCGTCATCGATGAGGCGCACCACGTCGAGGACGCGGCGGCGTCGCATCTCGGGACGACCGTCACCCGTCGCGCGCTGGTGCGCCTGCTCAACCGACTGGATCGCAAGGGGAAGGGATTGCTCACGGCCCTGACGATGCGCCTCGCGTCCCAGCGCGACCTGTTGAGCACGGCCAGCCTCGATCTCGTTCGGATGCGGCTCGCGCCGGCGGTGGATGGTGCCCGTGAGAAGGGAAGCCGCGTCTTCGACATCCTCGAGGCCCTGGTGCGAAACTACGGTCAGCCGGTGATGCGGCTGACCGATGCGTTCGCCACGCATCCGGTGTGGGACGCGGGGCTCCGCGTCGCCCTGGCTGATGCGTTAGGCGAGATCGCCCTGCTCGAGGACGGGCTGCGTCTCGTGCGCGAGCGCCTCGAATCAGATTCGTCCAGGCACGAGGCGGTCGCATCGCTCCTCTCGGAGATGCGCGGGGTGACGCGGCGTCTCGAAGCGCTTGGCGACGGTCTCACCCGCACGCTGAATCCCCCGTCGAAGGCCGAGCCGTCGGTGCGGTGGCTGGAGCTGCGGGGGCGTGAGCCTAACGTGGCGGCCACCGCGGTGCCGCTCGATCTGGCGCCCATCCTTCGCGAGGATCTCTTCCGGCGTGTGGAGACCGCGGTGCTCACGAGCGCGACGCTCGCCGACGACAACGGCTTTCGGTTCCTCGCGAACCGCCTCGGCCTGGATGATCCCGCGCTCTCGCCGCGAACCGGGATCTATGCATCGCCATTCGAGTATCCGCGCCAGGCGATCCTCGTCATCCCGACCGATATCGAGGCGCCGAACGCCGACGCCGCCGCGCATCTCCAGGGGGTCGTGCGCATCGGGATCGACGTGGCCGAGGCGAGCGATGGCGGGATCTTCGTGTTGTTCACGAGTCATCGCGACGTGCGGCTCGCGGCGAGCGAGCTTCGGGCGCGCGGGATGGAGCGGCGGTGGCCGTTGCTCGTCCACGGGGACGACGGGCGCGATGCGCTGCTGCGACGGTTTCGCGAATCCGGCCGCGCGATTCTCCTTGGCACCGCGTCGTTCTGGGAAGGGATCGACGTTCCCGGTCGCGCGTTGCGCGGGCTCGTGCTCGCCAAGCTCCCGTTCCGGGTACCTACCGAGCCACTCACCGCGGCACATTGCGAGGAGATCGCGAAGCGGGGCGGTGATGCGTTCCGCGATTACATGCTTCCCAATGCGGCGCTGCGTTTGAAGCAGGGATTCGGGCGGCTCATTCGGACGGGCACCGACCACGGCGCGGTGATCCTCTGTGACCCGCGCGTGATGACGAAATCGTATGGCCGCGGGCTGCTGTCCGGGCTGCCGCCGGCGCGTCGTATCACCGGTCCGTGGGACGACGTGGCGCGCGAGGTCCGGTCGTTCTACGCCGTCTGGGGCGGCAGCGTCTCGAACTGAACGGCATGCGCCCGACGAAGATCATTTGCGTGGGTCGAAACTACGTCGAGCACGCGAAGGAGCTCGGCAACGAGGTCCCCGCGACCCCGCTCATCTTCCTGAAACCGCCGTCGAGTGTCATCGCCGATGGTGAGCCGATCGTGCTGCCGAAGGCGTCGCAGAGAGTCGAGTACGAGGGTGAGATCGGCGTCGTCATTGGCCGGCGGGCCCGCGGCCTTTCCGAGGGTGACGCGCGCGGACATGTGCGAGCGATCGTCGCGCTCAACGATGTTACCGCGCGCGACCTTCAGAAAACCGACGGTCAATGGACTCGCGCGAAGGGGTTCGATACCTTCTGTCCGGTCGGCGCGGAGGGCCCCGTTCCCGATGTGCTCGAGAGCCTGAGCGTGATTACGCGCGTCAACGACGTCGAGCGACAGAGAGGTACGGCCGCGGACATGGCCTTCAGCATTCCGCGCCTCATCGCCTACATCTCGGGAATCATGACGCTGTTCCCGGGTGATGTCATCGCCACCGGCACGCCCGCGGGCGTGGGCCCGCTCACCGCCGGGGATATCGTCGAGGTGGATATCCCGGGCGTCAGTCGCGTCACCAACCCCGTTCGAGCAGAGGGATAGTGCCTACCGTCGCAGCGCGCGTTCGCTTCCTTCCAGAGTACCCGCTCGCGGCAATCCCGCAGCGCAAGCGCGACCTGCTGGCCCGCGGCGTTGACGTCATCGACCTGGGAGCGGGGGACGCCGATCTGGCGCCGCCTCCGGCGGTTCTCGACGCACTGGATCGGGCGGCACGCGATCCGCGCATGGGCCGCTACGGCTTCGGCCTCGGACTCCCGGAGTTCCGCGAAGCGATCGTCGCGTGGATGGCCAAACGTTTTGGCCACACCTTCGACCCCCTGCGCGAGGTGGTTCCGCTGATCGGCTCCAAAGAGGGGATTGCCCACGTGGCGCTGGGCTTCGCCGAGGAGGGGGACGTATGCATCGTCCCTGAGCCGGGTTACCTCGCGTATCTGGGAGGCACGGTGCTGTCCGGGGCGACTCCCCATCTCGTCCCGTTGCGGCAGACAAAGCATTTTCTTTTGGATCTCGACGAGGTCCCGGGCGATGTCCTGAATCGCACGCGGGTCGTCTACGTCAACTACCCGAACAACCCGACGTCCGCGGTCGCGCCCCTCGAGTATCTGGAGCGCCTGGTGAGGCGGTGCCGGGAACTCGACGCCCTCCTGGTGTATGACAATGCCTACTCCGAGCTGGCGTACGACGGGTATCGCCCTCCGAGTATCTTCGATGTCGACGGCGCCCGCGATGTCGCGATCGAGTTTCACTCGTTGTCGAAGACGTTCAACATGACGGGCTGGCGATGCGGATGGGCTGTGGCGCGACCGGAGGTTACCGGGGTCCTCGCCAAGGTGAAGTCCTTCATCGACACGGGAGCGTTCATGGCCGTGCAGGCCGCCGGCATTGCGGCGCTGGAGAGCTGGGCCGACTTCCTGCCCGGCAACCTCGAGGTCTTCCAGGCCCGTCGTGATGCGGCGGTTTCGGCCTTTCGCGCGAACGGGTTTGCGTGCGATGTTCCAAGGGCGACAATGTACCTCTGGGTGGCGTTGCCCGACGGCATTCCAAGTGCGGCGTTCGCGGAGCGGTTGATGAGCGAGGAGGGCGTCATCGTGCTGCCTGGTGCGGCGTTCGGCGGAGGAGGCGAGGGGTTCTTCCGCGTCTCGTTCATCGTTCCGGCGGAGCGGCTGTCGGAAGCGGCCGCGCGCGCGGGGCGCGTCCTCGCATCCTTCGGAGCGTCGGTCGCGTGACGCGTCGTGTCGACGGAACGGTCGCGATCTCGATCGCGATACACGTCGTCGCCGGCGCGTTTTTGCTGTGGGTGCTCTCGATCCCGTATCCGCTGCGCGAGCTGCTCGAGCGCACGCGTCCGCGCGTGGAGCCGGAGCGCATCAGCTTCGTGTCGATCCCGAACCGCGGAGAGACGACGTCCGGGCGAAGTGGTGGCGACGGAATTCCCGAGCGTGAGAACGCACCGCGCCAGCCCGCGCCTCCGCTCGTCGCGCCGTCGGCGACGCCCTCATCCATTCCGACGCCGCCTGCCGCGACGCCGCGCGAAGACGTGGGCGGAAGCGGGCCGCTGGTCGGTCGGGGTGGCCCCGTGCGTGGCATCGTTCCCTCCTATTCCGATGCCCGCGTGTGGACCGATCCCAACGCGCCGATTCTGGCGTTGCCGCGCAACATCTCGGATCAGCTCGACAGCATGCTGGTGAGCGGCACACAACGTGTCCGGGACTCGATCGAGCTCGCCAATGCCCAGCGGCGCCCAGGCGACTGGTCGTGGACGAAGGATGGCAAGAAGTACGGATGGGACTCGCTGGGCATTCATCTCGGCGGGATCACCATCCCACGCGAGGTCCTCGCGCTCGGCGGCGCGCTCGCGAACGTGGGTGCCGCGTCGAATCCCACGGTGGCGGATCGCGCGCGCGCCGTACGCGCGATGACGGCTGACATCAACTATCACGCGCCGCGGGCAATGAACGCCGAGGAATTCCGGACGGCGGTGAAGCGGATTCGCGAGCGAAAAGAGCGGGAGCGGCGTCAGGCGCGCGAGGCGGCCGAGAAGAAAGCCAAGGAGCAGAAGATCGCGGCGCCGTAGCGTCGCTCGTCAGGCAGCGGCTGGCCCGTCGCCCGGTTCTTCGTTGACGTCCGCCTCGTTGAACGGGCGGAAGATGCCGCAGGCAACCCCCAGCACCGCGAAGTCCGTCCCCTTCGCAATGGGAATCTCCTTCTCGTCCGGATTCGCCGGCTCGAGAACGATCTTGCCATCACGCCTGCGAAGCGTCTTGATCGTCGCATCGCTGCCGATGCGCGCGGCGACGATATCGCCGTCCTTCGCCTCCTGCACATGCACGAGCACGTAGTCGCCGTCGAGAATACCGCGGCCGATCATACTGTCCCCCGAGACCTTGAGGAAAAAGACCTCGGGGCCCGGAAGGAAACGCCGGTCCATCGTGATGAACCCTTTCCGGTTCTCAGGGAGCAGTGCCGGCTCACCAGCGGCGATCTTTCCGTAGTACGCGACCGGCTGAGTGCGACGCTTCGCCTCGTGCCCCAGCAGCTTCACACCGCGTGAGCGCGACGGATCACGCTCGATATACCCTTTGTCGGCAAGCGACTGCAGGAGCTCGGAGACCGTCTTGGTCGATTTGATCTGGAACTGCTTCCCGATCTCGCGAACACTCGGCTGATACGTGTTGTCGCAGAGAAAATCGAGAAGATAGTGATAGACCCGCTGCTCGATCGGGGTAAGTGGCTCGGGCATGATGGCCTCGGGCGAGGGGAGACCGGTACACAGGTGTCTCCCGGAGACGTTCGAACTCAGAACCTACAACGACTCCGGCGCTGTGGTCAACACTGTTGCATCGTCGTTACGCATTTTCCCCGGTGTGGCGCGTGCTCAACGACGCGATCGCGTTGTCGAGCCGACGCAACGCCAGGTCGCGTCCCATCGCCACAAGTACCTCGAAGATCCCGGGGCTGACGCTCATGCCGGTGAGCGCGACGCGAAGCGGTTGAAAGATCTTGCCGGCGGCCACGCTGCGCCGTTCAGCGAACTCACGCAAGGCCGATTCCATGGCTTCGGGTGTCCACGCATCGATCGTCGACAAGCGCTCGCGCGTCGCTCGCAGGATTTCGAGAGTGGCGGCTACGTCCTTCCAATGCTGTCGTACTGCCTGCTCCTCGTACGTGATGTCTCCAACGAAGTATGGCGCAGCCTGCCGCACGATATCGCCGACCGTTCGGGCACGCACCTTGAGCAGATCGATCAGCGACAGATACCAATCGCGTCGCCGCGCAAGCTCGTCCTTCGAAGAGATCCCGGCATCGAGCATGAGCGGCGTGACGATCGGCTCGAGAACGATCGCCGTCGTGCGGCTCAAGTGCTGGCCATTCATCCACTCGAGCTTCTTCGGGTCGAAGACGGCGGCCTTTTTCTGCAACCCGTCGGTCGAGAAGAGCTGCACCATCTCGTCGAGCGTCATCACTTCGCGATCGCCGCCGGGTGACCATCCGAGCAGCGCGAGGAAATTCACCATCGCGCTCGGCAGAATTCCCTGATGGCGGTAGTCACCGACCGCGGTAGCGCCGTGGCGCTTGCTCAGCTTCTTTCCGTCGAGCCCGTGAATCATTGGCACGTGCGCGAACTGGGGGAGCGCGGCGCCGAGCGCTCGGTAGAGGAGAATCTGCTTCGGCGTATTCGAGATGTGGTCGTCCCCTCGCATCACCAGCGTGATGCGCATGGCGATGTCGTCGGAGACGACAGCCAGGTTGTAGATCGGCGTCCCATCGGATCGAAGTACGACGAAGTCCTCGATGTCCTTGTTGGGAAAACCGATGTCGCCGTGCACGAGATCATCCCAGCGCGTCTCGCCATCGGGCACACGGAAGCGCACGGCAAAGGGATCACCGGCTCGCACGCGCCGCTGCACTTCCTCCGTCGTGAGGCGGTCGCATCGCCTGTCGTACTTGAAGCTCTCTTTCCGCGCCTCAGCCTCCTTGCGTCGCTGCTCGAGCTCGTCGGGCGTGCAGAAGCATCGATAGGCAGCGTTGGCCGCGACGAGCCGCTCCACATCGCGCTGATGGCGCTCGAGGTTCGCGCCCTGATGCACGACGTCCTCCTCCCAGTCGAGCCCGAGCCAGCGGAGCCCCTCGAAAATGGCGCGCTCGCTCTCGTCCGTGCTCCGGGCCTTGTCGGTGTCTTCGATGCGGAGCAGAAACTGGCCGCCGTACTTTCGCGCGTATAGCCAGTTGAAGAGCGCCGTGCGCGCGCCGCCGACGTGGAGGTAGCCGGTGGGTGAGGGGGCAAAGCGCAGGCGTGGCTTCGACAAGGTGAGAGGGTGGAGGAGGGTAGAGGGTGGAGGGTGGAGGGAGGTTAGAGGGAAGCGGGATCAGGGAAGGGGGAAGCGGGAAGAGGGACGAGAGAATGCTCCTCTCGTCCCTCTTGCTTCATACAACACGGAGAGGGAGGGATTCGAACCCTCGATAGGGCTTTTCAACCCTATAACGGTTTAGCAAACCGCCGCCTTCAGCCTCTCGGCCACCTCTCCACGGTCAGACGCCGAAATTTACAAGGAATGTGGTGATGAGGCTACCGGGGGCGAGTGAGCGCGAGGCGGAGCTCGACAGATCCAATCGGTCACCACGTGACGTACTCCTCACGTGAACGACTCGTGACCCCACCTCCGGAGGAACACCATGCCGGCCCCGCGCCTGCTATCCATCGCCGCACTCTCGCTCGGCTTCTTGCTCGGCTCATGCTCACCCGACCAGGAGACCGGTGCCGACGGCGTGATCAGTGGACCGTCGATGAACGCATTCGGTCCATCGATGCCGGATGGCAACAGCGCGGCGGCGACGCGCACCGCCTTCCGTGCCGCCATGCGCCAGCTCTGGGAGGATCACATCACCTGGACGAGGCTCTTCATCGTCAGTGACGTGGCCGATCTTCCGGATCTCGGACCGACCACCGAGCGCCTCCTTCGCAACCAGCAGGACATCGGCGACGCGATCAAGCCGTTCTACGGTGACGCGGCCGGTACGCAGCTCACGGCTTTGCTTCGCGAGCACATTCTCATTGCCGCCGACGTTCTCTCGGCCGCGAAGCGCGGCGATGGTGCCGCGGTTGACGAGGCATCGGCACGCTGGTACGAGAACGCTAACGAGATTGCCGCGTTTCTGAACGCAGCCAACCCGCGAAACTGGCCGCTCGACGACATGCGCGCGATGATGCGCTCGCACCTGGACTTGACGCTCGCCGAGGCGGTCGCGCGGTTGACAGGAGATTTCGCGTCGGATATCGCCTTCTACGATCAGGTCCACGTGCAGATTCTGCACATGGCGGATATGCTCAGCGCCGGGATCATCAACCAGTTCCCGCAAAGGTTGCGCTGACGTGCGGCAGGCGATGCTCGGCGACCGGGACATGTGATGACACACTACGACTATCTCATCATTGGCGGCGGCATGACCGGCGACGCCGCCGCGCACGGCATTCGTGAGGCGGACGGCAACGCATCCATCGGCGTCATCAGCGCCGAGACCCATCCGCCGTACAACCGGCCCCCGCTGTCCAAGGGCCTCTGGAAAGGCGATGCACCCGAAAGCATCTGGCGAAACACCGCCGACGCTGGAGAGCAGCTGCAGCTCGGTCGGCAGGCTGTGGAGATCGACCCGGTAAGGAAGCGCGTTACGGATGACGCCGGGCGTGAGTACGGCTTTCACAAGCTGCTCATCGCGACCGGCGGGTCACCGCGCCGCCTCCCGATGGAATCGGACCAGATCATCTACTTTCGGACGTACGACGATTACCGCCGCCTGCGATCGCTCGCGGGACAGCCGCGGCGATTCGCAGTGCTCGGCGGAGGATTCATCGGCACCGAGATCGCCGCGGCGCTCCGAATGTCGGGTCACGACGTGACCATGGTCGTCCCGGAGCAGGGACTCGGCGCTCGTGTGTTCCCCGCGGAGCTGTCCAGGTTTCTCGTCGAGTACTATCGAGAGAAAGGCGTGGAGATTCGGACGGGTGACGGAGCGCAGTCCGTCCGGGCACAGGGAGGCGGCGTCGTCATCCAGACCACGACCGGGGCTGAATTCGAGGTTGACGCCGTCATTGCCGGGCTGGGGATCGTGCCTAACGTCGCGTTGGCCGAGCGTGCCGGCCTGCGCGTCGAGAACGGGATCGTCGTCGATGAGTTCTTGCGCACGAGCCACGCGGACATCTACGCGGCCGGCGACGTAGCCAACTTCTTCAACCCGGCACTGGGGTCGCGCCTTCGCGTGGAGCACGAGGACAATGCCAACACCATGGGTCGCATAGCCGGGCTGAACATGGCGGGGCGGGGAACACGCTACCACCATCTCCCGTTGTTCTACTCGGACCTGTTCGAGCTGGGATACGAGGCGGTAGGGGATACGGACTCGCGGTACGAGACCGTGGCGGACTGGAAGGAGCCGTTTCGCGAGGGCGTGGTCTATTACCTGAAGGAGGGGCGTGTGCGCGGCGTGCTCCTCTGGAATACCTGGGGCCAGGTCGACAATGCGCGCGCGCTGATCGCGGAACCGGGCCCTTTCACCGCAAAGAGCCTCACGGGCCGCCTGCCGGCATAGAGCCGCTCACGCGTCAGGCGCGGGAAACGCCCCGAGGACACGAGCACTTGGCCGCCGCGAAACGCGCTTGACCCGCCGCATCCGGGGTGTCACTATGGACACCCGCGAACCACCCCTCCCAACCCATAGTCCTCCAGGATTTCACCGGCGTGCAACGCCGTGAGCTCATGGAACCGCAGCGCTGTCCCAGGCGCTTTGCCCGTTGAACCCCGGCTAACCCGACCCAACCAGCCAACCCGGAGGCAGGCCGCATGTCCGCATCTGTCGTCTCTATCAGGAACGCATTTCCCCCCGTTGGCCGACGCTGGCTGACGGTGTTGGCTTCACTCGCCGCCGCCGCTCCCGTGGCCGCGCAGACCGTGGGAACGGTGACGGGTCGCGTCACCGACGCCTCGTCAGGCGCACCGGTGGCCGATGCCCAGGTTCGCGTCGCAGGAACGACCACCGGCGTCATGACCCGCCCGGACGGGACGTACCGTCTGTCGCTCGTCGCCGGCTCGTACGAGCTGCGCGTCTCGCGCATTGGGTACGGGGCGGTGCGGGATTCGGTGCGTGTCGAGGCGGGAGCGAGCGTCACCAAGGACTTCAGAATCGACCAGACGGGATTGTCGCTCGACCAGGTCGTAGTCGTCGGCTCGCGACGTCCCGATCGGACCGCGGTCGAAGCACCGGTTCCTGTGGATGTGTTATCCGCCGAGGACCTGAAGAACACCGGGCTGACGGAGACGAGCCAGGTCATCCAGATGCTCGCTCCGTCGTTCAACTTTCCACGACCCTCGGTGAATGACGGAACCGACCACGTGCGTCCGGCGACGCTGCGAGGGCTCGGACCCGATCAGGTTCTCGTGCTGGTGAATGGACGGCGCCGCCACAACACGGCGCTCGTGCACGTCAACGGGTCGGTCGGGCGCGGCTCGACGAGCGTCGACCTCAACGCGATCCCGGTCAGCGCGATCGACCGGATTGAAATTCTTCGCGATGGCGCCGCCGCGCAGTACGGGTCGGATGCCATCGCCGGCGTCATCAACGTCGTGCTTCGCGCCGATGCGCATCGCTCCATCTCGGGAAGTGTCGGGCAGACCACTGAGGGCGACGGACGCGTGACTCAGCTCCAGACCAACTACGGGCTCGGCTTCGCGAACAACGGCTTCCTGCACCTGAGCGCGGAATGGCGGGATCGCGACAGCACCAATCGGGCGCGGCCGGATGTGACGCCGCAGTGCACTAGCGGCACGTTCACCGTGCCCAACTGCGTGGAAGGAACGCGGCTGAGCTGGCAGGGAGATGCGGCAACGCGCGACCTCGGGGTATTCGCCAATACGTCGCTGCCGCTCTCGAACGGGATGGAGCTGTACGGATTCGGCGGCATCAGCCGCCGCGAGGGCCTCGCCGCCGGCTTCTTCCGACGGGCCTTCGACGATCGCACCGTGCGCGCCATTTATCCGAATGGATTCCTTCCGCTGATCAGCAGCGACATCGCCGACAACTCCCTGTCGGCCGGGATCCGTGGAGCGTTCTCCGGGTGGAACTGGGATCTTGGCGGCGTCTACGGCGGCAACTCGTTCGAGTTCGGGGTGCATAACAGCCTCAACACGTCGATGGGAACGAGCAGCCCGCGCGACTTCTACGCCGGGGCGCTGCGATTCAACCAGATGACGTTCAACTACGACATGACGCGGCAGTTCAACACGATGGTCGGTGCCCTGAGCGTCTCCGTTGGGGGCGAATATCGCCGAGACAACTTCAAGCTCGAGCGTGGCGACGAGAACTCGTACCGCATCGGGACCGTGCCGATCCTCGATGGGCCGAACGCGGGTGCGCCGGCGGCTCCGTTCGCGCAGGTCTTTCCAGGATTCCGCCCCGAGGATGAAAGCGACAAGTCTCGCAGCAACGTCGGCGGCTACATCGATCTCGAGCTCAATCCGACCGAGGATCTTCTGCTGGCCCTCGCTGGTCGCGTCGAAGACTATTCCGACTTCGGCAGGTCGAGCGACGGGAAGGTCGCGATGCGGTACGAGCTGAAGGACGGCCTGGCGGTGCGCGGGGCGGCGCAGACCGGCTTCCGCGCTCCCTCACTCGGCCAGTCGTATTTCTCGGCGGTGTCCACGAACTTCGTCAACGTGGGCGGTGTCAGCACGCCGTTCGAGATCCGCACCTTCGCGATTGGAAGCCTGGGCGCGACCCTGCTCGGCGCCCGACCGCTGCGCGCCGAGGAGTCGGTGAATCTCAGCGCCGGCGTCACGTTCAATCCCGTCCCGTTCTTCTCGCTGACGGCGGACTGGTATCAGGTCGAGATCGACGATCGCATCGTGCTGTCGGGGAACTTCATCCACAACTCGGTGCGTGACACGCTCGCCAACCACGGGATCGTCGGCGTGAACGGCGCGCGGTACTTCACGAACGCCGTCGACACGCGCACCACCGGACTCGACATCGTGTCGAGCTTCGCGATCGACCTCGACACGAAGGGCCTGCTCCGCTTCACCGGCGGATTCAACGAGAACCGCACGAAGGTTCTTCACGTGGACCCGACGCCGCCACAACTCGCGGCCGTCAGCTCGGCGCTGTTCGACCGCGTCGAGCGTGGGCGTCTGGAAGAGGGTCAGCCCCGTCGCACGATCTCCCTGACGTCCACGTGGGACTGGGACCGGCTGAACGTCATGGCGCATACGAGCCGCTTCGGAAAGATCACCAGTCGCGCGACGAACCCGGCACAGGACCAGGTATTCCAGGCAAAGTGGATTACCGACTTGTCACTCTCGTTCAAGGTGACGCCGCAGCTGTCGCTGGGGCTGAGCGGGAACAACATCTTCGACGTCTATCCCGACACGAACATCACGCCTAACCAGACTCGCGGGATCTATCTGTACAGCGGTCTGACGCCGTTCGGCTTCAACGGGGCGCAGTGGTCGGTGCGGGCGACGTACGAGTACGCGCAGCTCCCGTTCATGAGCCGCCGAAAGGCAACAACGGGAGCGCGGAAGGACGAAGAGTGATCGCGCGTTAGGCCCGCGCACGGGCCTTGGACGAAACGCCCCGGCGAATGGTCGCCGGGGCGTTTCGTCATGTGTCAGGGGAACGGAGGGCGAGGGACTCGAACCCCCAAGTCCTTGCGGACGCCGGTTTTCAAGACCGGTGCAATAGCCATTCTGCCAGCCCTCCCACTTGAAAGATCGCTCGGTGCCGGGGTTCGGGCAACACCGCGGCCAGGCACTGTGGCCTCAGCGCCGTCCGGTGTCTCCGCCTAACGGCAATCGCGGCGCCGTGTCGCCGACCGGGGGCGCCGGTGGCCGTTGCTGGTCGAAGATATCGCCGAGTCCCGTCGCGCGCGCGACGGCCTCGGCCGTGCGCATCACGCTGTCGGCCCGCGCGGTGTTGCCCGCCATCAACTCGGCTTCGTAGAGATTGGCGGCCGTCGCCACGTAGAGATACGGGATGCCGACGGACGCGCGATCGACCCAGCTTCCCCGCGCAATGATCGAGTGGTGTCCCTTGAAGACCTCATTCCAGAGCGTTCGGGACCTGGGCAGATCGAACCAGCCCTCACCCTGGAGCATCAGCGTATCGCGGTCGGCGGAGGGAATCGCCGGGAGGAGCCTCCGCGCGAGCCCTTGCTGTAGCAAGTACGGCTCGAGGCCGAGGCTGCGGCCGTAGCTGCCGGATGTCCGCGCGAAGTACATCGGGCGCTCGGGAAATGCGTCGGCGATCATGCGCAGCACGAGCATGCTCGCCTTGTCGAGAACCTGTGGCGGGATCGTCGCCACGATGGTCCCCTTCCGGAAAATCTGCGGCTCGCGAATCTCGATGTATGGCGGAAGCGCATCGGCCTGTGCGATGGTAAGGTCGACCGGCGGACCTGACGGCTTCGTCCACTGTTTTCCGCGATACACGGCCGGACCCTTCTCGGCGTCGTACTCGAACACCGGGCGCCGAATGAGCTGCCGCACGTACCATTCGGTATTGAGCAGCGACGTGTTCGCGACGATCACATCGCGGCGGATCCCTTCGACCTCTTGCGCATACCAGAGGGGGAAGGTGTCGTTGTCCCCGACGGTCACGAGCACACCATAGGGCTCGACCGAGTTCAACATGTCGTGCGCGAAGTCGGCCGTGTCGGTGTGACCGGCGCGCGAGGCTGTCTTCCAGTTCGTGAACAGCGGAATGAGCGCGAGGGCGAGCACCGGCGTCGCGGCCAGCCACGATCGCCGGCGTGGAAGCTCGACGGTCTCCCGCCCCACCTTCACGCGTTCCGCGCCTAACGCATGCGCGACGGCTTCCCACAGATACACGAGGCCGAGTGCCGTCCACACGCCCCAGGCGCTGAAGGAGATGAGATAGAAATAGTCACGGTCGCGCACCTCGCTGAGCTCCGAGGGGCGGTTCTGCGAGAAGCCGTACTTGAAGTTCAGGTAGTAGATCAGCAGCACCGTCAGCGTGAACATGAAGGTGCCGAAGTACCAGAACGACCGGCGATCACGCTTCCAGTGCACCCACGCGCCGAGGAGCCCGAGCACCATGAACAGCGCGGCGAGTACCTGCTGGATTCGTGGCCATTGCCCTTCCAGATCCCGCAACCACTGCCACTTGAAGTAGAGCCAGTACATCCCGATCTGGCCGGCGAGCGGCGCCTGCCGCTCGAAGACGCTCGGCTTTCCGTATTGCTTGCGATTGAAGTTGTCCCAGAACGCCTGCCAGGTCGTCGGTTCCCCTTCGTTGATGGGAGGATTGAACGACGATCGAATCGGCTGCGTGAGGAACGGCGTCATGCCGAGCACGAGCGCTCCCACGCACATGAGAATGAGGGTCCAGTCCAGCAGGATTTGCGGGCGACGCATGATGACGGCGACCGCCACCGCAGGGCCGGCGAGAAAGCCCATCATGTGGTTCGCGTACCCGAGACCGAGCAGGTACGCGATGAGGATCAGCAAGCGATTTGCGCCAGGCGCGTCGGGATCGTCGGACCAGCGCACCGTCAGCCACGAGATGATCGCGATGCCGAGCAGGGAGATGGTGTACACCTTCTCGTTCACGACCGACTGATTCCACACCGTGAATGCGGTGGCGCCTATGAGAGCGGCCGCCACGCCTCCGGCGATGCGCTGCCAGCGGTCGGCGAGCCAGCTCACCAGCACGCGCTCGGTGATGAGGAACCACATCCCCGCGGAAATCGCGCTGGTGAGCGCGGCGAGAATATTGATTCGCTGCGCGACGGTCGGCGCGATCGGCAGGATCGCGAAGAATCGCCCGAGAATGACGAACAGCGGATTGCCCGGAGGGTGCGGCAGCCCCATGACGTGGGCGGCGGCGATGTATTCGCTGGCGTCCCACATGGCCGTCGATGGCGACAGCGTGATGAGGTAGATCAGCAGCACGACGGCCGCAGTGACGGCGGCCGCGAGATAGGACGGGCGATAGTCGAGATCGGCGCGGATGGTAGATGCCATGGCGCGGAAAGATAAACCCGAGGGTGTCCAGGGTGTCGAGGGTGTCCCTTGCAAAGGGTGTCGAGGCTGTCGAGGGTGTCGAGGGTGTCAAGGTAGGTAATCAAGGGGGTGCCCTTGATACCCTCGACACCCTGGACACCCTCGACACCTTTGGGTTTTGATGCCACTTTCCCGCCCGTGACCGACCGCCGATCGTTTCTCTCGACGTGTGGGGCCGCGCTGCTCGGAGCTGCATGCTCGCGCGTCGGCAACACGCAACCCGGTGAGCGCCTCGAGCGCATCGGGGTTCAGCTGTACACCGTACGCCGCGACCTCGCTCGTGATTTCGAGGGGACCATTTCGCGCATCGCCGAAATCGGGTATCGCGAGCTGGAGTTCGCGGGGTACCACGGCAAATCACCAGCCGAGATCCGCGCGCTCCTCGCGCGTTTGAACCTCACGGCGCCGTCCTCACACGTGCCGATCGAGGCCTTCCGAAGCGACACCAGTGCCGCGATCGCCGCGGCCACGCAGGTCGGCCACCGCTATCTCATCGTTCCGTGGCTCGCCCCCGAGGCGCGGCGCTCGCTGGACGACTATCGGCGTCTCGCGGAAGAGCTGAACCGGATCGGCGAGAAGGTGAAAGCGGCGGGGATGCAGCTCGGTTACCACAATCACGACTTCGAGCTCGAGCCGATGGGTGGAAGCGTTCCGCTCGACGTGCTGATGAACGAGACGGAGGCGAACCTCGTCGTCCTGGAGCTCGATCTCTACTGGGCGACGAAGGCCGGTGCCGATCCCCTGAGCTACTTCGCGCGCTTCCCAGGGCGCGTGCAGCTCGTGCACGTCAAGGACTCGGCGGGTGCCCCCGATCATCGGATGGTCGACGTCGGCAAGGGGACGATCGACTTCGCGAAGATCTTCTCGCGTCGCGAGCAGGCGGGCCTCCGTCACGCCTTCGTGGAGCACGACGATCCCGCCAATCCGCTCGAGACACTGCGCGTGAGTCACGCGCATTTGGCGCAGTTGACCTGGTAGGTCGAGGTCGTCGAGGTCGTCAAGGTCGTCGAGGTGATCGAGGGGCTCTCGCAATGAAGTCACGTCGATCACCTCGACAACCTTGACGACCTTGACCACCTCGGTACGTCCACCACCTCAAACCCCTCGACTCCCTCGATGCTACAGATCCCCACACGGCAACGGCAGCAATACGACGTTTGCGTCGTCGGCTCCGGCGCCGGCGGCGGGATGACGGCGTACGCACTCACGCGCGCCGGCGCCCGCGTCGTGATGCTCGAGGCCGGCCCGGAATGGTGGAGCACGAAGAACTCCACCATGCTGCTCCCCAACCACACGTCCATGCGTCGCGGCGGCGCGACCCGCCTGCGTCCATTCGGCGAGTTCGACGCCTGCGATGGCGGATGGGAGGTCGAAGGCGAGCCATACACGCGCGCCGAGGGCACGACGTTCGACTGGTGGCGCGCGCGAATGCTCGGCGGACGCACCAACCACTGGGGACGCATCTCCCTGCGCTTCGGCCCCGACGACTTCAGGGGGAAGAGCATCGATGGGCTCGGTGACGACTGGCCGATCGGGTACGACGACGTGGCGCCATACTACGATCGCGTCGACGATCTCGTCGGCATCTTCGGGAGCGCCGAAGGGCTGCGCAATCATCCCGATGGCCACTTTCATCCGGCGCCGAAGCCGCGGTGTTACGAGCTGCTCGTGAAGAAAGCGAGCGACAAGCTCGGCGTCACCTGTATCCCGGCACGTCTCTCCGTCATCACCAAGCCACACCGCGGCCGGCCGGCCTGTCACTACTGCGGGCAGTGCAATCGCGGATGCGCGGTGAACGCGAATTTCTCCAGCCCGGAAGTGCTGTTGCGTCCGGCATTGACCACGGGACGCTTGCGACTCCTGACGAACGCGATGGCGCGCGAGGTCACCGTTGGCAGCGACGGCCTGGCCACCGGTGTGTCGTACATCGACAAGGCCACGGGAGAGGACCGCCACGTCGCCGCCCGTATCGTCGTGCTCGCCGCCAGCGCGTGTGAAAGCGCGCGACTGCTGCTCAACTCGAAGTCCTCCGCTTTCCCGCAGGGGCTCGCGAACTCCAGCGGTGTCGTCGGGAAATATCTCACCGACACGACCGGCACCGATGTCGCCGGGTTCATCCCGTCGATGGTGGACCACGTGGTGCATAACGAGGACGGCGTCGGTGGCGGCCACGTCTACATGCCGTGGTGGCTCGACAACAAGAAGCTCGATTTTCCGCGCGGCTACCACATCGAGGTGTGGGGTGGTCTCTCCCAGCCGTCGTACGGCTTCATGGGCGGCATCCACCGGTATCCGGGCGCTGGCGGCTACGGCAAGAAGCTCAAGGATGACTACCGCCGCTTCTACGGGGCGACGATCGGCTTCTCCGGACGCGGCGAGCAGATTCCGAACGAGCACTGCTACTGCGACATCGATCCGACCGTGGTCGACCAGTGGGGCATTCCGGTTCTTCGCTTCCACTGGAAGTGGACCGACCACGAGTACAACCAGGTGAAGCACATGCAGGAGACTTTCCGCGCGTTGATCGCGGAGATGGGCGGGCAGGTGTTCTCGCCGATGCCGACGCGCGAGCAGGGGTACGGCATTGCCCCGGGCGGACGGATCATCCACGAGCTCGGATGCGTACGCATGGGGGCTGATCCGAAAACCTCGGCGGTCAACGGCTGGAACCAGGCCCACGACTGCAAGAATCTCTTCGTCACCGATGGCGGGCCGTTCGTCTCGCAGTGCGACAAGAATCCAACGTGGACGATCCTGGCGCTCGCGTGGCGCACGAGTGACTACATCACCGAGCAACGAAAGCAGGGGGCGCTATGACGCTCGATCCGGAACACGGCGACGCCGAGCCACAGGAACAGCCCGAGGAGCCGCGGCCCCGGGAGCTGAGCCGCCGCGCGGCGCTGAAAGTGCTGGGAGCGGTTCCGCTGGCGGGCGCCGTCGTGTGGCAGCAGCAACAGCAGCAGGGGCAGCAGGCGCCGCGTCAAACGCACGAGGCGCCTAACCAGCCGGCCGCGGACACGAAGCGGCCGCCGCGCGCGTCGCAGCAACGCCGGTTCTTCAACGCTCGCGAGACTCGCACCATGCGGGCGCTCGCCAACGACATCATCCCGCGTGATGAGCGCTCCGGGAATGCCACCGACGCCGGTGTGATCGCCTTCCTCGAGCACAACCTCGCCGGCACCGAGACGTCGGTCGAGATGCGGACGCAATGGCGCGGCGGTCTTCGCTGGATCGACTCGGAGAGTCGCAGGCGCTTCGGCGTCGTCTACGCGGCGGCGACTCCCGCGCAGCGGCACCAGATACTCGACGACATCGCGTACCCCGATCGTGTGCGCCCCGAGTTTCGCCACGGCGCGGCGTTCTTCGCGCGCGCGCGCGACATGGTGGCGGCGGGCTTCTTCTCGAGCGCGATCGGTGTGAAGGATCTTCAATACCTGGGGAACACGGCCATGCCGACGTGGAACGGCTGCCCCGAGCCGGCACTTCGGAAGCTGGGCGTCAGCTATGACCTCATGAACAAGGCGGACACACGATGAGTGGGGAGCGACTCGGCGTCGGTTTCGTCGGCAGCGGGTTCAACACGAAGTTCCACTTGCGCGGATGGACGACGGTCCGCGACGGCGATGTTCGCGGCATCTGGAGCCCGAACGCGAAGAACGCCGCTGCCGCCGCCAAGCTCGCGCGCGAGCTCGATATTGGAGAGGCCAAGCCGTACAAGACGATCACCGACATGGTGACCGACCCAGCCATCGACGCGATCTGGCTGTCGGGACCGAACCACGCACGGCTCGAGAACGTCGAGGAGATCGTCACCGCGGTGGAGAAGGGAAAGGGCAAGCTGAAAGGGATCGCGTGCGAGAAGCCGCTCGCGCGCAACGTCGCCGAAGCGAAGAAGGTCATCGAGCTGGTCAAACGGATCGGCGTGCCGACCGGCTACCTCGAGAATCAGCTCTTCTCGCCACAGGTCGAAACAGGGCGTGAGCTGATCTGGGCGCGCGGCGCGGCCACGACGGGCAGGCCCTATCTCGCGCGCGCCGCCGAGGAGCACAGTGGCCCGCACGCGCCCTGGTTCTGGCGCGGAACGCTGCAAGGCGGGGGCGTGCTCAACGACATGATGTGCCACTCGGCGCTGGTCGTGCGCCACCTCCTCACGAAGCCGGGAGCGCCGCGCAACTCGGTGAAGCCGGTGCGGGTGACGGGCCACATCGCGAGTCTCAAGTGGAGTCGGCCCGAATACGCGAAGCAGCTGAAGGCGCGGATGGGGAAGGAGGTCGATTATACGTCGGCGCCGTCGGAAGACTTCGCCGCCGTGCACATCGAATTCGAGACGGACGACGGCCTCACCGTGCTCGGTGAGGCGACGACCTCCTGGAGCTTCGTCGGCGCGGGGCTTCGCCTCTCGGCCGAGCTGCTCGGCCCCGAGTACTCGATGCAGTGGAACTCGCTCGATGCGGGGCTCAAGCTCTTCTTCAGTCGCGAGGTCCGCGGCAAGGAAGGGGAGGACCTGGTCGAGAAGCAGAACGCCGAGATGGGGCTCATGCCGGTCGTCGCGAACGAGGCCGCCGCCTACGGCTACGAGGCGGAGGACCGCCACTTCGTGCGCGTCTTCCTCGGGAAGGAGAAGCCGCGCCTAACGTTCGACGACGGCTTCGAGGTGGTGAAGGTCCTGATGACGGCCTACGCGAGCGCGGAGGCAGGGAGGACGCTGGACTTTCCGCCGAAGGACCTTGAGAAGTTCGTCCCTAAGGTCGCGAAAGGGGAATGGAAGGGGTAAGGGAACAGCAAAGACGTCAGATGTCAGAATTCTGAACTCTGTATTCTGACATCTGACGTCTTTGCCGTTCTGTAGATGCCTACAGCGCCCATCCCTTACGATACTCGGGCTTCCAATAGTGCTCCGGAATCCCAGTCGTCTTCAGGTTTCCCGTCGCGGGGTCCACATCGATCGGCTTTCCGGCGCGCACGGCAAAGTTGCCTAACAGCACCATCTGCGTGAGCGGGCCTGCGTGCTCCGCGAAGTTCGAGCCGGCCGCGGGGCCACCCTTGCAGGCCGCGATCCACTCGGCGTACACGTTAGGCACGCGCGGGTACTTCGGCGCCGGCGGTGAGGCCGTCAGCTCCTTGTGACGCGCCGCATTCAGGTGCACCAGACGCTCGCCGTACGCGTCGGCGACGAACATCCCATCGCTTCCGACCCATACCTGGCTGCCGACGTCGCTGTACGGCCAGGGGTGTTCCGGAGGTAGCCCGTCAGGGCGCGCTGCCGCGAGCTCCCCATCGCGCCACACAACGCGGACAGCGGGACGGGCGCCGCGGGCAGGGAACTCATAGACGATGCGTGAGACGCGGGGCGCCGTCTCGGGGAAGGGTCGCGTCGTCTCCGCCTCGATGCGCGATGGGAAGCCAAGGTTGAGCGTCCAGTACGCCGCGTCCATCGCGTGCGGAGCAATGTCGCCGAGCGCGCCGGTTCCGAAGTCCCACCACCCGCGCCAGCGGAACGGTGCGTACGCGGGATGATACGGACGCTCGGCGGCCGGGCCTAACCACAGATCCCAATCGAGCGTCGGCGGTGGAACGTGCAGCTCCGTGGGGCGCTCGATCGCCTGGGGCCAAATGGGACGATTGGTCCAGTACTGCACTTCGCGAACGGTACCGATCGCTCCCGCCTCGACCCATTCACGAATCCGTCGTGTGCCCTCGCCGGCGTGTCCCTGATTTCCCATCTGCGTGGCGACCTTGTAGCGACGCGCGCCATCCATCAGGGTTCGCACCTCGTGAATGGTGCGCGCGAGCGGCTTCTGACAGTAGACGTGCTTTCCCATCCGCATCGCCGCCATCGCGATGACCGTATGCGTGTGATCGGGCGTCGAGACGGTGACCGCATCGATGCCCTTTCCCTCGCGCTCGAGCATCTGCCGGAAGTCGCGATACTTCTTCGCGGCGGGGAAGCGCAGGAAGCTCGTCTCCGCCATACGGTCATCGACGTCGCACATGGCGACGATGTTCTCTCCGCTGACGCCGTTGACGTCGGAGCGGCCCATCCCTCCGACGCCAATGCACGCGACGTTCAGCGTATCGCTCGGCGCTCTGTAGCCCGGACCACCGAGGACGTGACGAGGGACGATGGTGAACGCCGCACTGGCCTTGGCGACGTCGGCGACGAAGTCGCGACGCGAAATGTCGCTCATGTCAGGGCCCCGCTGGGGTTGCTGGCTCGGCAGCCGCCAGACCGGCACCTCGCCTCGCTTCGACCTGGCGATCGCGGAAGGCGAGGGTGAAGAAGACGAGAACCGCCGCGGCGAACGCCGCGGGCAGGAGCCAGAAGCTCCGCCACTGGTCGAGCGTGAGCCCCGGCGCTCCGGCGAGGAAGCGATTGTAGATGTTGCCGGCCACCTGGGCACCGATCAGCATGCCCACGCCGTAGGTGACGAACACGAAGAAGCCCTGCGCCTGTCCGCGGATTGCCGCCGTCGATTTCTTGTCGACGTAGATCATCCCGGTGACGAAGAAGAAGTCGTAGCAGATGCCGTGGAGGAGGATGCCGCCGACGATCATCCAGTAGACGGCGCCAGGCGCTCCGAGCGCGAATAGCACGTAGCGAAGAACCCAGGCGCCCATCCCCGCTGCCAGCATCCACTTCACGCCGAGGCGCGCGAAGAAGAACGGCATGAGGAACATGAATATCGTTTCGGACATCTGGCCGAGCGTCTGCGTCGCCGCGATGCGCGGCACCTGCGCGGTCTGGAGGTAGAGCTGCGTGAAGTTGTAGTAGGCGGCGAGCGGAATGCAGAGGAGCAGAGCGGCGGTGATGAACACGTAGAAGGGCCGGCTGCCGAGGTGCTTGAAGGCGTCGAGCCCGATGACGCTGCGGGCGGAAACCGCCTGCCCGCGCGCTGGTGGCGGTGTGTGCGGGAGTGTCAGACTGAATCCCGCGAGCACGAGGCTACCGACCGCCGCCGTGTACAAGGGGAGGGCCGTCTGCTCCGGCCTGAGCTGGCCGGTCACGAACGCTCCGAGGCCGAAGCTGATGAACAGCCCGGCGATGATCCAGCCGATCGTCCCCCACACGCGGATGCGAGGGAACTGCTTCTCCTGGTCGGCGATGTTGTGGAAGGCGAGCGAATTCGAGAGGGCGATCGTCGGCATGTAGCACAGGTTGTACAGAAGCAACATCACGATGAACAGCGTCGGGTTGCCGGCCGTTTGCGGCGCGGCGAGCAGGATCACGCCGCCGAGCAGATGCAGAATGGCGTAGATCTTCTCGGTGGCGAAGAAGCGGTCGGCCACGAGCCCCACGAAGAAGGGCGCGGCGATCGCGGCGATCGGGTTGACCGTGTACGGCCAGTGCGTCAGCGTGCCCATCCCCTGATTCGTCATGTAGACCGCGATGGTGGTATACCACGCGCCCCACACGAAGAACTGCAGAAACATCATCGCCGAGAGTCGCGTCATGACGCCGCTCATGGCAGCACCCTGATTTTGATGTTGCGGAAGGCGACCGTGTCGCCGTGGTCCTGTAGCGCGATATGACCTCGGGTTGCGCGGCCGTACCCGGGCCACGCCGCGAATTTGCTTTCCTTCACGCGCTTCTCCCAGTCAGGGCTCCACAGCTCGTACTCAACGACCTTCGTGCCGTTCAGCCAGTGCTCGACATGCGCGCCGTTCGCCAGGACGCGCGCCTCATTCCATTGTCCGGCCGGCCTCACGATGCCTTCGGGCGCAGGATACAGGCCGTAATTGGCGCCGGCAGACGTTAGGCGGGATTTCCCGTCGGGATGGCTGGCGTCATCGAGCACCTGCATCTCCGGACCGGTGAAGTAGGTTTGATCGCCCTCCTCGGTCACCCGATAGAAGACGCCGCTGTTTCCCCGCGGCTGCACCTTCCACTCGAGCGAGAGCTCGAAGTTGCCGAACTGGTCGGTGGTGATGATGTCGCCGCCCGCGCCGACACGGGTGAGTGCGCCATCCACGACCTTCCATCCGTCGGGCACATCCGTGCGTTTGTAGCCGCGCCAGCCGGCGGTCGTTGCGCCGTCGAACAGCGAGCGCCACTCGCCCGCGGGGCGGTCACCTGTCTGCGTCGTCATGGCCGCCTCCTGCGACCCGCCGCTCGTGTCAGCGGTGGAAGGCTCTCTCGGTGTGGCGGTGCACGCGGTGACCGCCGCGACGGTCAGCATCCAGGCTCGAGACATCGGTCATCTCCCGTGGAGGTTGTCGAGGTTGTCGAGGTCGTCGAGGTCGTCGAGGGGCGGCGAGGCCGTGCACCTCGATCGCCTTGACGACCTCGACAACCTCGACAACCTCCTAATGCCTAAACTGCCTCTGCCCCGTAAACACCATCGCCATCCCGTGCTCGTTCGCGGCCGCGATCACCTCGGCGTCCCGCACGGAGCCTCCGGGTTGGACGATGGCGGTGATGCCCGCTTCGGCGGCCTGATCGACCCCGTCGCGGAACGGAAAGAACGCATCCGATCCCAGTACTGCGCCAGAGGTCGCGTGACTGGCGGTGCGCGCCTTGTGGACCGCCATGAAGGACGCATCCACCCGCGACATCTGGCCCGCTCCGATACCGATCGTAGCGCCATCACGCGCGAGGACGATCGCGTTCGACTTCACCGTGGCGACCGCACGCCAGGCGAACAGAAGGTTGTCGCGCTCGGCGTCTGTCGGTGCCCGTTCGGTAACGACCTTCCACGTTTCGTAGGCGCCGGCGGCCACTGGTCGCTCCTGAACGAGCAAGCCGCCCCGGACGCGCTTGAGGTCGGTCGAGTGGCGCGGCCAGGGCGCTGTTCCCTGAAGGACGCGCAGGTTCTTTTTGCGGCCAAGAATCTCCACGGCCCGCTCCGAAAACTCGGGGGCGACGATGCACTCGACAAACAGGCTCGAGATCGCCTCGGCGGCGGCTTCGTCGACAGGAACGGTGAAGGAGATCACCGAGCCGAACGCGGACACGGGATCACAGGCGAGCGCCTTGCGATAGGCGTCGAGCGCATCTCGCCCGACCGCGAGGCCGCAGGGGGTCGTGTGCTTGACGATCGCGCACGCGGCCTGCTCGCCGAACGGGTCGGTGGCGAGCAAGGCACCTTCGAGATCCAGCAGGTTGTTGAACGACAGCTCCTTTCCGCCGAGCTGTTGCAGGCTGGCGAGTCCGCCGCCCGGTCGCTCGACGTAGAACGCGGCACGCTGATCGGGATTCTCGCCGTAGCGTAGCGTTTGCGCCCGCTCGAGACCCAGCGTCAGGCGCTCGGGGAAAATCTCGCCTCGCTGTGCGGCGAACCACGATGCGATCGCCGCGTCGTACGCCGCGGTATGCGCGAACACCTTCTCGGCGAGCAATCGACGCAGGTCCAGATCGTCGTCAGCTGCCTCGAGCGCCGACAGGACGCGACCGTAATCGTGCGGGTCCACCACGGCGTAGACGGATGCGAAATTCTTCGCCGCCGAGCGAAGCATGGATGGACCGCCGATGTCGATCTGCTCGATGGCCTCGTCAGGCGTGATCCCCGCTCGGGACATCGTCTCGCGGAATGGATAGAGGTTGACCGCGACGAGGTCGATCGGGGTAATGTCCTGTTCCTGGAGCGCGCGGCGATGCTCCGGCAGGTCGCGCCGCGCGAGCAGCCCGCCGTGCACCTTCGGATGCAGCGTCTTCACGCGGCCATCGAGCATCTCCGGAAAACCGGTGACGCTCGCGACGTCCGCCGCCGACAGTCCAGCCTCGCGAAGGGCGCGAGCGGTTCCTCCAGTCGAGACGAGGTCCCAGCCGAGGCCGGCGAGTCCGCGTGCGAAATCGATCAGCCCATCCTTGTTCGAAACGGAAATCAGCGCGCGGGGCATGTTGCTA
>DASTYE010000176.1:0-4605 GCA_035765135.1 Gemmatimonadaceae bacterium | reverse complement strand
ACATCGTACGCGCCAGCCTCGAGTCGCAAGGCGAACTTCAGCGCATCGCCTCGTACAATGTGCGCGGCGTCCCCTGCCCCGAGCTTCTCGATGTTCGCCCGCAGCGCCGCGAGACTCCGCGCACCGATCTCGACGAAATCGCACTGCTCCGCTCCGCGCGATAGCGCCTCGAGCCCAAGGGCGCCCGATCCCGCGAACAGGTCGACGACTTTCGCGCCGGGAAGCACGGGCTGCACGATGCTCATCCATGCCTCGCGCACGCGATCGGCGGTCGGCCTCACGCGATCGTCGGCGGGCGCCTTGATCGTCCTCCCGCGCCAGCGGCCAGCGACGATTCTCATTTACTCACGTGCCTGACATCCAGGTTCAAAGGGGGAACGGATCCCGCGGATGCGGCGGGAACTGCCGGATTGCTCCTGGCGAATTGAACCCTCCACGCGCACCCACAAACACCATGTTGCTTTTGTGTTGCGCGAGTGAGGATCAATGCGCCATGGACGATCCGGCCGTTCCCGCCGCATCCGTGGAATCCGTCCAACCTTTGAACTTGGATGCCCGGCCGCCAAAAACTCAGAGGTGAGGACGAATGTCAGCCAACTTCGCCTGCAGTCGCGGCTGGCCGTTCCATTCGTCGCGCTCGAGACGGAAGGCGACATCGAGCAGGGCGGAGTTCTCGAGCTCGGGGATCAACGAGCCCATCCCCCAGCCGATCGCATCGATGCGCGCGTCCTCGTGGCTCAGCCACAGCTTGAGGTGCCCCTGTCCGACGATGCGCGGCGCTGTCGCGAGCTTCGCGCCGGTGATCGCGAAGACGGGCGTCGCGTTCCCGACGCCGTGCGGCTCGAAGTGGCGGAGTAATGTCTCGAGATCGCCATTGAGTGCGCTCAACGGCACGACGACGTCCACTTTCACCTCGGGGACGAGATCGTCCATCGACAATCGCTCGTGAGCGACCGCGTCGAAGCGCTGCTCGAACTCCTCGAGGCGCGAGCGGTCGATGGTCAGGCCGGCCGCGGTCCGGTGACCGCCGAAGCGAACGAACAGGTCGCGACACTCCGACAATCCTGCATGAAGATCGAAGGCGGGAATCGAGCGGCCCGATCCCTTCCCCTCGTTTCCTTCGAGCGAGATCATCACCACCGGGCGCCACGTCTCCTCGACGATGCGCGAGGCGACGATGCCGATAACCCCCGGGTGCCACCCTTCCTGCGCGAGCACGAGCCCCCAGCGCGCATCGAGATCGGTCTGCTCGAGCTTCTTGCGCGCATCGGCCAGCGTCGCGCGATCAACCGCCTGACGCTGCTGATTGAGCTCCTCCAGCTCGCGCGCGATCACGTTCGCCTCGTGCTCGTCCTCGGTCGTCAGCAGCTGGACGCCGCGCAACGCGTGGCCGAGTCGTCCCGCCGCATTGAGGCGGGGCGCCAGGGTGAATCCGACGCGTCCGGCGGTGAGCGGTTTTCCGGCGAGCCCCGCCGCGCGAATCAGCGCGCGCAGACCGAGCGTCGGTGAGTTCTGCATGAGCCGCAGGCCGTAGCGCGCGAAGATCCGGTTTTCTCCCCGCAGCGGCGCCACGTCGGCGATCGTCGCCATCGCGACGAGGTCGAGCATGCTGAGCACGACGTTCTGGTCGCCGCCTAACCGCTTTGTCAGGGCAAGCGCGATCTTGAACGCGATTCCCGCCGCCGCCAGATCCTTGTCCGGGTACTGGCACCCCTGCTGCTTCGGGTTGATCACGGCGAGGCAATCGGGGAGCGGCCCGCCCGGGAGGTGATGATCGCTGACGATCACGTCGATTCCCGCCGCGCAGGCCGCCGCGATCGGGTCGACCGCGCTCGTTCCGCAATCGCAGGTCACGATCACCTTCGCGTTCTCGGCGATCGCGGCGCGAACGCCGGCCATCGTCAGGTCGTACCCGTCCTCCAGCCGCCTCGGAATGAACGGGACGACACGTCCGCCGTGTGCGCGGATGGTGCGAACGAGAATCGTCGTCGAGCAGATGCCGTCGACGTCGTAATCACCGTGAACGAGAATGACCTCGCCGTTCGCGATCGCCTGCGCGAGGCGCTCGACGGCCACCGGGAGGCCGAGCAGCTGCTCGGGGTCGTGAAGCTGATCGAGGCGTGGGCGGAGGTAGCGCTTCGCCGGATCGGCATCGAGATACCCACGCCGGCAGAGCAGCTCGCAGACGATCGGCGGCAGGTGCAGCTCCGCCGCGAGGGCGGCGATGGCTGCGGGGTCGATGGGGGTGGGCATGACCCACCGCGCCTTTGGGCGCGCGCGTACAACGGGTGCGGTCACGATCGCAAGTTACCCGAGGGTGACACCCCCAACAAGCATCATCCGGTTGCGTACAACAGCACGCCGCATCCCTCGCACGCCTCGATCACCGCACCGGACATGATCTGATTCCGTCGCTGCATCGGGATCGCCGTATTGCATGCCGCGCACGACGCGCCGCGGATCTCGGCGAGCGGCGAGCCCCGCCCGCGTTTGCGCAGCCGGTCGTAGGCGGTGAGCAGACGCGGGCTGACGTCGCGCGCCGACGCCTCGCGCCTGGCGCGTGCCGCCGCGAGCTCCTGCTCGATCGCCTCGCGCTCGGCGGCCGTTTCCGCACGCGTCGCGCTGATGCGCTCATCGGCCTCCATGAGCACCAGCTCGCGCGCCACCACCTGATCGCGCATCGATCGCGCGCGCTGCTCGGCGGTCTGCAGCTCGCTCTCGTCCTGCATCAGCGCGCGGCGAGTGATGTCGATCTGCGACATTGCCGCCGTCGCCTCCTTTGCCTTTCTCACCGCGTCGAGTTGCGCGAGGTTCTTCTCCTGGAGCTGCTTGTGCTCGGAGAACTTCCCCTGCAGCTCGCGCTGACGTTTTTCCTCGGCCGCGAGGTCCGCACGTGCCTTCTCCAGATGCGTTTGTGCCTCGGCCCGCTGTCGCTCGAGCGCTCGCGCGCCGGCGTCCAGATCGTGCAGCCGGCGCTCGAGACCATCAACCTCGGCGTCGTCCCGTTGCAGCTTCAACAGTCGTTCGATGTCCTGATTCACTCATCCCCCCAAGTCACGATCGCGATTTGCCAAAGTGGCTAAAGCCCTTTCCGCCTAACGCCTGCACGTCCCGCCGAAGCTTCATCTTCTCACCAATGAGCACATCCTTCTCGTCCCCGCCGGCCAGCGGCAGCAGCCGATCGATCTCCGCCAGCCGCGTCTCCATCTCCCGCACCTGAAGCGTCGCCAGCGAATCGTCGATCGTCCGGCGGATGTCCACCAGCGCCTCGGGCTCCTCGAGCAGGTCCTGCATCTCTTCTACGGCTGCCGGGCTCAGCGCGCTGGCCAGCTCTTCAATCGTCGCGCCATCGCCGAGGCGAACGAGGGTCTGGAAGATCTCGCGGAGCTCCGCGTTGCGAAATTCGGCGGGATCGATGCGCTCGGCGAGCGCGTCCACTTCGCCGCGCTCGTGCACCATCACGCGCACCAGCTCACGCTCGGCGCTCTCGCCCCGCACCTGTTTACGGCGATCGCGATGCCGTCGATCGCGACTGCGGGGCCGAGAGGGGTCCTCGACCGACGGCGGAGGCCCCTGTCGCTCCGATGACGGCGGAGGCCCCGAATAGCGTGTGCGCCCGCTCACACCCCCCGCGGGAGCGTCCGCCTCGCGAGCGAGCAGATCCTTCGCCACCCCGGCGGCTTCGCTTGCCCGAGTGAGATACATGTCGCGCGTCAGCGCATCGGTCGTCGCGCGAATCGTCGGAAGCAGACGGTCGAGCGCACGCCGCTTTCGGCTGAGGTCGGCGAACCAGCCCGCGCGCTCGAGCAATTGGACCTTTCGCTCGAAGACGTCAACCGATCGGCTCAGCTGTTCGTGCAATGCCTCCGGCCCGCGCGAGTCGACGAAGCTGTCCGGATCCTCACCCTCCGGCAGCGTGACAACCTGAACGGAGAAGCCATGACGAAGCAGCTCGTCTCCCGCACGAAATGTCGCCTTGAGGCCCGGGCGGTCGCTGTCATAGAGGAGGAACGCCGTGCGCGTGTATCGCGCGAGGATCGCAGCCTGCTGCTCGGTGAGCGCCGTTCCAAGAGGCGCGACGACGGGATCGACGCCGGCCGACATGAGACGCACGGCGTCGAAGTAACCCTCGACGACCACGACGCGATCCTCACGACGGATGGCGTGCTTCGACCAGTTGAGCCCGTAGAGCAGGCGCGACTTCGAGAAGATCGCAGAGTCGGAAGAATTGAGGTACTTGGGGTCGCCGGGGCCAAGGAGCCGCCCACCGAACCCGACGTGATGCCCCGACGCATCGTGGATCGGGAAGATCAGCCGGTTGCGAAAGCGCGGGCGCAGCTCGTTGGTTTCCTCGCGCGTCACGAGCAGCCCCGTCTCGATGAGGCGGTTGTTGTCGTAGCCTAACGCGTTGAGGTGCTCGCGCATCGCGTCGAGGTCGCGCGGGGCGAAGCCGAGCCCGTATCGGTCGGCAATCTCGCGCGAGACACGCCTGAGGGCGAGATAGTCGCGCGCCGGCTTCCCGACTGTCTCGTCCCACAGCATGGTGCGAAACCAGGACGCGGCCGCGGCATTCAGCTCCCAGAACGGCTCGCGCGCGTCCTTGTC
>DASTYE010000175.1:0-35184 GCA_035765135.1 Gemmatimonadaceae bacterium | reverse complement strand
TCCTATTCGTCGCTGACTCCGGAGTTGAGGGCAGCATTGGCCGGTGGACCGTTCGCCGAGCCCGCGCGGGTGCCTAACATGCCGTGGCTGTGACGCAATATGTTGCAGCATAGAGACTTACATAGGATGTAACCCCGGCTTTCGCCTTGCACCCGAAACCGGGCCATGTGACGCAGGGCCATAGCGTTGCGCGCCGAGGGGGCGGTTCGTCATTGAGGGGACTGTAGTACGGAACGAAGGTGTTCCGCCCACCCCTCGCGCCGAACGCGAGGACCAGAACCACCCCTTTGAGGACTTCATCCACATGAAGAAGATCTTTGCGATCGCTGCGTCTGCGCTCGTATTCGCCGCCCCTGCGGTGAGCGCACAGGCACAAGAGGGTCCCAGCATCCAGGACATTGCCGCCTACTACGCGATCAACGCGTCGACGGTCGGCGCCCCGGCGCTGGCGACGAACACGCTGGCTGGTGCCGGCGGGATTGGTTGGCATCTGCAGTACGGCCGCATGGATTGGGGCACGGATGTAACGTCGAGCTCGTTCGCTGGTGGCTTCGACCTCGGACTTGGCGCGGGGCGTCTTGGCGTCACCGCTGGGTACCTGACGGTTGACTGCCCGACGAACGATTGCGACGGCCACCTGATCCTCGGCACGCGCTATTCGGCGCGCCTGACCGGTGGCGCCCTTGGCGATGCCCGCAGTGGCTCGAACTGGGCGATGGGTCTCGAGGGCGAGCTTGGCTTCGGGTTCCCCGAGGACGAGCAGGCGATGGCGATTGCGGCCAGCCTGCCCATTAAGCTCACGGTCGGCAGCAACGTGAAGATCTCGCCCTTCGTGGCGCCTGGCTTCGCGTACGGCCGGTACAAGGTTCTCGATGCGTCGGAGAGCGGCCAGCGCTTCATGGTCGGCGGCGGCGTTGGTTTCGCCTTCGCCAATGGCATGGGCGCGAACCTCGGTGTCCGCAAGGTGTTCATCGAGGAGGGCGAGACGCAGTTCGGTCTCGGCTTCACGATCCGTCCTGGCTCGAAGTAAGCTGTTCGGAAAACAAACGCCGGCCCGATTGGGCCGGCGTTTTGTTTTCCAGGTAGTCGAGGTCGTCGAGGTAGTCCAGGCGGTCGAGGGATCGGACACCTTGACTACCTACCTCGACACCCTCGACACCCTTGATCACCTCGACACCCTCAGAACTCGAACCCGACCGCGAAGTTCACGTGGTCGCTCCGGAACTTCCGTTCGCTATCGGCACCGGCCGTGCGCGCGACCCAGCGCGTCTCCATGCGGCGGGCCTCCAGGCCCACGAAGAACGGCCCGCCGGGACGCCACGCCAGGTGCGCCTCACATACAGCGTTGCGCGTGCGAGTCCCGGGCACGGTGCCCGTCGCGGGAAGCGTCGCGCGCGGGTCGTCGACACCGCACCCCGTACCTAACGAGATGGTCGGCGTCGGCTTCACGTCCAGCTGAGCCCAGCCGCCGCGATCGAGCATTGGGCTGCCGTCAGGGCTGAAGTTCTGGCCGACGCCACCACCGCCCAGCCCTCGCAGCAGCGCGCCGCGATAGAGCTCGGCGCGCAGCGTCAGTGGGCCAAGGGGCGCGATGAGATCAGCCGCGACCGCCCAGCTCTCGTGCATGTCGTCGCGTCCACCGGCCGCCGAGGAGCGAGCGAACCACCCTCCATGCACGCCGACACCGAGCTCCGCGAGGCGATCGGGAGCTCCCCACTGCGCGCGTACTCGTCCCTGAACGAACGGGCGACGCGACCGCTCGGCCGCGTCGACGTCGCGATCGCGGTTTCCGGCGGTGGGATCGCCGGAATTCGGCGCAAGCACGGCCGCCTGGAGGCCGAGGCGAACCGACCCGCTGGTCTGAACCGTCGCGCGCAGCTGTGGAAGCCAGAGCCACAGGTTGCCCGCCGTCGCGAAGGTTGGCGTGCCGAGACTCGCGGTACTCACCGGATTGAGGCCCGCGACGAGCGGCACCTCCTGCCCCACCAGCAATTCGGCGTTCGTCCACCGCAGCATCGCCTTCAGGGTGCGGAGGCGCGCCGACGGGGCGACGCGCCCGGAAACACCGGGTTGCAGCACGCCAAAGAAGTCAGCGTGCACGTCGCCCACGAATTCGGCGCCTAACACATCCGCGATCGAGATGATGAGGCCGAGCTGGGTTTGGCGCGCTGACAGGCCCACGGAGCCTCGCGGAAAATCCTCGACCGGCGGGAAGTCTGCGCCATCGGCGAGCGCGAACTGCGGAACGTCGGCGGTGTTGACGCGACCGCTGTTGCCGAAGGCGTTGACGAGCGCTCGCCCGGTGAGATCGAGGCTGACGCGCGACAGCGTTTGCACCTCCGCTTCCGATTGCGCCGCGAGCTGCTGCCGCAGCAGCTCGATTGCTTCCTCCGCGCGCTCGAGCCGGGCCAGGAGCGAATCCTGGGCGGCGCGCGCGCTGTCCGGCGCCTGCCCGCTCGCCGTGCGCGGAACGAGCATCAGCGCGATCAGCACGAAGGCTGTGCTTGACGCGGTTCGACGGCGCGCCATAGTGTTCGCCCCGGGAAAGGACACTTTCATTTGAGGTTGAGGTGGCGAAGTGAGGTGGATGTCGATCGCGGCGCTCATGGTGAGCGCCGTTTCTGTCGCGGCGCAGCAGCCGGTTGCCGGCGGAGGCATGCCGGTCAGCGGACGCATCACGATGCTCGAGAAGCCCGGCAGCGTCGCCGGTGACGTTGGCAGCACCGTGATCTTTCTCGAGATGGGCTCCTCCGGCAAGGGGTCCACCGAAGCCACGAACGCGCAGATCGTCCTTCAGTCGAAGCAGTTCCTGCCCCGGGTGCGCATCGTCACCGCCGGAAGCCGCGTGGACTTCCCCAACCAGGATCCCTTTCGTCACAACGTGTTTTCCAACACGCCAGGCGGCACCTTCGACCTGGGGCTCTATCCACGGGGCGTTGCGCGCGGCACGTCGTTTCGTCGTGCTGGCGTGTATCCGATCTTCTGCAACATCCACTCGCGCATGACCGGCTTCATCGTCGCCGTCACGACGCCGTACTACACGCAGGCGCAGGCGGATGGGTCGTGGACCATTCCGAACGTTCCGGCGGGCACGTACACGCTTCACGTCTGGCACGAGCGTGCGCCGGAGGTCGTGCGCGAGATCGTCGTCGCCGGCGAGCCGGTGGCCGGGCTGGACGCGCAGCTCGACGCGCGCGGGTGGCGGCCCCTGGCGCACAAGAACAAGTTCGGGAAGGACTACCCTCCCATCGAGCGCGACCGTTACTGACGTGCCTCGACAAGCTCCCGCCATTTCGCTGACGTGGAAGATCTTTCTCGGCGGCGTCGTGGTCGTCGCGGCGGTATCGGTGCTCACACTCCTCGTCACCGCCAGATCCGCCGAACGCACGGCCGACCATGCCGTGGCACGCGGACTCGCGGCGACGCGCGCGCACGTGCGCGCTCTGTTCGAGGGGCGCGAGCGAGGGCTCGAGGCGAGCGCGCAGGTCTTCGCCCGGAACCCCAATTTTCGGGCGTTGTTCGAGAATTCTTCCACCGAGCGCGCGACGTTTCTCGACCAGGCGGGCGAAGCGGTCGAGCAGATCGGGGCGAGCACCGTTCAAATCACCGATGCGCACGGAGTACGGCTGGCGCGCAGCGATGATCCTGGCGCGGCGGCAGACACTCTGGCGCGGTCGGCGCTGATCGCCCGAGCGCTGGCCGGACGGCGCGCGGCGGGAGCAGCCGTCATCGCCGATACCGTGCTTCACCAGGCAGTCGCCGTGCCGATCGAGGGAGCGTCGGCGCGCGTCGTCGGAGTCCTCATGGCGACGAAGGCGGTCGATGACTCCGTCGCTCGAGAGATCACGGAGGCGACTTCCAGCGCGGTCGTGTTCTTCGCGCTCGACACGGCAGGCCGGCCTCGTATCAGCGGGTCGTCGCTCCCACGCGACGAGGCGCTGCAACGCTTCCTCGACGAGCGTGCGCCAATCTGGGCGGCGGCCGACGCCGGCACGCGTTCGAGCGAAGGGGCGGATTCCGTCTCCGACTCGACGAGTGCCGTCGAGGGTACGGAGGTGACGCTAGGGGAAACCCGCTGGGTGGCGAGCGGTGCCGCGCTGCACTCGGCGGGTGGCGCCGCCCTTGGGGGCTTCGTCGCGATGCGATCGCTCGACGAGGAGATGGCCGCTTTCACCAGACTGCAGCGGTCGATCCTCCTCTCCACGCTCGCCGGCCTGCTCGTCGCGCTTGGTCTCTCGTATCTCATGGCGCGCGCGATAACCCGGCGAGTGGGGGCACTCGAGGTCGCAACGCGGCGCGCGGCCGACGGCGACTACGCGGCTGAGATCCCCGTTCGCGGCCGGGACGAGATAGGGCGCCTGGCCGACTCGGTGCGCGCCATGCTCGTGGACCTGCGCGAGAAGCACGATCTGGTCGAGTTTCTCAGCGCGCGACGGCCAACGGCCGAGGAAAGCGCGGCAGTCACCGCGGAAATGGCCACCGGCGATGGGCTGCGCCCGGGGCAGAAGCTCGCCGGTCGCTACGAGATCATCGAACCGATTGGCAGCGGCGGAATGGGAATCGTGTATCGGGCGATGGACCTGGAGCTGTCCGAGCCGGTCGCGATCAAGACGTTGCGGCGCGAGCTGGTCACCGAGGCCACCGCGCTCGCGCGGTTCAAGAGCGAGCTTCGCCTCGCCCGCCGCATCTCCCACCGGAACGTAGTCCGCACGCACGATCTGGGAGAGGCGGACGGCATGTACTTCATCACGATGGAGTACGTCGAGGGCACCTCGCTGAAGGACCTGATCGCCGAGCGAGGGCGCCTGCCGGTGCACGCCACTCTGCCGATCGCCAAACAGCTCTGTCGTGCCCTGGAAGTCGCGCATGGTGAGGGGATCATCCACCGGGACATCAAGCCGCAGAACATGATCCTCGCTCCCGATGGGGTGCTGAAGGTGATGGACTTCGGCATTGCGCGCCTGCTCGGACGCGCGAAGGGGATGACTCAAACCGGCATGGTGGTGGGGACGCCCGAGTACATGGCGCCCGAGCAGCTTCTCGGCGAGGACGTGGATGCGCGCGCCGACATATACGCCGTGGGTGTCGTGATCTACGAGTGCCTTATGGGACGAACCCCACACACCGCAGACAACCCGGCGGTGCTCATTACCCGTGTGCTCCAGGGCCCACCCCCTCCTCCGCACGAGGTCGTCCCCGAGGTTCCGCGGAAGGTGTCGGACGCCGTGATGGCGGCGCTGAACCGCGATCGAGAGAAACGGCCGCAGACGGTCGGAGAGCTCCACGACCTCCTCTCCAGCGAGGAATGAGGGCCCGGGACTGAGGAATTCGGTAAAAGGGGCCGCCCGATCGAGTTTCCTTGGTCCTCAGTCCTCGTTCCTCGCCGCGGTCAGAGCCCGGGACAACCCCCGAAAGTCGCCCTCGGCCAAGGTGCTCGCTTCTTGCACTGTGAGCCGCGATCACTCGAAGCAATCCGAGACGTGCCGGCCGGCGCACGCCAGTTGATGCGTGTTCCGGGCGGCCGCTGCTTCGCACGACACGCCGAGATCAGGAGCGAGCCCGTGGGTATCGGTGACATGGACCTCGATCGTGAGGCCGCGATCGAGTCTTCCCGCGACGAGAACGGCCAGGGCCGCAGGGAGTCGCGGCGCGGACGAAAGGGGAGCGGCGAGAGCGGACCGGCCAAGGGGCGCGGCCATCGCGAGCGCGACCTCCGGCGACTGCTGAAGGGCCTTCGCGACCTCGAGGCCGGAAAATTCTCGGTGCGTCTCGAACCGAACGGCGATCAGCTCATTTCGGAAATCTTCGACACGTTCAACGAGATCGCCGACCGCAACCAGCGGTTGTGCGAGGAAATCAAACGCGTCGGCCAGGTCGTCGGTCGAGAAGGGCGAATGGACGAGCGCGCATCGATCGGCCCCGTCTCCCAGGGGTGGGCCGACTCGATGAATGCCGTCAACGAGCTCATCGGCGATCTGGTACAGCCGACGACTGAAGTCGCTCGCGTCATCCAGGCGGTTGCCGAAGGCGATCTTTCGCAGAAGGTGGAGCTCCAGCTCGAGGGGAAGCAGGTGCAGGGGGAGTTCCTGCGTATCGCGACGACGGTCAACCGCATGGTCGACCAGCTGTCCTCGTTCTCCGTCGAGGTGACGCGCGTCGCGCGTGAGGTTGGAACGGAGGGCATCCTCGGCGGTCAGGCGAACGTGCCCGGCGTCGCCGGCACGTGGCGCGATCTCACCGAGAGCGTCAACGCCATGGCGAACAACCTGACGACGCAGGTTCGCAACATCGCCGATGTCACGACGGCGGTGGCGCGCGGCGATCTGTCCCGGAAGATCACGGTCGATGCGAAGGGCGAGATCCTCGAGCTGAAGAACACCGTCAACACGATGGTCGATCAGCTCAACGCGTTCGCGTCGGAGGTGTCGCGCGTAGCGCGGGAAGTCGGAACGGAAGGAAAGCTCGGTGGCCAGGCACGCGTCGAGGGAGTCGTCGGAACGTGGAAGGACCTGACGGACAACGTGAACGCGATGGCGAACAACCTCACGGTGCAGCTGCGTGACGTGTCCGCCGTCGCCAGCGCGATCGCGAACGGTGATCTCACCCGCAAGGTGACGGTCGAGGCGCAGGGCGAGATTCTCCAGATCAAGGAAGTCACCAACAAGATGGTCGACTCGCTCTGGGTCTTCGCAGGCGAGGTGACCCGGGTCGCGCGCGAGGTCGGTACCGAGGGGATTCTCGGCGGCCAGGCAAACGTGCCTAACGTGGCCGGCACCTGGAAGGATCTCACCGAGTCGGTGAACTACATGGCGAGCAACCTGACCAACCAGGTGCGCAACATCGCCGACGTCACCACCGCCGTCGCCAAGGGCGATCTCTCGCGCAAGATCACGGTGGACGTGAAGGGCGAGGTGCTCGAGCTGAAGAACACGATCAACGTCATGGTCGATCAGCTCAGCTCGTTCGCGTCAGAGGTGACTCGGGTCGCACGTGAGGTCGGGACGGAGGGCGTGCTCGGCGGCCAGGCGAACGTGCCAGGCGTGGGCGGAACGTGGAAGGATCTCACCGACAACGTGAACGCGATGGCGTCGAACCTGACGAACCAGGTTCGCAACATCGCCGATGTCACGACGGCGGTCGCGAAGGGTGATCTCTCGCGGCAGATCACCGTGCAAGCGAAGGGCGAGATTCTCGAGCTCAAGAACACGATCAACACGATGGTGGCACAACTGCGCGCGTTCGCCGACGAGGTGACACGTGTCGCCCGCGAGGTAGGCACCGAGGGAGTGCTCGGTGGCCAGGCCAACGTTCCCGGCGTCGCCGGAACGTGGAAGGGCCTGACGGACAACGTGAACTTCATGGCGAGCAACCTGACCAATCAGGTGCGCAACATCGCGCTCGTCACGACCGCGGTCGCGAGCGGCGACCTCTCGCAGAAGATCACGGTGGACGCGCAGGGCGAGGTGATGGAGCTCAAGAACACCGTCAACAACATGGTGGACAAGCTCCGCGTGTTCGCCGACGAGGTGACGCGTGTCGCGCGTGAGGTGGGCACGGAGGGCCGGCTCGGGGGGCAGGCAAATGTGCCGGGTGTCGCGGGGACGTGGAAGGACCTCACCGACTCCGTGAACTCGATGGCGAACAACCTCACGGTGCAGGTACGCAACATCGCCGACGTCACCACCGCCGTCGCCAAGGGCGATCTCTCGCGCAAGATCACGGTCGATGTGCGGGGCGAGATCCTCGAGCTGAAGAACACCGTCAACACGATGGTGGATCAGCTTTCGTCGTTCGCGGCGGAAGTGACGCGTGTGGCCCGCGAAGTGGGAACGGAAGGAAAGCTCGGTGGCCAGGCCAAGGTGCCGGGCGCGGGAGGCATCTGGCGCGACCTCACCGACAACGTGAACTCGATGGCGTCGAATCTCACCGGACAGGTGCGGAACATCGCCCTGGTGACGACGGCCGTCGCCAATGGCGATCTCTCGCAGAAGATCACCGTCGATGCGTTGGGCGAGATTCTCGAGCTGAAGATCACCATCAACAACATGGTCGATCGGCTGCGCATCTTCGCCGACGAGGTCACCCGCGTCGCGCGTGAGGTGGGCACCGAGGGCAAGCTCGGTGGCCAGGCCGAGGTCCCGGACGTCGCCGGTACCTGGAAGGGGCTCACCGACAACGTCAACGCGATGGCGAACAACCTCACCACACAGGTGCGGGCGATCGCCGAGGTGGCGAACGCGGTGACCCGCGGAGACCTGACGCGACAGATCGCGATCGAAGCGCAGGGCGAGATCGACGAGCTGCGGCGCAACCTCAACCAGATGATCGCGAACCTGCGCGAGACCACCGAGCGCAACCGCGAGCAGGACTGGCTCAAGACGAACCTCGCCAAGTTCACGCGCATGATGCAGGGGCAGAAGGACCTGCAGACCGTGTCGCGGCAAATCATGTCCGAGGTGACGCCGCTCGTCGGTGCGCAGTACGGCGCCTTCTACATGCAGGACGCCGAAGACGGCGCCCCCGTCCTCAGACTGATCGCGAGCTACGCCTACAAGGCGCGCAAGCACGTCGCCAACCGCTTCACTCCGGGCGAGGGACTCGTTGGGCAGGCGGCGCTGGAGAAGCAGCCGATCCTCCTGACGAACGTGCCCGATGACTACGTGCACGTGACGTCCGGCCTCGGGTCCGCTCCACCGAGGAACATCATCGTCCTGCCAATTCTGTTCGAGGGAACGGTGAAGGCGGTGGTGGAGCTCGGCTCGTTCAACGCGTTCAGCCAGATCCACCAGCTCTTCCTCGACCAGCTCTCCGAGAGCATTGGCGTGGTGCTCAACGTCATCCAGGCGAACATGCGCACCGAGGAGCTGCTGGTTCAGTCCCAGAACCTCACGCAGGAGCTTCAGAATCAGTCGAAGGAGCTGCAGATTCAGCAGGAGGAGCTGGAGCGGTCGAACCGCGAGCTCAAGTCGCAGGCGGAATCACTGCGCGCGTCCGAGGAGCTCCTCCGCCAGCAGCAGGAAGAGCTGCAGCAGGTGAACGAGGAGCTGGAGGAGAAGGCCTCACTGCTCGCCGAGCAGAACAAGAAGGTCGAGCACAAGAACAAGGAGGTCGAGGCGGCGCGTCTCGCTCTCGAGGAGAAGGCGCAGCAGCTGGCGCTCAGCTCACGCTACAAGAGCGAGTTCCTGGCGAACATGTCGCACGAGCTGCGCACGCCCCTCAACTCGCTGCTCATTCTCGCGAAGCTCCTCGGCGACAACAAGGACGGAAACCTCAACGAGAAGCAGGTCGAGTACGCGCAGACGATCTACACATCCGGCACCGACCTGCTCAATCTCATCAACGACGTGCTCGATCTGTCGAAGGTCGAGGCGGGCAAGCTCGATGTGCACCCCATCGAGATTCCGATCGCGGAGATCACCGACTTCGTGGATCGCACCTTCCGGCCGATGGCGGAGCAGAAGGGATTGACGCTCAAGATCGACGCAATGCCGGACGTGCCGCCCGCGATCATCACCGACGGCCACCGCTTGCAGCAGGTGCTCAAGAACCTGCTATCCAACGCCTTCAAGTTCACGCACGAAGGCAGCGTGAGCCTCACCATCCGTCGCGCCGAGAAGGGACGCCGGTTCGCGACGCGCTCGCTGGACAGCGCACCGGATGTGATCGCGTTCGCGGTGAGCGACACCGGCATTGGCATTCCGAAGGACAAGCAGCAGCTGATCTTCGAGGCGTTCCAGCAGGCCGACGGTTCCACGAGCCGCAAGTACGGCGGCACCGGACTCGGCCTGTCGATCTCCCGCGAGATCACCCGCCTGCTCGGCGGCGAGATTCGCGTCGAGAGCTCGCCCGGCAAGGGAAGCACCTTCACGCTCTTCCTGCCGGCTCGGTACGACGATGCGGGACAGCCGCCGAGGGCCAGGGGACAGGAAGTCGAAAGGCCGGTGCTTCGTGGGGAGCGGGAGTCGCTCGCCGTCGACCGTCCCGCGCGCACCGCGCCCGAGCCGTCCCGCAACAGAGAGGAGTCAGTGGCGGTGATGGATCTGCCCGCGACCGAGCGGGCCTCGCGCAATTCGACGTCCGACCTCGCTTCGCCGGTCGGCGACGATCGCGGCGACATTCAGCCGGGCGATCGGAGCGTTCTGATCGTGGAGAACGATCCGAACTTCGCGCGCATTCTGCTGAACATGGCGCGTGAGAAGGACTTCAAGGGCATCATCGCCTTCGACGGCGAATCGGCCATCGACCTCGCCCACGCGTATCATCCCGACGCGATCACGCTCGACATCGATCTCCCGGGTATGGATGGATGGGCCGTCCTCGATCGGCTGAAACACAACCCCGACACCCGCCACGTCCCGGTGCACGTCATCTCCGGCATCTCGAAGCGGCAGCGGGGGCTCAAGGCGGGCGCGATCGCGTATCTCGAGAAGCCGGTGAGCAAGGAAGCGCTCGACGACGCGTTCGGTCGCATCCAGACCTTCCTCGAGGAGCGCGTCCGCCGGCTCCTTGTCGTCGAGGATGATGAGACGCAACGCAACGCGATCATCGATCTCGTCGGCGCCGAGGACGTGACCATTACGGCGGTCGCCAGTGCCGAGGATGCGCTTCGGGAGCTCGTCACCACTCACTACGACTGCATGGTCCTCGATCTGGGCTTGCACGACATGAGCGGGTTCGATCTGCTCGAGCGGGTGAAGAGCGACGATCGGATGTCCACGATCCCCATCATCATCTACACGGGGAAGGAGCTGTCGCCGGCCGAGGAGACGCGGCTCCGGAAGTACGCCGAGACGATCATTGTGAAGGATGTGAAGTCGCCCGAGCGGCTGCTCGACGAAACCGCCCTCTTCCTGCATCGCGTGGAAGCGAAGCTTCCTGATCAGAAACGCCGCATGCTCGAGCAGCTCCACACCGCGGACAGCATCTTCGCAGGGAAGAAGGTGCTGATCGTGGACGATGACGTGCGCAACATCTTCTCGCTCACGTCGATGCTCGAGGATCACGGCATGCACGTGACGTTCGTCGAGAACGGCCGCGATGCGATCGCCGCCCTCGAGGCGGATCCGAATATCGATCTCGTGCTCATGGACATCATGATGCCGGAGATGGATGGCTACGAGACGACACAGGCCATCCGGCAAAACCCGAAGTTCAAGAACCTGCCGATCATCGCCCTGACGGCCAAGGCGATGAAGGGGGACCGCGAAAAGACGATCGCCGCGGGCGCGTCCGACTACATCACGAAGCCGGTGGATCCCGAGCAGTTGCTCTCGCTGATGCGGGTATGGCTGTACAGATAGAGCCGGGATCGACGGGATCCACGGGATCGGAGGGATCACGGGGCGCCATGCCAACCGACGATCTCTCCGCTCCCACGGGAGCGGACCTCACGGCGGCCGCGGAGGCGCCCGTGCATAAGTACGACCCGGACCTCGAGCGCATCGAGATCCGGCTGCTGCTCGAGGGCATCTACCGGCATTACGGCTTCGATTTCCGATCGTACGCCTACGCCTCGCTGCGCCGACGGATCTGGAAGCGCATCGCGGCGGAGCGCCTGACCACGATCAGTGCGCTGCAGGACCGCGTTCTGCACGAACCGGCGATGATGGAGCGGCTGCTGCTCGACCTCTCCATCAACGTCACGGCGATGTTTCGCGACCCTGGCTTCTATGTCGCCTTTCGCCGTGACGTCGTCCCCGCGCTCCGGACGTATCCGTTCATTCGAATCTGGCATGCCGGCTGTTCCACCGGAGAGGAGGCGTACTCGATGGCGATCCTCCTCGAGGAGGAAGGTCTCTACGAGCGCACCCGCATCTACGCCACCGACATCAACGAAGTGGTCATCCGGAAAGCCAGGGATGGGATTTTCCCGCTCGACCGGATGCAGGAGTACACACACAACTATCTGGCCGCGGGGGGCACTCGCTCCTTCAGCGAGTACTACACGGCGATGTACGACGGCGCGCTCTTCGCGCCGCGCCTGATGCGCAACATCGTGTTCTCGCAGCACAACCTGGTGACCGATCGGTCGTTCGCGGAGTGTAACGTCATCCTCTGTCGGAACGTCCTGATCTATTTCGATCGTACGTTGCAGCAGCGGGTTCACAAGCTGTTCTACGAGTCTCTGCCCGTGTATGGTTATCTCGGCCTCGGGAGCAAGGAGTCGCTTCGCTTCACCGGGTTCGAGGATCATTACGAACAGGTGGATCGTCGCGAGAAGATCTACCGGAAGATCCAGTGAAGCCGCATCTGTCGATGATCGCCGTCGGCGCGTCGTGGGGCGGCCTCAAGGCCCTGCGCGCCATTGCGCACGGACTGCCGGCGCACTTTCCGGTGCCGGTCACGTTCGTGCAGCACCGCAGCAAGGAGTCGGGCGCGTTGCGTGAACTGCTCCAGGACTGCACCCCGCTCATCGTGTGCGAGGTGGAAGACAAGCAGCCCATCATGGGCGGCTACGTCTACCTCGCTCCACCGGATTACCATCTGCTCGTCGATGGCGACGAGTTTTCGCTGACCGTCGACGCGCCGGTGCGGTACAGCCGGCCGTCCATCGATGTGTTCTTCGAGTCGGTGGCGGATCGCTTTGGGGCGGAGGCGGCAGGCGTGATCCTCACCGGTGCGAACGACGACGGCGCGGCGGGACTTCGCCAGGTCGCGGCACGCGGGGGGCTGGCGATCGTGCAGGATCCCCGAACGGCTGAGAGTCCGATCATGCCACGAGCGGCCTTGCGAGCAGTGCCGACCGCCCTGACACTGCCACTCGAGCGTATGGCCCCATATCTCGTTTCGCTCGCCACCGCCGACGAAGGTCCGCGGCCTCGCCGCGACCGGAGCGGTGGGGCCGACGAGGTGCGACCGTGACGGCGATCGAGAGCAGCGTCGAGACTTCTCGCCCGGCGACACACCGCAATGTCGATGTGCTGCTCGTCGACGATCGCCACGAGAACCTGCTCGCGCTCGAGGCGATCCTCGAGCCGCTCGGCCTGCACCTCATTCGAGCGATGTCGGGAGAGGAGGCGCTTCGCGAGGTCCTGCGGCGCGATCTCGCCGTCATCCTGCTCGACGTCCAGATGCCGGGGATGAACGGCTTCGAGACGGCCAAGGTCATCAAATCACGCGAACGCTCGCGGCACATTCCGATCATCTTCCTCACCGCCATCAGCAAGGAAGAGCAGTACGTCTTCGAGGGTTATTCCGTCGGCGCGGTCGACTATCTGTCGAAGCCGTTCCACCCCGACGTGCTTCGGTCGAAGGTGTCGGTGTTCGTCGAGCTGCACGAGAAGGGCCGGCAGCTGCGGGAGCAGGAGCAGCAGCTACGCCTGCACGAGCGACGGGAGATCGAGCTTCAGCATCGGGTCCGTCTGTCGGAGTCCGAGGCGCGGATGGCCGAGGTCGTGGAGTCGGCCATCGACGCCATCGTCATGTTCGACGAATCGCAGCGCGTGACGCTGTTCAATGCCGCCGCCGAACGCGTCTTCGGATTCACGGCGAAGGAAGCGCTGGGACGAGAGATCGGCGAGTTCTTTCCGGAAGACTATCGCTCGGACTTCATCGATCGGGTCTGCGCCAACGCTCCAGTCGCCCGCCCCGGTCGCGCACACTCGCACGAGATGCCGCGGATCGAGTCGGCGCTCGGCGTGCGCAAGTCGGGCGAGACGTTCCCGATCGAATGCTCCGTGTCGTGCCTGGAGCTGGCCGACGGGAAGGTGTACACCATCATCGCGCGAGACATCACCGAGCGCGTCCGGGTCGAGAGCGAGCTGCGACACCAGGCGACGACGCTGGCGAACACGATGGCCGAGCTCAAGTCCGTGAACGATGAGCTCGCGCGGCGTCAGGTCGATCTGGAAAAGGCGATCACCGCCCGGTCACGATTCTACGCGTCGATGTCGCATGAGCTGCGCACGCCGATCAACGCCATTCTCGGATACAACACGCTGCTCCTCGATCACATCTACGGCCCCCTCAACGAGCGGCAGACGCAAGGCGTCCGCCGCGCACACAAGGCCGCGAAACATCTCCTCGAGCTCGTCAACGATGTCCTCGACCTGTCGAAGATCGAGGCCGGGAAGATCGAGCTGCAGCTGCAGCCGGTCGCGTTCCCGACATTGATCGAGGACCTCTTCGTCACCGTGCGCCCGCTCGCTGACGAGCGGCGCTCGGACCTCTCCCTCGTCGTCGAAGGTCCTCCTCGCAAGATCATCAGTGATCCGCGTCGCGTGCGGCAGATTCTGCTGAACCTGCTCTCGAACGCGATCAAGTTCGGCGGAGGGAACCCGATCCGAGTGATCTACAGCGCCGATGAGCACGGCGGCGTGCGCGTGGAGGTGGAGGACCGCGGGGTCGGCATCGCGGCGGAGGACATCCCGAAGATCTTCGACGAATTCGTGCAGCTCCAGAAGACGCATAACGAGCAGGGCACGGGACTCGGCCTCCCCATCTCCAGCCGCCTCGCCACGCTCCTGAACGGGAAGCTCGAGGTCGAATCGACTCCGGGCGAGGGGAGCACGTTCCGGCTCACTCTCCCCGCGAACGTGGACCAGGGGCGGTCGCCGGGGGCTGGCGTCCCGCTGGCCGATCTCCCCGAGGTCGCGACGCGGACGGAACGCCAGGTGGCCTCTCAGGTGTTTCAAGAGGGTCCGCGTCCAACGGTGTAACAGCGTGGCCCCAATATCAGCCGCCGAAAACAGATCTCTCACTCCCCCGCCTCCGACCGCCCCGCTTGGGGGATTACGTGGCCGCGTGTGCCGGATCCTCGCGACGCTGCATCGGTGGGCTGAATCGGGCTGGTCCGGTCCCGCCACCGCCGGGTGGACCTTCGCGCAGGGATCGGCGATGCCCGGTCCGGCCGACGCGTTGCTCGTGCCGTTCGGACTCGCCGATCCGCCAAAGGTCTATCGCCTGGCCCTCTGGGCGCTCGCTGGGTCGACCCTCGGAGGAATCGCCGCTTATGCCGCGGGAGCGTTCGCCTTTCCCGAGATCGTCGCGCCTGTGCTGGGGCTGTTCGGTATCGAACCAGCGGAGCTCGCGACGTTTCGTTCGCTGTTCGCGAAGCACGGATGGATGCTCGTTGTCGTGAGCTCCGTCTCCCCGTTCCCATCGAAGCTCGTGTCCGTCTCGGCGGGCGCCTTCGGCATTCCCTTCCCGCTGTTCGCCGCGGCGCTGGCCGCGGGTCGCGCCGCGCGCTTTTTCACGATCGCGGTTCTCATCCACTTCGCGGGTGAGCGTATCGCGCGATGGTGGAGGAGAGTGACGATCGGCTGCTGAGACAGCTTCGATTGGGGAAAGCCCGTCACAGTTCCTTCGTCGCTCGTTCCTCAGTCCTCATTGACGCTTTGACCACGCGCACCGGGATTCCGCCGTTCACGGTGCGCAGAACGGGACGGAAGGGCAGCGTCGTCGCGCGCTCCAGCCGGGCGTCCGCGGAGAACATCGCCACCGTCCACCCGGGGCATTTCGCGCGGACCACCTTTCCCAGCTGCGCGTACAGATTCCGCAGCTCGGCGCGCTCGCTCACGCGCACACCGTACGGCGGATTCGTGCACACCCAGCCTGCCATCGCCGGCGGTTGAATCGCCGAGAGGGCGTGTCGCTCGAGCTCGACGTCGGCCGTCACGCCCGCGCGCGCGGCATTTGCCCGCGCGGCCTCGATGGCACCGGCGTCGCGGTCCGATCCCTGGATAGGCGCCGGGGCGCGTGGGAGAACCGCGCCGGTCGCTTCATCGTGAATTCGCTGCCACAGCGTCGCGTCGAACTCGGGCCAATCCATGAATGCAAAGCGTCGATGCAACCCGGGAGCAATGCGGCGCGCGATGAGCGCCGCTTCGATCGGAATCGTGCCCGATCCACACAACGGATCGAGCAGCGGCGCGTCCGTGCGCCACTCGGCCGCCAGAAGCAGCGCGGCCGCGAGCGTTTCGCGGATGGGAGCCTTCGCCGTCGCCTCACGATAACCGCGTCGGTGCAGCAACTCCCCCGATGTATCCACGCTGAGGAGACATCGGTCGTGCGTCATACGCACGACGACCGCCTGTCCGCCACGCTCGTCGTCGCGCTCGGCACCGGTCACCACTTCGATCTGCTCCGCGCCCAGTCTGGCCGCGATGCTCTCCCGCACCCGCTCCGCGACGGCGTCGGAGTGATAGAGCCGGGACTTCCTGCACGTCACGCGTAGCCGCAGCGGACGTCCCGGATCGACGAAGCGCTCCCACGGCTGGCGCTTCGCGTGCCTCACGAGCTCCGGGAAGCCGCGTGCGCCAAACTCGGCGACGCGCAAGAGGACGCGGCTCGCCGTGCGAACGTGGAGATTCGCCAGGTACATGGCATTGGCCTCGCCGGTGAAGGCAATGCCGCCTGTCTCAAGCCGGATGCCGGCGACACCGAGCGCGCGCAGCTCTCGCTCGACGATCGGCTCGATACCCGGCGCCGCGACCGCGAAGAGCTCGAGCGGACCGGCGGATTCAGTCGGTGAGATTCGCGTCTCCGTCCAGCAGTCTCCAGAGGTACCACGAGGCGTAGCTCGCGTACGGCGACCAGCACTCGCCAACCTTTTGCACTTTCTGTGGAGTCGGCAGCGACCGCATTCGATAGGCGCGCTGCAGCCCCTTGCGGATGCCGAGGTCGGTTTCCGGCAGCACGTCGGGGCGACCGAGCCGGAACATCAAGAACATCTGCGCGCTCCAGCGCCCGATTCCCTTCACCATCGTCAGCGCCTCGATGATCTCCGCGTCACCGAGGACATCGATCCGATCGATGGCGAGCGTTCCTCCGCTGACGTGCGCGGCGAGGTCACGCATGTACGCGAGCTTTTGCCTCGAGAGCCCCGCGGCACGGAGGCGCTCCTCGGGCGTCGCGAGCAGCTCGTCCGCCGTCGGATACCGGTTCCCGTAGAGCGCGAGCACGCGCCCGAGAATGGTCGACGCGGCCTTCCCTGACAGCTGCTGGTAAACGATGGCTCTGAGGAGCGCATCGAAGTGCGTTCCTTCGGCGCGCGCGGTAAAGCGACACGGGCCCACGCGCTCGATGACGCGCGCGATGCGCTCGTCGGAGGCGCGGAGGTGCGCGAGTGCGCGGCGACGAAGGGCCGAGGTCGTCGAGGTCGTCGAGGTCGTCAAGGTCGTCGAGGTCGTCGAGGTCGTCGAGGAGATTCACTTGCGAGGCCTCAAGATGCCTAAGAGGCTCGCGCGGACTCAAGCTGTGCAGATCCTCGATCATCTCGACAACCTTGACGACCTTGACGACCTCGACAACCTCGACTAGTCGCGAAATCTCTGACAACGGGGCGTCGTATTTTACCGGCGCCCACGTGCCGCGAGGGGTAGCTCCCCCTGCGCGGCGCGCCCCCGTGATGGCTTCGCCGCTCGCGTCTCGGTGCGGGTCCTGGTCGATCTACCGCGACGCGACTGTTGCCCCGGGCCGTGCTCCGCGAGGTGGCGGGCCACCTTCTTCAGGTCGGCGATGAGCTCCTGCTCGGCTTGAGCGCGGGCGGCAGCGTCCGGCGCGCGCAGCACCGCTGACGGATGAACGGTCGCGAAAATCGCCTCGGCGAGCGGTGACGCGATTGCCTTCCCCCGGTCCTTCGTCACCCGGAACTGCTTGCCGAGGAGCGCCTGCGAGGCCGTCGCGCCGAGGGTGACGACGACGCGCGGCCGAACGAGCGCGATCTCGGCGTCGAGCCAGGGGCGACAGGCCCGGATCTCCGAGTCGTTAGGCTTCTTGTGAATGCGTCGCGCCCCCCGCTCGCCGCGCTCCCACTTGAAGTGCTTCACCGCGTTGGTGACGTACACCGTGTCGCGGTCGATCCCGGCTTCCTCGAGCGCACGGTCGAGCAGCTTCCCCGCGGGACCGACAAATGGCCGGCCGGCCTTGTCTTCCTGGTCGCCCGGCTGTTCGCCCACGAACATCACGGTCGCCTGACGAGGGCCCTCGCCGAACACGGTCTGGGTGCCGAGCGTCCACAACCAGCACGCTTTGCATCCCTTCGCGGCATCGCGGACCTTCTCGAGCGTGGGCCGCTCGGGAATGAAGGTCGCGGCACTTTCAGCATACGGCTTCACACGCGTGGCCACGGGCACCTCCTCGATACGCATCGAGCGGGCAATCCGTATGCCTCGCGGACCAAACTCGGTGGCAACGAGCGCGCGACTGGCGATGGCCGAGCCTGGCGAGCATTGTTCACACGCCCGTTGGCACTCCGCCCGACGCGAAACCCCGATGCGAATCCACTATTCCCTCCTCCTCCCGGTCGCGCTGGGCTGCGCCGCCAGTCCGCGCGATACGAGCAGGACAACGTTCCGGGCGGCTCTGCTCGCCGACCAGGGCACGTTCATCACCACGCTCGGTCAGGATACGATAGCCGCCGAGCGGTTCCGCTTTGGACGCGGCCGCCTCGACGGCGAGCTGGTGACGCGTCGCGGCGAGACCGTTCGCCGCCCGTACGCCGTCACGTTCGATGCGCTGGGAAATCCGGTGCGTCTGGAGTTTTCCACGCGACGTCCCACCGACACGCCGGCGACCCCTCCGCTACAGACGGCACTGATCACGATCGCGGGCGACACGATCGTGATGGAGACGAAGCGCAACGACAGCACGGTCGTTCGGCGGATTCCCGCTCCGCGTGGGACGGTTCCCATGCTCGGGCAATCGTACGCTGCCTTCGAGATGCTGACGCGGCGCGCCGCACGCACGGCGGGCGACAGCGTCGAAATAGCGACGTGGGCCGTGGGCGCCCAACGGACGGATGTGTTCAGCGTCGTCCGTGTCGGTGCCGACACGATGAAGCTCATCGCGCCGTTCGGAACGATCTACACGCGCGTGGACGTCGAAGGCCGCATTCAGGGAGCTCACGCTCTTTCCACGACGGTGAAGGTCATCGTGACTCGCGGCCCGATGACGGATGTCACACCGGTCGCAATGATGCCGTCGATTGCGCAGTTCTCTCCGCGTGACACCGTTCGAGGCACGGTCGGCGACGCCAACCTCACCATCACCTACTCGCGTCCCGCCAAGCGCGGCCGAGTGATCTTCGGCCAAATCGTGCCGTGGGGCGAAGTGTGGCGCACCGGAGCGAACGAAGCGACGCACTTGCACACCGACAAGGACATCGTGATCGGTGGCGCACCCGTTCCCGCGGGCACCTATACGCTGTGGACGATTCCTCGACCGGAGGGATGGACGCTCATCATCAACAAGCAGACCGGCCAGTGGGGAACCGTTTACGATGCGGTACAGGATCTCGTGCGCGTCGAGATGCGTGACGAAGCCCCCGAGTCGATCGAAGAGCATTTCACCATCACCGTGGAGCCCCGCGAATCCGGCGGGCTAATGCGACTTCGGTGGGATAATCGTGAGGCGTGGGTTCCCATCGAAGTCAAATGAACGACGCGGGATCGACTCCGGCCGCGGCCGCCATGAAGCGTCTCGTCAACTACTTTCTCCGTGGGCTGGTGCTGATCGCCCCAATTGCGGTCACCATCTACGCGTGCGTGTGGATCTTCCGCACCATCGACGGTCTACTCGGTCTTCCGGTGCCCGGGCTCGGCTTCGTCCTGACGCTGGCGGTGATCACCCTCGTTGGATTCCTCGCGTCGAACCTGCTCGCGAAAAGCTTCGTGTCGCTGCTCGAGCGAGTGATGACGCGGCTGCCGTTCATTCGCCTCCTCTACACATCCACCAAGGACCTGCTCGACGCGTTCGTGGGCGAGAAACGACGATTCGACACTCCGGTGATGGTCGAGGTGACACCGGACGGTGGCGCGAAGGCGCTCGGGTTCGTCACGATGAAAGCGCTCGACCACCTGGGCGTGGGCGAGCACGTCGCCGTCTACTTCCCGCAGTCGTACAATTTCGCCGGGAACCTTCTCCTCGTGCCGAGTGAGCGGGTGACACCGCTCGAGGCGGACAGCGCCGCCGTGATGGCGTTCATCGTCTCCGGCGGCGTGACGGGGCTGCGCGCTAGCGACGACCCGCGGAGCGTGAGGCCTCGCCGTCGAGCGTGACATCGTCGCTGGTGCCGAGCCTTCCGTCTTCGCCGGGCGACCGAAGCCGATATGAGCCGGTCGTGGCCACGTACTCGTACTCGATCGCGCGTCCCCACCCGTCGCGCCTGTAGCGCTCGAGGGGCACGTAGAGGGCCGCCTCGTCCTCGGGCGGCTCCACGCTCTCCAATGACTCGGGCGCCCTGCCTTCCCGCGCGACCGACGCGCGAATCCATCCATCGATGAGCGACAGGCGCTCTCGCGTCAGCAGCAGCTCCGTCCCGGCGCCGATGGGGGCGAGGGTGTCCGGCAGCGTGTCGCGGGTGGCGTCCCGCTCGCCAACGCACGCGATGACCGCCAGCGCGAACGTTAGGCAGCGGACGAGGGTCATCCCCCGCTGCGATGCCTGCGCAGCCACTCCTCGGTCGATTCGGGGATGAGCAGGTTGTCCGCGATCTTCGCGATTTCTTCCGCGTCCTGCCACGCCTGCTCGAGCGCGGCAAGCTCTCCCTGGAGTGCGCGCCGCTCCTGCTCCTCGTGGAGCGCCATCTCGAGCGCGAGCCGCTGGTCGGCAACCAGGCCGAAGGGCGGAGCGCTGTCCGAGCGGGTCCCTCGGAACAATGGCGGCGGGTGAATGTTCTGCGTCCCCACGAGGAGCGCCTCGGCGCTCCCGGCGATCTGAATTCGATCAACGGCCTGTTGAACCTGCTTCCGCGTGCCTCCACGACGGTTCGCGTGCACGATCAGCATACCTGCCTGACGACGCGCCTCTTCGCCGCGGAGTGTCACGAGACCGCGCTTGAATCCAATGGCCAGCGTCGGCTCACCACGCTCGTCGAGGCGCCACCGCATGCGTCGCAGGTGCAGCCGGCGGACCGCGATCGTCTCGCCGTCGTCCGCGGTGACGTTTCCGAGGACGGTGCGGGGGTTCCCGTCGATGATGAACTGCGCGGAGCGCATGAGCATCCACCCGAAGCCGCCGATGCCGACACCGGCCGCGGCACCTCCCGCCACGACCGCGCCCAGGACGCCGAGCCCCAGGCCGGCCTGGATCATCGCGCGCACGCGCCGCCTTCCGAACTGATCCCCGTAGCGCCAGGCCGCGAACTCCGGCCGGAGCGCGGCACCGACCCTGACGAGCTCCAGCCCTTCCCTCACCTTCGCCAGGCCGATGTTGTCGGTGGAGACGCGCATGCGCGTGACCGAGAAGTGGCGCTCGCACTCCTCGATCGCTTCCCATCGCTCCTCGAGCGGCGAGAGGTTCCAGCGCTCGCAGGCGCGACAGACTACCCACAGCCGCCCCTTGCTCGAATCGAACGCGAGTCGCCGTCCGACCGGGAAGTGCTCGATGACCTCGTTGTCGCCGAGCGGCTGGTGGCAGAAGAGGCAGGTGGAATACACAGGCAGTCGAGGTGGTCAAGGGCGTCAAGGGCGTCCAGGGGGCAGCCTCGAACACCTGGACCACCTGGACGACCTGGACAACATCTATTCGAGCTTTGCTTCCAGGGTCAACGGGACGGTCCCTTTGAATACCTGCGAGACGGGGCAGCCGTCCTTGGTGGCCTGGGCGATCTTCTCGAAGGCAGCGGCGTTCGCGTTAGGCACCTTGGCCCGCGTGACGAGGTGCATCTTCGTGATCTTGAAGCCCTCGCCCACCTTCTCGATGGTGCAGGCGACCTCGGTGGCGACGCGCGTGGACGGTGTCCCGTTCTTCTCGAGCGCTCCACTCAGCGCCATGCTGTAGCACGCGGCGAGCGCGGCCGCGAGCAACTCTTCGGGGTTCGAGGCTTTGGCATTCTCGAACCGAGATCCGAACGAATACGCGCCGCTCAATCCCGATTCGGCCTTGTAGCTCCCCTTCCCGCCCTTCAGTCCGCCGTCCCAGGTGGCGCTGGATTTCCGTACTGGCATGGTGGCTGGCTCCGTTGGTGAGAGTCCTTTGCGCAAGTAAATCGGGCCAAGGGCCAAGGGCCAGGGGCCAGGGGGAGGGTGAAGGGTATGATGCCGCTCGCCGCGCGAGGATGGCGCTCGGCTCAAATCGGAGCTTATCCCTTGGCCCCACCCTTGACCCCTCATGCCCCTCTCCAGCTACCGCGAACTCCGCGTCTGGCAACGGGCCATCACGCTGGCGAATGACTGTTGTGCGGTTGCGGACGCTTTGCCCGCAGCCGAGCGCTTTGCGCTCGCGGCGCAGATGAGGCGCGCTGCTGTCTCCATCCCCGCGAACATCGCCGAGGGCTACGGCCGCAACGGACGCGCAGCGTACGTCCATCATCTGGGCATCGCACGAGGATCACTTTACGAACTGGAGACTCTCATCGAAATCGCGCGAATGCGCGACTACATCACCGAAGACACAATCGCTTCACTGCAAACTCGAACTCGCGAAGTCGCAGCAATGCTGACCAAACTACGGATGCACCTCGCGCCCCCGAGCAACCCTTGACCCTCCCCCTGGCCCCTGGCCCTTGGCCCCTGGCCCGGGTGGGGCCGGGCCAGGGTGGGGTCAGGGGTAAGGGGTTACTCCACCGTCTTCGAGAACTTCCGCACCGACATCGCCACCAGCACCACGGCGAATCCCGTGAGGATGACCGCGTCCCGCCAGATGTCATTCATCGCCACACCCTTCAGCAAGACACCGCGCATCACCGTCAGGAAATACGTCAACGGCAGCGCCGCGCCAACCCACTGCGCCGGCTCGGGCATCGCGGCCCGCGGGAACATGAAGCCGGAGAGCAGGATGTTCGGCATGATGAAGAAGAAGCTCAGCTGCATCGCCTGCACCTGCGTTTTCGTCACGGCCGAGATGAACAAGCCGGTTCCGAGACTCGCGACGACGAAGGGGGCGATCAGGAGATAGAGCAACAGGAGGTTTCCGCGGAGCGGAATGTCGAACAGCAGCTTCCCCAGCACCAGAATGACGGTGACCTGGAGGTAGCCCACCAGCGCGAAGGGGATGGTCTTCCCGAGCATGAGGCTCGTCTTTCCGATTGGCGTGACGACGAGCTGCTCGAGTGTGCCGCGCTCTCGTTCGCGAACGATCGCCGCGCCGGTAATCGAGACCATCGTCATCGTCAGCAGGATGCCAATGATCCCCGGCACGATGTAGTGCGAGCTGCGGCTCTCCGGGTTGTACCACGGACGGACGCGGACATCCACCACGGGCGCGACGACAGGCGTGCTCCGCCCCGTCAGCTCCGGGCCCGATCGCGCGCCCGTGAGCGCCGCCGCGCTGATGGCCGCCGCCGACGACAGCGGATCGGCCGCGTCAACGATGACTTGCGCCTGAGCCGTATGACCGCGCTTGAGGTCGGTCGCGAATTCCGGGGGCACGATGATGGCGGCGGCCGCCTCTCCACGCTCGATCGCGTTACGAACATCCTCGCGATTAGTGGCGTTGCGGATGATCCGGAAGTTGCGCGTGTTCGCCATCATGTCGACGAGTCGCCGGCTCTGCGGCGTATGCGACTGGTCGAGCACGACCGTCGGAACGTTCCGTACTTCCGTCTGCACGGCATAGCCGAAGAGCGCCAGCTGGATCGCCGGGATGCCAATGAGCATCGCCAGGGTGAAGCGATCGCGGCGCATCTGGATGAACTCCTTGCGCAGCATCGGCCAGAACGAGGCTCTGCGGAGCCGATGGATGAGGCTCATGCCGCGGCTCCTTCGTCGCGGCGCTGCAGCTCGATGAACACATCCTCGATCGACGGCAGCTTGAACTGGTCGACGACCTCCTGCACCGTGCCCAGACCGATCAGGTGTCCGCGGGAGAGGAAGCCGAGACGCTGACACCGCTCCGCCTCGTCCATGTAGTGAGTGGTCACGAGGATGGTCGTCCCTCGTGAGGCGAGCATGTAGATGATTTCCCAGAACCGTCGCCGCGCCGCGGGATCGACCCCGGCCGTTGGCTCGTCGAGGAAGACCATCGCCGGGCGATGGGCCGTCGCGCAGGCGAGTGCGAGGCGCTGCTTCCATCCACCGGAGAGCGTGCCGGCGAGCTGGGCGGCTCGCTCGGTGAGCCCCAGCTCGTCCATGAGCTCGGCGATCCGGCTCTCCCGCTCCGCCCCAATCAGCCCGTACACGCCGGCGTAGAAGCGGATGTTCTCGACGATGGTGAGGTCCTCGTACAAGCCGAATTTCTGCGACATGTAGCCGATGTTGCGCCGGATCGCCTCGGAGTCGCGGCGCACATCGAACCCGACGACCATCGCATCTCCGGATGTCGGCTGCATGAGGCCGGTCAGCATGCGGATGGTGGTCGTTTTCCCGGAGCCGTTAGGCCCGAGCAGCCCGAACACCTCGCCTCGCTTGATCTCGAGGTCGAGCGACTCCACCGCGACGAGATGGCCAAACGTCTTGCGGAGCTGGCGAGTGACGACGGCAGGACCGAGGACCGAAGACTGAGAAGGCGACGTCATGGCCGCTCCGCCCGGGCCTCGGCGTTCCGTAGTCCTCGCTCCTCATGCCCCATTCGCACCGTCACCGGCAGCCCGGCCTTCAGTGTTCCCGTTGGGTCCTCGAGATCCACCTTCACCGCGAACAGCAGGTCGGCCCGCTCCCGCTCCGTGAGCGCCACGCGCGGCGTGAACTCCGCCTTCGTCGCGATCGACGCAATGCGGCCCGGGAACTGGCGGTCGGGGAGGTCGTCCAGCGTCGCGGTGACGGCCCCGCCGACCGTTAGGCGGGCGGCGTCGCCCGATGACACGTAGACGCGAACCCACGGCTTCGCCGATTCACCGATCGTCAGCACGGGCGTGCCCGCGGGCACGACTTCGCCGACCTCCGCGTGACGGCCGAGGACGACGCCGCGTGCCGGCGAGATCAGCACGAGATCGGCGCGCGTCGCCTGCGCCGCGGCGAGCGCCGCCCGAGCCGTTTCCACCTCGGCGCGTGCGCCGGCAATCCGCTCCGGACGCGTGCCCTGGCGGAGCAGCCGCAACGTTTCGCGAAGCGCGTCGCGCCGGTTGGCGGTCGTCGAGGCGCGCGTGCGAGCCTCGTCGAGCTGCTGCTGGGCGAGCGCACCGCCCTCCGTCAGCGCCTGGATGCGCACGAGATCCTTCGCCGCCCGATCCGCTTCGGCTTCTGCCCCCCGTAGCTCCGCCTCGGCGCGCTCGATCTCCGCGGTACGCGGTCCGGCTTCGGCCTCGCGCAACGCCGCCTGCGCCGTGGCGAGGCGCGCGCGTCGCTGCTCGATATCGGCGGCGAGGGTCGCGACCGAGAGTACCGCCACCGTGTCGCCGCCGTCCACCGTCGCACCCTCATCCACGAGAACATGCATAACGCGCGCGGGAGTCATCGGCGCGATGTCGTGCTCGCGAATCTCGATCGTGCCGACGGCCTCGATTTCGTCGCCGCTGTCGCGCGAGCAGGCGGCAAGACTCAGAGCGGCGAGCACGCTCAGAACGAGCAGTCGTCCGTCCCCGCGCTGTCTGCCTCGATCCGGTTTCATCGGCGGCCTCCCTGCCCCGGGCGCCGGAGCGCTGAAACGGCAAACTCCGCCGCGTGTCGGCCGTACTCGCGCGTGCGCTCCTCGCCTGGCCCGGCGATGCCGTCGCCCAGCGCGACGCCGACAACCGGACGCGCGATCACGAAGTACGCGACCAGGGAGACGGTCGAGATCGCGGCGTACCTCGGCTCCATGTCGGTGCGGAAGATGCCCTCGTTCTGCCCGCGGCGGATCACGTCGCACAACGTGGTGAACACGCCGCCGATCAAGGTCACGATCGCATCCTCGGCCTCGGTGCCGGTATGCTCGAGCATCTCGCGCAGGAGCAGTCTCGGGACGTGAGGGTTGGCGACCAGAAACTCGGCCTGCTGCGTCACGAAGCGGCGGATCGCCTCGTCAGGCAGCATGTCCTCGTCGAGTCGCCGCCCGGCATTCTCGGAGAGCCGCTCGGCAATGTGGCGCAGTGTCTCGCGGTAGAGGCTCTGCTTGTCGACGAAGTAGTAGTACAGCAACGCGGAGTTCACTTGAGCCTCCGCGGCGAGGTCCTTGATGGTGGTCGCTGCGTATCCCCTGGAGGCGAAGCAGCGGATGGCCGCGTCGAGAATGGCGTCACGGGTAGCTGAGGTGGGCGCTGCGGCAGTCATGGTCCTTAATTAATCGTTTAGTTAACACAAACGCAAGCCCTTCCTCGATCCGCTAGAATCCGGCATGCCCGACTCGCCCTCCCAAGCCACCCCGGAATCGATCGCCAGGATCCTGCGGCGCTTCGCGGGGCTCTCGCGGGAGGATAAGATGCAGACCCTCCTCGCCTATTCCCGGAGGCTCGAGCCGGTCCCGGAGCGGTTTCGCGCCGTCGACCGGACCCCCTTTCACGTCCACGAGTGCCAAACTCCTGTCGACATCATCCCGGAAATGCGCAACGGGAGCCTTCATTTCTACGCCGACATCGATACCCGTCAGTCCCCCACCGTGGCGGCCTTTCTCGCCATCGTCTTCTCGGCCGTGAACGATCAGCCTCCGGAGACCACCCTCGCCCTTCCACCCGACTTCGTCAGCACGATCATGTCGAACATCGGGCTCGGCACGCGCGAAGTGGGGCTGAACGCGATCGTCGCGCGCCTCAAGCGGACCGCGCAGGAGGCACGCGCGGCCGCCAGCGGATCGCGCGGCGTGTCCACGTAGCCGACGCGACAGCATGGCAACAGTAGCCCCACCGAGCCGAAAGCGCGGGATCATCGCGCGCCTGCGGGCGCTTCGCGGCGACGGCGCCGCGCAGCCGCTGGTCGGACCCATTCGCGGTGAGCTGTTCGGCGGAGAGCGGCTCGCCGAGCACGCGCGCGCCATCGCGCGTGGCCAGCGACTCGTCGACACGCCCGCGCGCCTCGCGCTCGGCCCCGGACCTCTCCTCGCACGACTCGCCGAATCGCGACGCATCCTCGACGACGCGCGACATCAGCTGGCGCTCGCCAGCGATCGCGGCGTCGACATCTCGCCCGCCGGCGAATGGCTGCTCGACAACTGGTACGTCATCCTCGAGCACATCCGCGAGGTCGGCGCGAGCATGCCGCCCGGGTTTTATCGCGAGCTCCCCAAGCTCGCGTCGGGTCCGCTCGCTGGATATCCGCGCGTCTACGAGCTGGCGATCGAGCTGATCGCGCACACCGAGGGTCACCTCGAGCTCTCGACGATCGACCTCTTCACGCGGGAATTCCAGCGCGTGTCGCTGCTCACCGTCGGTGAGCTGTGGGCGATCCCGACGATGTTCCGGCTCGGGCTCGTCGAGAACATCCGCCGCATGGCGCTGCGCGTCATGGCTCGCGCTCGCGAGGTGGAGCTGGCCGACGATTGGGCGCGCCGGCTGCGCGAAGCGTCGGAACGCGCTCCGCAGGCGCTCGCCGACGAGCTGGCGGCGTTCGTCGATCGGCATCCGCCGCTGTCGCCCGCGTTCGTGACGCGATTCCTCCAGCAGATCCGCTCGTATCAGACGGATTTCACTCCGCTGCTCTGGCTCGAGCAGTGGATGGCCGAAGACGGCATGAGCCACGAGGCGGCGGCGGCGAGCTCGAATCAGCGGCTCGCGATCACGCAGATCACCGTCGCCAACAGCATTACGAGTTTGCGGGCCATCGCCCGTCTCGACTGGCAGGGCTTCGTCGAGACCCAGAGCGTCGTCGAGCAGGCGTTGCGCGAGGACCCCGCTGGAGTCCACGCGCGCATGGCCTTCGAGACTCGCGACCGCTACCGCCACGTCGTCGAGCGGATCGCCAAACGCACGCGCCGGGCGGAGGTGGATGTCGCACGGGCCGCGATAAGCCTGGCGCAAGAGGCGGCGCAGCGCACGCCTGACGATCCGCGACGCGCGCACGTCGGCTACTACCTCATCGATGAAGGGATTGCCGAGCTCGAGGCGGTCACGGAGTACGAGCCATCACTGCTGGAGCGCGCCCACCGCTTCGCGCTCGCGCACGCGACGTCGATCTACGCGGGCTCGATTCTGCTGTTGACGGTGGGCTTTCTCTCGGTGCTCTTCGCGGCTCTTCCCGCGATGAGCGCGGGCGCCGCCCTGGCGGTCGCGCTCGTCGCCCTCATCCCGGCGAGCGAGATGGCGGTGAGCGCCGTCAATCAGCTCGTCACCTGGCTCATCCAGCCGCGCATACTCCCCAAGCTGGACATGCGCGAGCACCACATCCCGGCTGAATTCCGCACCGTCGTCGTCGTTCCCACGTTGTTCGCATCGCCCGAGGGAGTACGCGAGGCGCTCGAGCACCTCGAGATCCAGTACCTCGCGAATCGCGATCCGCGCCTCCATTTCGCGCTGCTCTCCGATTTCACCGACGCGCCCACGGAGACGATGCCCACCGACGAGGCGATTCTCACGGCGGCGGTGGAGGGCGTTCGTGAGCTGAACCAGCGCTACGGCGGCGGCGCGCAAAACGTCTTCTATCTCCTTCATCGCCGGCGGCTGTGGAATCCCGGTCAGCGCGTCTGGATGGGATGGGAGCGGAAACGCGGGAAACTCACCCAGTTCAACGCCTTCCTTCGCGGGGGCGCGCGGGACGCGTTCGACACGGTGGTCGGTGACGTGGACGTGCTCCGGAGCTGCCGCTTCGTCATCACGCTCGACTCCGACACCGTGCTCCCGCATGACGCCGGACAGATCCTGGTCGGAACGCTCGCGCATCCGCTGAATCGTCCCCTGTTCGACGATTCGCGCAAGGTGGTGTCGCGAGGGTATGCGATACTGCAGCCGCGGGTCGGGGTGAGCCTCACGAGTGCGCACCGGTCCCGGTTTGCCGCGATTCACTCCGGACACCCGGGCGTCGATCCGTATACCACCGCCGTGTCGGACGTCTACCAGGATCTGTTCGGCGAGGGGAGCTTCACCGGAAAGGGGATCTACGACGTCGATGCGTTTCAGCACGCGACGCAGGGCCGCTTCCCCGAGAACGCGCTGCTGAGCCATGACCTGATCGAGTGTGCGTTCGCGCGAGCGGCGCTCGCCACCGACGTCGAGGTGTTCGACGACTACCCCACTCGGTATCTCACCTACACGCGTCGCAAGCACCGCTGGATCCGCGGCGACTGGCAGCTGTTGCCGTGGCTCCTTCCCACGGTGCCAACAGCCGACGGCCGCGAGCCGAACGTGCTCGGCGCGATTCAGCGGTGGAAGATTTTCGACAACCTCCGTCGCTCGACGGTCGAGATCGCGCAGCTCGCCGTATTTCTCCTCGGGTGGACCACGCTTCCGGGGACGCCCTGGCTCTGGACAATCGTCGGCCTAACGGCGCTCGTGTTTCCGTGGCTGTTCAACACGATGCTGGCACTCGTCCGCCCGCCACGCGGCACGTCGTGGCGCGCGTACTACGCAGCCGTCGGGCGCGACGCGATGCTCAGCGTGCAGCAATTCGCCCTCGCGGTCGTCTTTCTCCCTCACCAGGCGGTGGTGTCGGTGGACGCCATTCTCCGCACGTTGTGGAGAATGTCCGTGTCCCATCGCAATCTCCTCGAGTGGCAGACGGCGTCCCATACCGAGCGTGCAACGTCGCGCACGCGGCTCGAGGTCTGGCAGCGCATGTCACCGGCGGGGGTGATCGCGGTGGTCGCCGCGATCGTCGTCGTGACTGCCGCCATCAACGGGATGCCGCCGTCCGTCCCCTCGCTCGCCGAGGTGCGTGCGGGACAAGGTGGCGGCGCGTGGACCCTCTTCCTCGCGTCGACGCTATTCCTCGTCACCGGATGGCTGGCCGCGCCCAATCTCGCGCACGCCTTGAGCGCCCCGGCGGTGCGACGCGAGCTGCATCTCGATGACGAGGAGCGCGCCCAGTCGATGCGGTACGCGCTGCTCCATTGGCGGTTCTTCGAGCGGTTCGTCACCGAGGAAACGCACGGTCTGGCGCCCGACAACTTCCAGGAGGATCCGGAGCCGGTCGTCGCCGCGCGCACGTCCCCGACGAACATTGGGCTCCAGCTCCTTTCGATCGTCAGTGCGTGCGACCTCGGCTTTCTGACGCGCGGCGAGATGATCGAGCGTCTGGAGACCGCCTTTCGCTCGCTGGAGCGCATGCGGCGCTTCCGCGGCCACTTCTACAACTGGTACGAGCTCGGCGACCTTCGCGTGCTCGAGCCGGCGTACATATCCACCGTGGACAGCGGCAACCTCGCCGGCTGCATGCTGGCGATCAAGCAGGCCTTCCAGCAGGTCGGGGAGGAGCCCGTATTCAATGCGCGGGTACACGAGGCGTTGCGAGCCGCGTTGACGCTGGCCGAAGACGCCGCCAAGGAGCCGCTCGCCGCCGGACGAGTCGGCGACCCCGTCGCCTGGCGGGCGGTGACGGATGCGAATCGCTGGGCACGCGCACTGAGAGCGACGCTGGCCAAGGAAGCGCCCGAGGCAAACCCGGTGCAGCTCCTCACGCGCGTGGCGCAGGAAACCCGCACCACCGCCGAGACGCTGCGACGCGTGACCGCGACTCGTGAGGCACTGGCCAAGGCGGTGTTCTGGCTCGACTGGACGGCGGAGCTGGCCGAACGACATCTCGCCGAGCTGGATGCGCTTCGCCTCGCCCCGGCGGCGTTGCGGACGACCATCGCCGCCGGAACCGCGGAATCGACGCTGCTCTCGGAGCAGGTCGGCCGGCTGGGTGTGCTCGCGAATCGTGCGCACGACTACGCGATGGAGATGGACTTCCGCTTTCTCTTCGACGAGCGACGCAAGCTGTTCTCGATCGGGTACGACGTCGCACGCGGTGGCCTCGACAATTCCTTTTACGACCTCCTCGCATCGGAAGCGCGGCTGGCGAGCTTCATCGCGATCGCCAAGGACGACGTGCCGGTGGAGCACTGGTTCCGCCTGGGCCGCACGCTCACGCGCCGGTCTCGCGCGACGGCGCTCGTGTCCTGGAGCGGCAGCATGTTCGAGTACCTCATGCCGCTGCTCGTTATGCGCTCCTATCCGTTCACGCTGCTCGACCAGACGTATCAGGGCGCGTTGCGGCGCCACATGTCGTATGCCCACGAGCGTGGCGTCCCGTGGGGCATTTCCGAGTCGGCGTACAACCTTCGCGATCGCTCCGGCACCTATCAGTATCGTGCGTTCGGTGTCCCCGACCTCGCGCTCAAGCGCGGACTGGCGAAGGACGTGGTCGTCGCCCCGTACGCGACGCTCCTCGCCATGCATGTCGAGCCGCACGCCGCGCTGCGCAACGCCAGCGCCCTGGAGGAGCTCGGGGCACTCGGGCCATTCGGATTCCGCGACGCGCTCGACTGGACTCGTCCGAACGGAGATCGGTTCGGCGTCGTCGGCGCGTTCATGGCTCACCACCTCGGGATGAGTCTCGCGTCGCTCGCCAACATGTTGACGGGCATGCAGTGGCAGCGACGGTTCCATCGCGATCCAATGGTTCGCGCCGCCGAGCTGCTGCTCTTCGAGCGTATCCCGCGGCGTTTCGTCTGGCAGGACGCGCAGACGCCGTTGGTGGAGGGTACGCGCACCCCGACCGAGTCGGAGCGCCCCGCCGTTCGCGAATTCGACTCGCCCGATACTCCGCAGCCGCGCGTTGCCGTGCTCGGCAACGCGCCGTACGCGATCATGATCACCACCAGCGGAGGTGGCTACTCTCGAGCGAACGGCATGGCGGTGACACGGTGGCGCAACGACGGCACGCGTGACCACTACGGTCAGTTCTGCTACATCAACGACCTCACCTCGGGACGGGCGTGGTCGGTGACGCATCAACCGTTGGCGACACCCGCCGACGGATACAACGTCGTCTTCGCCCTCGACCGCGTGATGTTTCATCGGCACGATGGCGATCTGGAGACGATGACGGAAATCGCGGTGGTGCCGGACGACGGCGCCGAGGTGCGCCGCGTCATCGTCACGAACCGGTCGAGCGATGAGCGCGAGATCGAGGTCACCAGCTACGCCGAGGTGGTAATCGGCTCGGTCGAAGGGGACCGCGCGCATCCGGCGTTCACCAACCTCTTCGTTCAGACGGAATGGCTTTCCGAGCACTCGGCCATCCTCGCGAGCCGGAGACCGCGCTCGTCCACCGAGAAGACGCTCTGGGGTGCACACGTGGTGGCGGTCGAGCCGGAAGTGCGCGGCGTCATTTCCTGTGAGACCGACCGCGCGCGCTTTCTCGGACGCGGGCGGGGCACGCGCGAGCCAGCCGCGCTCGATGCACCCGGACCGTTGTCGAACACGACCGGAGCCGTCCTCGACCCGATCTTCGCGATCCGCGTTCGCGTGAGCATTCCCGCGGGACGATCGGCGCGCATCGCGTTCACGACGCTGATGGGGGAGAGCCGGGAGCGCGCCGTCGAGCTGGTGGACCGGTATGACGACCCGTACGCCGCGCAGCGTGCGCTCGACCTTTCCTGGACCCGGACACAGGTCGAGCTGCGGGACCTCGGCATTACTCCCTCCGACGCGGCGCTGTACCAGGAGCTCGCCGGCCATCTGTTCTACGGGCACCCGGCGCTCCGCCCCACCCCGGCGACGACCGTCTCCGCGCGGCCAACGCTGCCGGTGTTGTGGGGATTGGGACTGTCGGGCGACTGGCCGATTCTCCTCGCCATGATCGAGGCCACGGAGGGTCTGCCGACCGTCAGGCAGTTGCTCGATGCGCACCAGTATCTGCGCCTCAAGGGGATGGCCTTCGACCTGGTCCTGGTGAACACGCGGCCGGCGTCCTACCTGCAGGAGCTCAACGAGGCGATCACGACCACGGTCATGTCGTCACCGGAGGCGACGCTTCTCGACCGCGCCGGGGGTGTACACATTCGGCGGCGCGACATGATCTCGGAGGAGGATTGGGCGATCGTGCGGAGCGTCGCTCGGGTACACGTGCGGTGTGACGGGACGCGCCTCGACACCATCCTCGATCTCCCAGAGTCGGGATTGCGCGATCTCGAAAAGAAGCTGGCCACGACGCGCGCCGATACCGTCGACCGGCCTCGCCGAAAGGTGACGTCCGCGACCGGGTCCATCGATCACGGTTTCGATGATCGCGGCAGCTATCGCATCACGTTGCGTGGCCATGCGCTCCCGCCGGCGCCGTGGGCCAACGTCATCGCCAACGAGCGCGCGGGGTTCTGCATCACCGAGTCGGGCGGTGGTTTCGCGTGGGTGGACAACTCGCAGTACTTCCGTCTCACGCCATGGTACAACGATCCGGTCACCGACACGCCCGGCGAGGTGTTGTACGTTCGCGACGAGGAGACGGGGGCGATCTGGACCCCGACACCGACACCCATTCGCCACGAGAGCGACTACGTCGTAACGCACGGAGCCGGCGCGACGACGTTCCGCCACGTGCACGCGGGGGTCGAAACCGTCCTGGATGTCGGTGTCGCCGAGCGCGACCCGGTCAAGATCAGCCGCCTGCGTCTGACCAACACCGGCCGCACACGCCGGCGCCTAACGGTGACGTACTTCGCGGAATGGACGCTCGGCGTTCAGCGCGAGCACACTCAGCATCAGGTGGTGACCGATTACGACCGGAAGCTCGAGGCCATCCTCGCGCGCAACGCCACCGACCCGCAGTTCGCCGGGATGGTGGCGTTCGCGGCGCTCAGCGCGCCGGTACAGTCGTGGACAGCCGACCGGCGTGAGTTCCTGGGGCGACACGGCGAAGCCACGAATCCGAAGGCGTTACGCGAGGCGGGCTCGATGCTGCACGAGTCCGCGGGGTCCGCGGTCGATCCCTGCGCCGCCCTGCAATGCACGGTCGAGCTGAAGGCGGGCGAGACGCGCGAGATCATTGCGCTGCTCGGCGCGGATCGCGACGAGGCCGCGGTGAAGGAGCTGCTGGCTCGCCATCGGTCCCCGCGTCATGCCACCGCCGAGCTCGATCGCGAGGTCGCCGCGTGGGACCGCCTACTGTCGGCCGTCGTCGTCAGGACACCGGAGCCGAGCTTCGATGTCATGGTGAATCGCTGGCTGCTCTACCAGGCGCTTTCCTGCCGGATCTGGGGCCGCTCCGCGGTCTATCAATCGAGCGGAGCCTACGGATTCCGCGATCAGCTCCAGGACGTCATGGCGCTCGTCTACGCCGAGCCGGCGATCGCGCGTGCGCACATTCTTCGGGCTGCCTCACGACAATTCGTCGAGGGCGATGTGCAGCACTGGTGGCATCCCCCGGAGGGGCGTGGGATCCGGACGCGGTTCTCCGACGACCTCGCGTGGCTGCCGCTCGTCGTCGACCACTACGTGCGCGTCACGGGCGACGCGAGCGTCCTCGACGAGGAAGTCCCGTTCCTCGAGATGCGGGCGCTCAACCCCGACGAGCACGAAGTCTTCGATCTGCCGAGCGTGTCCTCGGAGCGAGCGAGCGTGTACGAGCACTGCCTGCGCGCACTCCGCCGCGCCGCGACGCAGGGAGCGCATGGTTTACCGCTGATCGGCGTCGGAGACTGGAACGATGGGATGAATCGCGTCGGCGTCGAAGGGCGGGGCGAGAGCGTGTGGATGGCGTGGTTCCTGGCGACGATCATGCGCTCGTTTGCGCGGTACGCGAAGGAGCGTGGGCACGCCGGCGTGTGGGAATGGCTGGAGACGACGGCAACCGGTTACGTCGACGCCGTCGAAGAGACGTCATGGGATGGCGAGTGGTACCGCCGGGCGTACTTCGACAACGGAAGCCCCCTCGGCTCCCATGAGAGCGACGAGTGCAGGATCGATTCGATCGCGCAGACATGGGGAGTGATCTCCCGGTCCGCCAACCCCGAGCGTGCGCGCACCGCGATGGCTTCGCTGGACAAACATCTCATCGATCAGGAGCACGGCATCATCAAGCTGCTCACTCCTCCGTTCGACAAGACGCCGAACGATCCGGGATACATCAAGGGGTATCTGCCGGGCGTTCGCGAGAACGGCGCGCAGTACACGCATGCGGCGTTGTGGGTGGTGCTCGCGACGGCGATGATGGGAGACGGGGATCGCGCGTTGGCGCTGTGGCAGATGATCAATCCACTTTCGCACACGGACGATCGCACGGGAGTGGCGACGTACAAGGTGGAGCCCTACGTCGTCGCGGCGGATGTGTACACCGCCGCGGGCCACCTGGGGCGCGGTGGCTGGACCTGGTACACGGGCTCGGCGAGCTGGATGTATCGTGTCGCCCTCGAGGCCATTCTCGGCTTCCGCAAGGAAGGAGACACGCTTCGGATCGAGCCGAGCGTTCCGAGAGAGTGGCCGGGGTACACGATCGAGTACCGCCATGGCGCGAGCCGATACACGATCGAGGTGAAGGTGGCCGG
>DASTYE010000174.1:0-8270 GCA_035765135.1 Gemmatimonadaceae bacterium | reverse complement strand
CCTGTGGTCTCGCCATAGAGCGCGAAGTCCCGGACGCGCCCGGATCCGCGACCCTGCATCTCCTCCTTCATCCCGGCGTGCGCGACGACGAGCTTTCCATCGTCGAGCACGTAATGGCTGACGAGGTCGTCGATGAAGTCGGCGACACGAGCCCGAAACTCTTCAGGTTCACGGGCGAGCTGTGCAAGGGACTCGGCGAGGCCGTGTGAAACCTGGACGTCACGGCCACGCAGCCTTCGCATGAGCTTCACATCATGATTGCCTGGTAGCGCCAGCGCTGTCCCTGCGTCGACCATATCCATGACGAGGCGCAGCACGTCGGGTACGCGCGGCCCACGGTCGACCAGATCTCCGAGGAAGATCGCCTTCCGCCCACCGGGATGTCTCCGCGTTCCATTTGCATCGAGCTCGTAGCCGAGCATTACGAGCAACTCCTCGAGCTCGTCGAAGCACCCGTGGACGTCCCCGATGATATCGAAAGGTCCATGGTCGGTCTTTCGATTGTTCCAGAGCGGCTGTCGCTCGATCGTGACCGTGTCGATCTCCGCTGTGGACCGCAGAACGTGCACGTGGCGAAATCCTTCGCGCTGCAGACCGCGCAGGGAGCGCCGTAGCTGGCTATGCTGCTGGCGAATCACGTGTGGGCCAAAAGCACGGTCGGGGCGTGCGCGGTTGCGGTCCTCGCACAGCCTCGCGGGAAGGTCCAGTACGATCGCTACGGGCAGCACATGGTAGCGGCGGGCCAGCTCGACCAGCGGCTTGCGAGCCTCGGGCTGTACGTTTGTCGCATCGACCACGGTCAGCAGCCCCCGTTCGAGACGCCTTGCCGCGACGTAGTGCAGAACGTCGAACGCCGCGGCGCTCGCGCTCTGGTCATTCTCGTCATTCGACACGAGGCCACGACAAAAGTCGGAGGACAGCACCTCGAACGGCCCAAAATGGCGACGGGCGAAGGTTGACTTCCCGCACCCCGATGCCCCGATCAATACCACAAGCGCGAGCTCGGGAATCGTGATCGCATGAGTGGGATCCGAGGATGCGGCCCGCGACACGTCCTCAGCCATGGATCTCGTGTCGCGAGAAGACCGCCAGCTGCGTCGGGGCACCTACCTCCGGGTCCTCATTCCCGACCGGCGTGAAGCGCACTGAATAACCGAACCGCTCGGCGACGTCACGCGACCACCGCTCGAATTCGGCGCGCGTCCATTCGAATCGATGATCGCGATGCCGAAAACGCCCGGCCGGCAGCGACGGCCATCGCGCGTTGTACTCCGCGTTCGGCGTCGTTATGACAACACTCGACGGTCGCGCGAACTCGAATGTCGCCCGCTCGAACGCGGAGAGTCTCGGCGGATCCAGGTGCTCGATGACCTCTACCACGGCGGCGGCATCGAAGCCGGTGAGCCGCGCGTCCCGGTACACGACAGACCCGTGAATCAGGCGAATTCGTTCACGTTTCTTGGGTGGAAGACGGTCGAGGTGCAGTCGCCGGCTCGCGACCTCGAGTGAGCGGTAGGAGACATCCATGCCGACGATCTCCTCGAACCGCGGGTCGTCAAGCAGGAGACTGAGCAACTGCCCCTCACCGCATCCAAGGTCGAGGATCCGCTTCGCGCCGCTGGCTCGAAGGGCTGCCAGTACCGTTGCCAGCCGCTGCTGATTGAGGCTGAGTGGGCGCTCGAGCACTTCTTCCTCCGCGTCACGCTCGATCGCGGCCTCTTCAGTTGGCGCTTCCTCATGGGTGAGACGAGCAATCGCGTCATCGACGAGACTGCGTCGATGTCGCAGGTAACGGCTGGCAATGGCCTCACGCTCTGGATGCTCGGAAAGCCAACCTTCGCCGTGACGCAGGAGCTTCTCGACCTCATCAGCCCCAACCCAGTAATGCTTCTGATCGTCGAGAACGGGTATGAGGACATAGAGATGTGTCAGCAGCTCGCCGAGTCTCTTTTCCCCCGCCAGCTCGAGCGTGAAGTAGCGACTGGGGAGCTCATCGTCCCCGTGCAGCGGATGCTCGTGCACGGTTACCCGATAGCCGAGTGGCTCGAAGAGCCTGCGGAGGAATGGCTCACCACCTCGACATGCCACAACCGCGACACGAGCGGCGAGCGGGATCGTCGTGCTCGCGAGCTCCGGACGCTCCTTACTTCGTCCAGCCATGGCCGTTCCGAAGACATCGGCAATCGCCACGCTCAGGAAGGAGCTGCCGACGTACGGCCGATCGTTCACATACTGCGCCAACGGGCCAGTGTCACTTCGCGCCGCGGATCCACGGACCAGCGCAACCGGGTCGACGTCGAGCAACAGAGCGACAGTGCAGTGCTCCTCGGATGCCTCCGGATAAAAGACGTGCGCTTCGCCGAACGACTGCTTGAACGATTGCAGTCGCGTCGGGTTCTTGTGCAGGAGATATCCCAGGTCGGTCGCTGGCCGATGCGTGGTCTCGATGGTGAGGATCATTCCGCCCCGTCGGATTCGAGAGTGACTGACCCAGCCCTGGGTGCGAATGGCGCGAGCAGGAACGCAAAATCGCGCCGCCGATGCTGACCCCAATGCGTGAAGAAGACGCATTGGGCCGCCGCCAGAGTCGAGGCAGCGAATCGCATCGGGGCGCGACTCCCAAGGGCTCGGATTGTACCACGAGCGGCCGTCCAGTGGCAAGCACTCCCGGCCGTTACAGGTTCCCCCGTCAGGGATTTCTCTACGCAACATCAACCTTTTTCCGACTTCCCCGCCCCCCGCTTGGCCTAGAGTTCAGAGCTAGATACCGACTCAGGCGGGGGTGCATGCTTCTCGAGCGAATCGTCGTTGGGGTGGATTTCGGACCAGCATCGCTGGCCGCGGCCCGCTGGGCCGCGCAGTGCCTGGCGCCGGAAGCCGAGATCGTCCTCGTCCACTGCGTGTCGCCGACGAAGGTGGCGACGGCTGGCGCCGAGTCCGCGACCTCACGCGCCCGCCACCGGCTCGAGGCCCTGCGCCAGGAGCTGGGCGCGGCGCGCACGCATATCGAGGTGGCGGACGGCAATCCCGCGATGCGCATCGCGGAGGCAGCGGAGCGGCTGGATGCCGACCTGATCGTCGTCGGCCCGCACAACCACTACCCGCAGACGGCGGTCAGGGTTGGGAGCACGGCCGACGAGCTCGTGCACCGGTCCTGCACTCCCGTCCTGCTCGCGACGGGTGAGTTGCGCGGCCCCCCGCGCCGCCTCTTGCTTCCCGTGCAAGGTCCCGACATCTCGGCGTTCGTATTCGAATGGGCACGCGCGATCGAGGCGCGATGCGACGCCAGGATTTCCATCGTTCATGTGGACGTCGCGCCGTGCTACCGCGAGGCGACCGACGAGGTTTCAGCGGACCAGGTACCTCGCTGGCGTCGGGTAGCCGACGGGTTCGAGCCCAACACCCTGTTCGTCGATGCCGTCAAAGCGAACGAGCCGGCCGACACCGTGATGTCGCAAGCGCAGCGATTCTCCAGCGACCTCGTCGTGCTGGGCGACCGGACGTTTGGCGCTGCCTCGCCACCCGCGATCCGCCGGCTCCTTCTGGAGACGCGGCGGCCCGTGCTCGTGGTTCCCGACGCCGCTCGTTAGACTCATCGGTCGTGCGGCGGTGCTGTACCAGGATGGGGAATGAGCGCTTCCCTCTCATTCCCCGCTTCCGCATTCTGCACATCTCCCTCACGGAGTTTTCCATGGTCTCCGTTCGACACACTGCGCTCGCGGTCGTCCTCGTGGGCGCGATTCTCGGTCCTAACGCGATCGACGCGCAGCGACGGCCTGCGCGCCAGGCATCCCCGCCGCCGATCATTCCGCTCACGCACTTCTTCGACAATCCTGAAGTCGCCGGCGCACAGATATCGCCTGACGGGCGATGGCTCACCGTCCTCAAGCCCTACCGTGGCAAGCTGAACATCCACCTGCGTCCGTTAGGGCGCGCGAGCGCTGAACGTCGTCTCACGAGCGATACCATTCGGCCGATCACCGGGTACTTCTGGTCCGCCGACAGCCGTTACATCCTGTACGCCCAGGACAAGGGCGGCAACGAGAACTATCACGTCTATCGCGTACCGGTGGCCGGAACCGGGCGGCCGGAAGCGAAAAATCTCACGCCCTATGAAGGCGTGCGCTCGGTGATTTTCGCCGTTCCGCGTGATCTCCCCGATCGCATCCTGATCGGCCTCAACAAGCGCTCCCCCTCGGCGTTCGACGCCTACTGGCTCAACATCGCCACTGGCGATACCACAATGGCCGCGCAGAATCCGGGTCGCATCCTCGGCTACCTGCTCGACAAGCAGAACCGGCTGCGCGCCGCCGCGGGATCGAATGAGCAAGGGGGCACCGACATCTTCGCGCGTGCGTCGGATCAGGCCGAATGGAAGAAGGTCGCGAGCTATCCCGCGACCGAGAATGTCACGCCCCTGCGCGTGCACCCCGATGGCCGTCGACTGTACATGGCGAGCAACCACGGCGAGACCGACCTGGCGCAGCTCGTGCTGCTCGACCTCGAGACGGGCGCCACGACGCCCGTCGAGAGTGACCCGGAGAAGCAGGTCGACTTCGGCTCCGCGGTGTTCAGCGACATCACCGATTCGCTGCTCGCGACGGTGTACGTCGCCGACACCGTGCGCATCTATCCGAAGAACCCTCGCTTCGCTCGTGACATCGCGAACATCAAGAAGCTGCACGACGGAACGCCGGGCGTGAGCTCGATGACGCGCGACGAGATGAAGTACATCGTCAGCTTCGACTCGCCGACGGATCCGGGAGCGACGTACCTGTACGATCGCCGGACCGGGCGGGCGCAGTTCCTCTTCCGTCCCCGCCCCTGGCTGGTGCCGAGCCACCTGGCGCCCATGCGACCGGTCTCGTTCAAGTCGGAGGATGGGCTGACCGTCCGCGGGTACCTCACTGCTCCGGTCGGCGTTCCCACTCGAAACCTGCCGCTCGTCCTCGTCGTGCACGGGGGGCCGTGGGCGCGCGACACATGGGGATACGATCCCGAATCGCAGCTGCTCGCCAATCGCGGTTACGCGGTGCTTCAAATCAACTATCGTGGGTCCACCGGCTACGGAAAGGCATTCTACAACGCTGCCGTCAGGGAGTGGGCGGGGAAGATGCACACCGACCTGATCGACGGAGTGCGCTGGGCAATCAGGGAAGGCATCGCCGACTCCAGCAAGGTCGCCATCTACGGCGGATCATACGGTGGCTACGCGACGCTGGTGGGGCTGACCTTCACTCCGGAAGTGTTCGCGTGCGGCGTGGACTATGTGGGACCGTCGTCGCTAGTGACGCTCATCGAATCCTTCCCGGAATACTGGAAGCCGTTCCTGGAGGGGTCCTTCTACCGCCACGTCGGTAACCCCGCCGTCGGGGCCGACGTCGAGGACATGAACAAGCGGTCGCCGCTGTTTCGCGTCGATCGCATTCAGGATCCGTTGCTCATCGTGCAGGGCGCGAACGATCCGCGCGTCACCAAGCGCGAAGCGGATCAGATGGCGATCGCGCTGCGCGACCGCGGCGTCAAGGTGCGATACCTGCTCGCGCCGAACGAGGGCCACGGCTTTCTGAACGCGGACAATCGCGTCGCGCTCTACCGCGCGATGGAGCTCTTCTTCAAGGACTGCCTCGGCGGACGCGCGCAGGCGAGAGTGGCTCCCGAGGTCGATCGGCACATCGCCCGGCTCACGGTGAACGTGGACACGCTGAAGCTCGCGGCGCGTGAGAGCGAGCCAGCCAGGATGTCCGTCGGAGACCCGCAGCTGTCGACGGCGCGACTGGGCCCCGAGGATTACACGAGACGACTGGTGATCGTGCAGGGCGGGCAGGAGCGCGAGGTCGGAGTCGTTCGAACCACCGTGACGGTGACGACCGCGAACGGTCAGCCCGCGTTGCAGGTGGTGCAGGCGCTCACGTCGCCAATGCTCGGCGCCGGCGCGGACACCATCCTCGTGCATCGCGGAACGCTCGCGCCCATTCGGCATCGGTCGGTGAATGCGCGCCGGACGATGTCACTCGATTTTCGTGGGGACTCGATCGTCGGGTCGATCACGCCGGCCGGCGGGAGCGCACAGGCGATCGCCTTACGAGCCGACACCGCGCTCTTCGACTCGAATGCGTTCGATCTCATTGTGCGGGCATTGCCGCTCGCCGAGGGCTACGCGGTTCGCTATCCCGTGTATCTGCACGAAGAGGGCGGCAAGGTGTGGGTGACCACTCGCGTCACCGGCAGCGAACGCATGCCTGCCGCCGGCGGTACCACGACCGATGCATGGGTCGTGGAGAACAAGGTCGGCAAGCGAGTGGTGAGGTACTGGATCGCGAAGGACTCGCTGCACGTGTTGCAGAACGTGCTCGAAGCCGGCCCGGGTGTACAACTGAAGGTGATTCCGTAGCGATCGACGAGTACACGACCGCGAACAGCTCACTCCACCGCCGTGCGCCTCTTGCTCTATGCGCTGATCGCGGTCGCGGTCGTGTACCTGGCGATTCTCCTCGCCGCCTGGCGGATGCAGGAGCGAATCGTGTGGCAGCCTCCGCGCCTCGCCGTCTCTCCAGGCGGCGAGGCGCGCCGCATCGACTACCGGTCCGACGACGGCCAGCCGCTGTTCGCATACCTCGTCGGCGAACCGGAGGATGCGCGAGGCCTGATCATCTCCTTCCACGGTAATGCCGATCTCGCCGCGTGGACTGTCCCCTGGGCTGCCGAAGTCGCGCGTCGAACCGGCTGGGCGGTGCTCGTACCGGAGTATCGTGGCTATGGCGGCTTGCCTGGCACGCCGGATTATCCATCGTCACAGCGGGATGCGCGCGCCACATTTCGCGTGGCTCGTGAGCAGCTGGCCCTCGACGAGCAGCGTGTCGTGCTCCACGGTCACTCGCTAGGGAGCGCGGTTGCCGCCGAGCTGGCGGTGGAGCATGCGCCGGCGGTGCTCATCCTCGAGTCACCGTTCACATCGGCGCGCGATATGGCGCGGCGGATGATGCTACCGCTGGCGGCTGCCTGGCCGCTGGCGGGACGCGTCCACTTCGACACGCGTGCTCGGGTCGCGGAGCTCTCCATCCCGATATGGGTCGCGCACGGTGCGCGCGATGGTGTGATCCCGGTACAGATGGGCCGGTCGGTACATGCATCGGCGCGCGTGCCGGGCGACCTGCTGATGGTGACCGGTGCCGGCCACAACGACCTTCGAGACGTTGCGGCCGAGAGCTATTGGGAGTGGCTCGGGCGCGCCCTCGATGCTGCCGGGGCGCGCAGCGAGCGGTAGTCTACTGCGTTTGCTGCACTCGCGCCGATGCGGTATCAGCGCGGACGGGCAGCACACACGATGAAACGGCCTTCCCTGAGCGCGGGACAGCGCGGCGACTCTCAGCGGGCTGCTTCCCACCGTTGCGGGTGACGACGAGGACGTTGCCTACGGGACGCTCCCCGCTCTTGTCGGAGGGATTGTTGACGACGGAATCGCGCACGACGAGCGCCGTCGAGCCTCCCCCATCGAAGTTCATCGCCTCGTAGGCTCCAAGCGCGATCATCGCGGTGGCGAGCTCCTCGAGCGTCATGCCGACGCTCCGTTCCTGCCGTCCATCGACGACGACGAGGTAGAGCGTCGCGCTGTCGCGCGAGATGCCTAACGCCGATCGTGGGTGACGTGCCTGGGAAAAGCCCGGGCGGGTGCCTTCGACGGTGTCGGCCTCGAGCGCCACGTTCTGTCCGGCGCGCACGATGCGGGGCCACCCTCCGATGAGTGTTCGGAGAGGCCCGCGATCGGGCGAGAGCTTCGTGACGATGTCCACGCGATCGCCGGGGCGAAGGCGCTCGACGACGGAAATGGCATCGCCACTCGCCGTGAGGACCACCGTCTGCTCCGTCGGGACGGCGAGCCCGCGGCGAACCGGGATGGAGTCGACACGATAGTGGGCGGTATCGCCGCGACCGCCGGTCTTGAGCATGGAAACCGACACGACCGAGCTGTCGGCTGCGGCGAGGACGGCCGTCGAATCGAACCACCACGTGAGCAGCGTCAGCCCCGCCTGCACGCGGGCGTTGACCGCGACGAGCGGCCAATCTCCGCTCGGTGCGCGAACCAGTCCCGTCAGCGAGAAGCGCTCGATCACCGGCCTGCGGTCTGCGGTCGTCCCGAACTGCGTGCGCGCATCGTCGGAGCGATCGGCTGGCGAGTCGGCAACCGCCTTGACGAGCTCGCCATCGATGACGACGCTACTCACGGCGGCTCCGGTACCGCCGCGGAGGTCGAAGAAGTCCGCATTCAG
>DASTYE010000173.1:0-4667 GCA_035765135.1 Gemmatimonadaceae bacterium | reverse complement strand
GGTCATCTGATTCGTCGCGTGCGCGAGCACCTGCAGCGGTGCCATGTCGCCGACGCGAACCAGCTCCACGACCGCGCGCGAGTACAGGAAGTCGCCCATGATCACCGAGATCTGGTGCGTGAACAGCGCGTTGATCGTCGGCATCCCGCGACGCAGCGTCGAATGATCGACGGAGTCATCGTGCACCAGTGTCGCCAGGTGCACCAGCTCGACGACGGCGGCGAGCGGAATGGCGCGAGGCTCCGGCCGTCCCTCGACCGCGCTCGCGAGAAGCGTGAGCGTCGGCCGGAACATCTTCCCCTTCATCCGGAGGAGATGCTCGGTGATCGCCTCGATCATTGGAAAATCGGCGACGATGGCGCGCTGCAGCTCTCTCGCGACATCCTCGAGCCGGTCCTGCACCGGCGCCTGAATCTGCTGCAGTCCGGGGACTGCTCGCGCTCCCGCTCGGGCGGGAGCACTCATCTCGCCACTCGCTCCAGCGCGGCGAGACGGTCGTTCACGTCACGGAAGGTGATGTCCACGGCGAAGACGCGTTCGTAGTAGGCGAGGGCATCGTTCCACTTTTGCAGCGCTTCGGACGCATATCCCAGAAGATACAACACTCCCACCAATTGCTCGTCGGTGGCCCCGGGCTCGAGCGGCGCACGCGAGAGGATCGTAACAGCGATCTGATACTGCCCCTTCTCGATGAAGCACTGGCCTAACGCCTCGAACGTGCGGATGCGGTGCTCCTCGCCTCGCAGCGCCTTCTGGAATTCGGCGATCGCCTCATCGAGCAGCCCCATCTCCTTGTACGCGACGCCCAGGTCATAGTGGGCCTCGTGGTCCTCATCGGAAACGTTCTCGGCGATTCCCTGCTTGAATCGCTCCAGCATCTCCGTGAAGTCTACCTGATCCGACTCCGGCTCCCGCACATCGGCGACCATCCGGGTGGATTTGGGCGTTCTTTCCTCGCTCAGCCAGTCCGACAGGTTGACGAAATCGTCATCGGAGCCCGAGCGCTTGGCCACGGGCCTCGACGGTCGTTTATCAACCCGCTTCGGCTCGGCAGCTCTCGCACTCTGCCGAACGGGCTCCGACCGGCGGCGATCGGGCACTGGCGGCTCCGCCCGTGGCGGCTCCTTCCGCGGTCCGGTCACCGGACGTAGCGGCTCGCGCTTCGGCGCCGCGGAGCCCATGTCCTCGATGAGCGGCAAGTCCTTCAGCGCGCCCAGCGATTCGCGCGAGGTGAATGGCTTCCCTGGTGGCTTCGGGGGCGCAGGCCTGGGCGCCGCGGGCGCCGGCGGCGGCGGAGCTGCCCTCTCCGGCGGCGGCGCAAACGTCGATTCTGGCGATGGCGCCGGGGGCTGCGACTCGCCGAACACCTCCAGCGCAGCCTGCGCGCGTGCATCGTCCGGGGCAATGTCGATGACGCGCTGATACACCGCCTGCGCTTTCTCCTCGTGCCCATTTCGGAACAGACAGTCGGCGAGCTGGAGGTAGGCGTCGACCAGCCGCGATTTATCGTTGAGCAGGAACGAGTACTCGACGCGCTTCTGGTGATGGCGAACCGAATTCGGATCGAGATGCAGGATCTCGTCGGCGACCGCCCGCGCACTCGCGTGATCCGAGGTGCTCTCGAACCCGACCATCGCGATCTCGAGCTCGTCGATGCCGCCCTCGCGATCGCCATCCTCCAGTAGCGCCTCACCAAGCTGTCGATGCAGCGGCCAATTTCCTGGATCATCAGCCACCGCGTCCCGCAGCCGCTCCACGAGCGCCCCACGTGACTCGGGAGTGGACTCGGTCGACGCGGCGGCAACCTCATCGGGGAAGGTCGGCTGAATCAGCGGAAGATCCGGGCCGCCCGACGGAGTATCCTCACCGCCGAGGAACGCGGTATCCTCGAGGCGAATCTCCCACTCCGTGCCATCGGTGAGCGAGCTGCGCGATGGGTCGGGATGCAGCGGCGCCTCGTCAGGCTCGATCGCCGACCCCAACGCGTTCAGGTCCGCCAGCGGGTTGACGGCCTCATCCTCCGGCATGATGAGATCCAGCCGCGTCGCGGCGCGCAGCGTTTCGGTCTCCTGAATCTCGATCATCGGCAGCTCGCCAGGGAGCGAGACGGCCTCGTCATCCGAAACGTCGGGCACCGACAGCTCGGAATCGATGAGCGGGAGATCCGAGGGGGCACGGCCGGTGCGGCCAGTGAGCGCCGTAGGCTCGACATCAATGGGCGACACTGGCGGCGGAGCAGACTCGGCGCCTAACGAGGTCTGCTCGAAGCCGGCGAGAAGTCCCGGCGAAGTGTCGACCCCTTCATCCGCATCGGGCGCCCGGCTCCCGTGCGAGATCGGCTCCTCCGCCGGCAGGTCGGCGTCGAGCATGGGAAGGCCGTCGAGCGACGGCTTCAGGGGCGTGTGCGTACGCTTCGGCGGCGCCTTCGAACGCGGCGGCTCAGTGTTCCGCGGGGGGCGCGACGCCGGCGGTGGCGTCGTCTCGATCCCGACGTCCAGGAAGACGAGGTCGCCGCGCTTGGGCGCCGCGCGGTTGCCGGGCGCCTGCGGCTCGACATTCGGATCGATCGCCTTCATGCGCTCGAGCGTCGCCCGCGCTTCGCTCGCCCGCCCTTCCGACTGGTACCGCTCGTACAGCGTCTGGAGCTGCTCGATCGCCTCGCCCTTTCGGTCCTTCTTCACCAGCTGATCCGCCAGCATCAGGCGGATGTCATCCTGGTCGGGACAGAGATCGGCGAACTCCTTCAGCGCGCGAAACGCCTCGTCGAGCCGACCGGCCTTCTGCATCCGGTCGGCGTACTCGAGGAAGTTCTGCTTGGCGTCGTTGGTGAAGCCCTTCTTGGCGCTGATCTTCCCGAGCTTGTAGTAGATCGAGTTACGCCCGGGAGCATTGCGCAGGATCTTGTTGCAGAGGGCGATGGCGTTGTTGAAGAAGCCGCCCTCCGAATACAGGTCCACCGCGCGCTCGTAATGATCGACCGCCTCGGCGACGTTCCCCTGGCGGAGCATGAGATCGCCGACGCGGTTGAACAGGGCGACGTCGGCCTCGTCCTCGCTCCCCTCGACTTCCGCGAGGATCTGGAGGTACACCGCAAGCGCCTTGTCGAACTGCTTTTTCTGTTCGAATTCGCCCGCTCGTTTCTTGAGCTTGGGGACGTTGGACATCGGCGCTGGGTAGACTCCGAAGACGCGGTGAGGCGGACGGCGGGGAAATCGTTGGGGCGTAACTGCTTAAGAATATCCACCTAAGATACCGGAGGCCCAAAGGGGTGACAAGCTTCACCCCGTATCCACGTCCCCCTACAACGACGGTCTCCATACCAGTACGGCAACTCGCGAATGTCTTCGCAGTCGAAAAGCGCGAGGTCGGCCGAGTAGCCTGGCGCGATCTGTCCAACTCGGTCGGCGATCCCGAGAGCCGCCGCACCGTTCACCGTCGCCGCGATGACCGCCTCGGCGACCGAGAGATGAAGCTGGCTGACCCCAAGCGTGAGGATGAGCGGGAAGTTCACCGTCGGGGACGTTCCGGGATTGAAGTCGGTGGCGAGCGCGACGGCGGCCCCGGCCTCGATGAGGGCGCGAGCGGGCGCCTGACGTGGGCGGCCGAGGAAGAGCATGGTGCCGGGGAGCAGCGTAGCGACGGTGGTCGATGCGGCGATCGCAGCGATCCCGGCTTCCGAGATAGCGGCGAGATGGTCAGCCGAGGTGGCCCCGAGCTGCGCCGCAAGCTCTGCTCCGCCGGAGGGCTCGAGCTCGTCGGCGTGAAGCTTCAGGCCGAGGCCAGCGCGGCGTGAAGCCTCCAGGATCTCGCGAGCCTGATCGACGGTGAAGACACCGGGCTCGCAAAAGACGTCAGCGAATCGCGCGAGGGGTGCGCTATCGCCGCCGGACCTTTCGGTTGAGCCGGGATACGCGTCGAAGTCGACCTCCTGGGCAGGTGGGCTTGTGATAGCGGGGAGCATCTCTCGCACCAACATTTTGACATAACTGGCGCTTCCCTGGGGCGCCGCCCGGTACTCCGGCGGAATCTCGTGCGCTCCCATCCACGTCGGAATCACCCGCATCGGGACACGCCTGCCCACCTCGGCGATCGCGCGCAGCAGCTTGAGCTCATCGTCGACGGTCAGGCCGTATCCGGATTTCACCTCGACGGTCGTCGTCCCATATGACGCGAGGCGACGCAGTCGCGACTCGGCGAAGGCAACCAGCTCCTCCTCGGTTCTCGCGCGCACGTCGCGCACGGAGGCGTGAATCCCTCCGCCGCGCCGAGCGATTTCCATGTACGCGACGCCGGCGGCGCGAAGTTCCTGCTCGTCGTAACGCGCCCGTCCGAACACCGCGTGCGTATGCGAGTCGACGAGTCCGGGCGTGAGCACTCCCCCACCACAGTCGATGCGCTCCGCGTCGGGATGTGCCCGCTCGAGCTCGTCAGGCGCGCCGACCGCCGCGATGGTCGCACCGGAAACCAGCACCGCCACGTCCCGGCGCGCCTGCATATCGCCCATCTCCGCGCCACGGCGCGCCCGAGGCGGTCCCGCGCAGGTGACGACCTGACCTGCATTGACGAAGAGCCTGGTCTTCATGGCTGAACGCGGAATGCGGAATGCGCATTGACCGGCATGGGAACCCTACGGAGCCGCGACCGAGTCGCCGTTGTGCAGTTCATCC
>DASTYE010000172.1:0-4159 GCA_035765135.1 Gemmatimonadaceae bacterium | reverse complement strand
TGGCCGCTGCCGAAGTACCGGGAGATGCTGTTCCCGGTCTGATCATCTCCTGACTTTGTTCTTGCAGACCTGACTCCCTGTGAGGATCATTCCTCACAGGGAGCGTTTTGTGCGATTCACCACCGGGCGAAGTGCCGCGAGTCCCGTGCGCCTTGGCGACGGGACTCGATCATTTTGGACGCGGAGTAGGGGGTGCGAATGACGTACTTTCCGGATCTGGCACCGTGCCGGTATTACGGTGACGAGTGGTCCCACCGCAGGCTGAGCGTGGGCTGGCTCGAGCTCGGACATGAGTATTCGGGCGGACCGGTGGCTCCCGCCGTCCTCGAACGCCTGCGCGACATGATGAACTATGCGACCGGCATGTCGCTCGGATCTCATTTTTGCGAGTTCTGTTTGGGACACACGTACCAGAATGCGGGGTGGGGACGTGTGGCAAGCGGGAGCGTCACGCTTTCCGTTCCTGGAGATCGCGGCTGCGTATACGAGACTCCACAGCTGGTAGTTCATTACATCGAGGCGCACAACTATCAGCCACCCGCAGAGTTCTGTGAGGCGGTGTTGGCATGCCCGCCGCCGTGGAGCGACGACTACTTCCTGGCCATACAGCGCGCCTTCCCCGAAGCGCCGTACGATATTGAGCGAATGCGCCAGTTCACGGCGTGCGCCATTTGCGCAGCAATAATCAACTCTCCAGGAGTATCAAATGAGGATCGCGCGCGGTATTCCGATTATGCGCGATTGGTAATGTCAGCTCCGAGGCCGACCAACCTGCCTGAGCCATTACTGCTCGGACAAGCCGATGACGGGGACGAGACGGCCATTGACCCGCTCACCCATGCGCACCTGGCGCTGATGATCAGAATCTGCAAGGAATACGAGCACCGAGGGCTTCGGCTCATTGACCTGATCGATGAAGGTTGCGTCGCCCTGTCACACGCGGCATTCGCCTTCGACGCCGGTCGTGATCGTGATTTTGCCGCGCACGCATCACGGAAAGTCCGTGATGCGCTCGAGCTACGTATTGCTGAGTATTCTCAGTCTGAACGCGGAAGGGCGACCATGCAGGAAGAACGTCTCCCCCACACGCATCGCCGCCCCCTGACCGACGATCGCCAGTCGATCACACTGTAAACGCGGTCCGAGCGCCCGTTATTCCGGTAATGCCCTCACGATCTCCGTGACATCCCCTTCCTGCACGACTACGTCGTCCTGATTCATCAGAGTGAGCGAGAGCCGCACGACATCCCGCCCCTGCTTCGAGCTCGCCCGCCTCTCCTCCACGCGAACGCGTAGCCGAATCGCATCACCCGGGTAGATCGGCGCGACGAAGCGCCAGGTCACCCCGGCGAGCGCGATCAGGGTCCCTCGCGTGAGGCCGGTGCGCGCGAGCAGCCCGCTCGCCACCGCAACTCCCAGCATTCCGTGAGCGATGCGCGAGCGGAACCCCGCCGCCCGCGCGGCCTCATCGTCGGCGTGGAGCTGATTGTCATCCCCCGAAAGCGCGGCGAACGCACGCACGTCGGCGTCGGTGATGACGCGTGGGTCCGTCAGAACTTCCAGCCCGGGCTCCAGCTCACCCGCCATCGCACCTCCTTGTCGGTGATCCCCCCGCACCTGGTGTAGTCGATTCCCTTATTGACCGCAAGAATGTGACACTCAACTTACGATCGTTTCTCAACTGTTATACGCCTCCGAACCGTGCGAGCATGGCACACCTCGAAGACCACAGCCTGCGCTCCCAGGACCTCGTCTTCACCCTTTACGGCGACTACCTCCTGAATCGCGAGGCGCCGGTACGGGTCGGCAGCCTGATCACCCTCCTCGGTCACCTCGGGATGTCGCCGATGGCCGTGCGCACCGCGCTCTCGCGGATGACGCACAAGGGATGGCTCGCCGTGGATCGACGGGGCACGCGGTCGTTCTACGGCCTCACCCGCCGCGGCCGGCGTCTGCTCGAGGAAGGGCGCCAACGCATCTACCATCCGCTTCGCGACGAGGCGTGGGACGGCTCCTGGTATCTCGTTGCCTACTCGATCCCCGAGCGACGGCGCCACCTTCGCGACTCCCTGCGCGTCAAGCTGCTCTGGCTCGGCTGCGGCGCCGTCACCAATGGGCTCTGGATCTCGCCGCACGACGTGCGAGCCGAGGTCGAGGGGATCGCGCAAACTCTCCGCATCGAGCGCCACGTGGAGATCTTCCGCGCCGAGCACCTCGGCTTCTCCAGCGTAGCCCAGCTGGTGGACCAATGCTGGGACCTTCCGCGGATCAATCGCCGCTACGAGGCCTTCATCACGCGGTGGAAGGCGAGCCGCGAGCGCTGTCGCGAGTGCGGTATTCCTCACGCGCGCGGCCGTGCGCTACCTCCATGCACGACGCCCGCTGATTGCTTCGTGCGCCGCTTTCTTCTCGTGCACGAGTACCGCGGATTTGCGCTGGAAGATCCCCACCTGCCGCGACAGCTGCTTCCCAATGGCTGGAAGGGCGATGAGGCAGCGCGGGTCTTCGCGGAATACCACGCGCTCCTCACCGAGCCGGCCGAGCGATACGTGGACTCGGCATGCACCGCCGGCGACCAGATGGAAACCGCGGAGCCGAGCGCGGCAGCCGCTGGAATGTAGATGCGTCACGCGACCCGAATCGGTGCGATCGGCACCTAACGCGAGGGTATTGGCATGCGGGACCCCGACTCGAAACGGCTCTTTGCCTCGACGCCTCCATCCGCCTTTGGATTCCAGGAGGTCGGCTACGAAAAGGCAGACTGGGTGGCGACGATCACGATCAATCGCCCGCAGCGCTACAACGCGTACAGCACGACCGCACTCCGTGAGCTGGCGACCGCCTTCCAGGATGCGGCGTTCGACGATGCGGTCGGTGTCATCGTGCTCACCGGCGCCGGACACCGCGCGTTTTGCACCGGTGGCGACGTGAAGGAATACCAGGCGGAGTACACCGCCCGCCCTCGCGACTACTGGAAGTACATGGGCCTCTTCAAGGCCTACATCGAGAGCATCGTCAACAGCGGCAAGCCGGTAATCGCGCGCATCAACGGCATGGCGGCCGGGGGCGGCAACGAGTCGCAGCTGGCGTGCGACCTCGGCGTCATGGCTGAGCACGCGTGGCTCGGACAGGTCGGCACGCGCATTGGCAGTGTCGCCGCCGGCGGCGCGACGCAGTGGCTGCCGATCCACGTCGGCGACCGGCGCGCGCGCGAGATGCTGATGCTCAACGAGCGCGTCCCGGCGGCGAAGGCACTCGAGTGGGGGCTCGTCAACCGCGTCGTCCCATCCGTGAAGAAGGATGGTGAGTTCATCAGCGGCGCGACCGCGACGCAGATCGATCTCGCGCTCCAGGGCCGCGACGGATACTCGATCAGTCTCGAGATGCTCGACGTGGCCGTCGCGGAGCTCGTGCGGAAGCTCCTCGAGCAGTTCCCGGAGTGCACGCGCTACACGAAGCAACAAGTCAACTTCTGGAAGGACCTCGCCTGGCACCAGACCATCGGTCATGGCCGCGACTGGCTGGCGCTCCATTACGCGAGCCACGAGCCATGGGAAGGCATGCGCGCCTTCGTGGAGAAGCGGCCGGCGCGCTACATGGCGCTTCGCGAGAGCGCGGCGAACGGTGAATCGAGCGAGTTCGTCTGGGGCGCGTACGAGCGCGAATGCGCGCAGTGCGGCGCAACCGGTCTGCCCACGAAGTTCACCTTCTGCGGCGCCTGCGGCGCGACGCTGAACGGTGCAGCTCCTCATGTCGAGCTCGCGCGCGCCGGTGGGCGCGAGGATGTGGCCCCATGAGCTATCGCTTCCTGGAGCTCGATCGCTCCGACGACGGCATCGCGCGGATGGTGCTGAACCGGCCGCCGCTCAACGTGCTGCATATTCCGATGCTCGAGGAGATGGCGGACGCGTTCGACGTCATTGGCGCCGATTCCACGCTCAAGGCGCTGCAGATCTCCGGTGCTGGCCGAGCCTTTTGCGCCGGGGTCGATGTCGGTGACCACGCCGCGGATCGAGTGGAGAGCATGCTCACGCTTTTCCATCGTGTGATCGTGCGGTTGATGGGGCTCGATATCCCCGTCGTCGCGGCCGTACACGGCGCCGCGCTTGGCGGAGGCTGCGAGCTGATGGTGGCCTGCGATCTCGCGGTCGCTCGCGAC
>DASTYE010000171.1:0-6419 GCA_035765135.1 Gemmatimonadaceae bacterium | reverse complement strand
GCCGACATTGGCATCCACGGGAGCAAGGACATCCAGACGCCTAACATCGACGCGCTCGCGGCAGGCGGCGTTCGCTTCACCGATGGGTATGTGAGCGGACCGTACTGCGGCCCGACGCGCGCGGGGCTTCTCACCGGCCGCTATCCGCAGCGCTTCGGCCACGAGTTCAACATCGGCATGAGCATGGCGCATCGTGAGGCGGGGCTCCCGCTCGAAGAGCGCACGATGGCCAATCACCTCAAGGGAGCTGGCTACCGCACGGCGCTCATCGGGAAATGGCACCTGGGAACGGCCCCCCGGTACTCCCCTCTGCGGCGCGGGTTCGACGAGTTCTTCGGATTCCTCGGCGGCGCGCACTCGTACGTGAACGTCGGCCCTCGCGTCAATCCTGTCTACGATGGTGCGGAGCCCGCCAGGTCGATCACGTATCTCACCGACACGCTCGCTGCCCGCGCGGTAGAGTTCATCGGACGAAACAGGGCGGGTCCGTTTTTCCTGTACCTGGCGTTCAACGCGGTGCACACGCCACTACAGGCGCCTGAGAAATACCTTTCTCGGTTCACGCACATCCCTGACGCGACGCGCCGCACCTACGCCGCAATGCTGTCGGCGATGGACGACGGTATCGGCAGGGCGCTCGCGGCCCTGCGCGACAATGGTCTCGACGAGAACACGCTCGTCTTCTTCTTCAGCGACAACGGTGGCCCGCTCACTCGTCAGGGATGGAACGGCTCGAGCAACGAGCCGCTGCGCGGACAGAAAGCGCAGACGTGGGAGGGCGGCATTCGCGTGCCATTCATCATTCGTTGGACTGGCACGGTGCCGGCGGGCAAGACCGATTCCCGGCCGATCATTCAGCTCGACGTGCTGCCGACAGCGCTCGCCGCCGCGGGCATCGCGGTGAAGCCAGAGTGGAAGCTCGATGGAGTGAATCTGCTTCCGTTCCTCACCGGCGCGGCACACGGCGCGCCTCACGACGCGCTCTATTGGCGACTCGGCGGCGCCTTCGCGATTCGGAAGGGCGAGTGGAAGTTGGTGAAGTCCGACGACGGCGCGGCGTCAGACGACCCCGCGAAGGCGACGCTCGAGGGCGCGGAGCTGTTCAACCTCGCCACCGACATCAGCGAGAAGAACGATGTCGCCTCGGCACATCCCGACAGGGTGAAGCAGCTATCAGCGGCATGGCTCCAGTGGAAGGATCAGGTCGCCACACCGCGGTGGGCGCCGCCACAGGGATATCGAGGCACACGGCGAAGCTGTCTCGACCCTTCGCTCGCGCGCCCGCTACGGGCGTACGCGGGCACGTGGCGCGGAGCGTTTGGCCAGATGATCAGCTGGACATGGGTGCAGGGCACCGATAGCTCCGGATCGATCACGTTCGCCAACGATACGACTCCCATCCCGACTCGTGTGGTGTTTGCGTCTGCCGACAGCCTCGTCGTTGACGTCACCAGGCCGGTCGAGACGGGCCGTCCCGATACTCCGCCGCTCACATTGCAGCTCGTGAGTTACCTCTGTGAGAACGAGATCACGGGCGTCGTCAACGCGACCGGACCAAATCGTCCGGCCACGCGGGCTCCGTTCAGCGCGACGCGGTCGGACCAATGAGAGCGGAGAGACCCATCCGTCGCGCAATGTCGGCGAACCTCTACGACGACCACTACGGCCACCTCGCCGCCAACCCGCAGGTCGAGGTACGACGCGAGACGTACGATGAAGACCTCGGGCAGGCCAGCTGGATCACTCTCGCGGAGGCGCGCGATTTCTTTCGCGCGCTCGAGCTGAAGCCGGGCGAGACCGCGCTCGAAGTCGCTTGCGGATCCGGTGGCATCACCTGTCGGATGACTCAGGATACCGGCGCGCAGTGCGTCGGCGTTGACATCAACCCCAACGGCATCACGGCCGCTGAGCGCAGGGCGCAGGAGCTGGGACTTTCCTCTCAGGTGTCGTTCCGCGTCGTCGACGCCGGACGTCCCCTCCCCTTCGCCGAGGCATCGTTCGACGTTGTCTTCTGCAACGACTCGATCAACCACCTTCCCGATCGCGGCGCGGTGCTCCGCGATTGGCACCGCGTGCTCCGACCGGGGGGCCGCGTCCTCTTCACCGACCCGATTGTCGTCACCGGTGAGCTGACCAACGAAGAGATACGAGCGCGCAGCTCGATCGGGTTCTTTCTCTTCGTTCCCGCCGGATACGACGAGCGCATGCTCACCGAAGCGGGCTTCGTCATCCGCGAGGTTCGCGACGTCACCGACGCCGTGGCATCGGTCTCGGGGCGATGGCGGGAGGCGCGTGAGAAGCGACGCTCTGCGCTGGTCCCGCTCGAGGGCGAGGAGGCCTTCACCAGTGTCCAGCACTTTCTCGACGCGGTCCACCGCCTCTCGGCCGAGCGTCGGCTGTCACGCGTCATGTACCTCGCCACGAAGCCGGTGATCGCCGGCGGCAGCTGATCCGCAGGCACTCAGCCGCTGCTCGAGGAAATGCCGCTCGGCCGCGTTCCTCGCGAGGGCGAGCGCCGCCTCGAAGCTCGCGCGCGCCGCCTCGCGGTTGCCCAGTCGAAGCTCCAGCTCGCCCACGGCCGCCGCGTAGAACGGGTAGCCGGCGAGACGCTCGCGATCCTCGATCGCCTTGAGCTCCGCCAAGCCTCGCTCTGCTCCATCACGTTCGGCAATCGCGATGGCGCGGTTGAGCGCGACGACGGGCGACGGAGCCACGTGCGTTAGGCGGTCGTACAGCGAGACGATGACATCCCAGTTCGTCTCCTCGAGACTCACCGCCCTCGCATGCTCGGCCGCGATCGCAGCCTCGATGTGGTACGAGGTCAGCTCCGTCCCGCTGGCCGATCGCTCCAGCAGAGCGAGTCCCTCCGCGAGAAGGCCTTTGTCCCACCGCGTTCGGTCCTGCTCGCGCAATGGGCTGAGATCGCCGGCGGCATCGACGCGCGCCGGAAGACGAGCCGCGTGCAGACACATGAGCGAGGCGAGTGCGAAGGTGGACGGGATAGCGGCGGGACGGTAATCGATCAGCAGTGACGTCAGCCGCAGCGCCTCACGACAGAGCTCCGCGCGAACCGCCGCCTCCGCCGACGCGCCGTGATATCCCTCGTTGAAGAGGAGATAGAGCGCCCGCTGTACGCCGGAGAGTCGCGACGCGAATTCCGCGTCCTCGAGATCGAACAACCGCTTCGCGCCGGCCAGCGTCTTCTTCCCACGAGCGATGCGCTTCTCGATCGCCGCCCGGCTGGCGAGAAACGCCGCGGCAATCTCCTGCGCGCCGAAGCCGCAGAGGATGTTGAGGATGAGCGCGACCTGCACCTCTTCCGGCAATCGCGGGTGACAGCAGGAGAACATCATCCGCAGCTGCTCGTCCCGGATGGAATGCGCGGCAAAGGCATTATCGATCAGTGGATCGACGATCCCCTCGGTCTCGATCGTTCGGGTCAGCTCGGGAGCGAACGTGCGCGCCGTGCGCTCGCGCCGGATGACATCGAGCGCCCGGTTCTTCGCGGCCGCCATCAGCCACGCCGATGGGTTCTCGGGAACGCCGCGCATCTTCCACACCTCGAGCGCTCGACAGAAGGCGTCCTGCACGACGTCTTCCGCGAGCGCGAGGTTGTGGACACCGAAGATCCGCGTGAGCGCGGCCACCATGCGCCCCGACTCGCGGCGGAACAGGTGCTCGTTCAGCTCCACGGCGAGCGCCTCACGAGAACTGCTTCATGCCGGAGCGTAGCACAGCAGCACGTTGCCGTTCTCGAACGGGCGGGTCTTCGTCAGCCTCAGAGGCACCGGATCCTTCACTCCGCCGAAAAGCGCCTTCCCTTCCCCGATGACGAGCGGGTTGATGACGATCTGGTATTCGTCGATCAGCCCGGCCGCCGTCAGCTGGGACACGATGCTTCCGCTGCCGAGTATCGCCATGTCTTCCCCCGGCTCGCGCTTGAGTCGGCGGACGGCGGACAGCATGTCGTCGTTGATCAGCGTCGTGTTCTCCCACGTTGTGTGGTTCAACGTCCGCGAGAAGACGATCTTCTGCATCGCGTTCATCCGCTCGGCGACCACGGGGCTCGTCTGGTGCGCCAGCGGAGTCGGCCAGTAACTCGCCATCATCTGGTAGGTGACTCTGCCGAAGACGAGCCGCCCGTCGCCACTGGCGTTGGAGTCGACGAACGCTCTCCACTCCGGATCGTCCTTGTGCGCCCATCCGAGATCTCCGTTGGAACCGGCGAAGCGACCGTCGAGCGTCACGTTGTCGAATGCCATCAGTCTGGGCATGGTGTCCTCGCGCGTTATGCCGTCGCGAGGACGGGACGAATTTCCACGACCGCCCCTCCTTCGACGATGGGACAGCTCTTGGAGAGCTCCGTCGCTTCAGCGAGGTCGCGGGCTCTGACGATCATGAAGCCGAGGACGATGTCCTTCGCCTCGGCGTACGGGCCATCGGTGACGAGCTTCTTCGCGCCGCGAACGACCTTTCCCGTGGGCTCGAGCGGCAGGCCGCGGTCCTTGAGGTGGCCTTTCGCTTCAAGCCCGCTGACCCACTTCATGAACGCTTCCATGCTTCGCTGCGCCTGCTGCGGCGTCCCCATCGCCGCGCGGTTCTCTTCCGGCGTCGAGCGGAAGAGAAAGACGAAATCACTCATCGGTGTCTCCCTGGTTACAGTGCCTTCACCCGGCCTGCCGGGGCTTCACCTCATCGACGTTCGAGACGCCGGGGTCCGGACATAATTTTCGCGTGCACGGGGGGAACCGGAGAAACGGCATCCGTGGTGACTACCGGTACCCCGTCGCGTCCGCTGGCTTGCCGGTCTCCTGGACCTCGATGAGATAACGCCACGCGTCGGGGCGTGAGCCATCGAGGTCGGTGAATCCGTAAACCTTCGCCAGCTGCCCACTGGAGAGCGACTGCCCGTTCCATCGCGCCCTCTCTTCATCGGCGGCGAGCGCCGCGACCGCGCGCCCGACGAAGCGCGGCGACTCGGAGATCACAAAGTGCGGCTGGTATTTTGTGCCGTCGCGCCAGTTCTGCTCTGTGACCTTGAAGTGACTGAGCATCATCTCGGAGCGGAGCCACCCGGGAGTGAGTGACACCGCCGTTGCCCCGTGCGGAGCGAGCTCCTGCGCCATCACCCATCCGAGTCGGTTGATGGACGTCTTCGCCAGGTCGTAGAAGGCGTTGTTGCGATAGCGCGTGGAGTTGTACTCCCACGTGCCATCGGTCATCTCGACGAGGAGGCCGCCCGGACGAGCGATCAGCAGCGGCAGCGCGTAATGACTGGTGATGAGATGCGTGTCGATCGCGAGGCGCAGCATCCGAAATCCCTTGTCGAGCGGGTGCTTCCAGATGGGAGTATCCCAGAGGATGAGGTTCTCCCCGCCCCAGACATCGTTGACGAGAACGTCGAGCCGCCCGTGGTCACGCTCGATACGCCTGACGAGTGCCTCGACCTGCGCGGGATCGAGATGATCGGTGGGAACAGCGATGCCGGTCCCTCCGGCTTTGGTGACCAGCTCGGCGGTCTCTTCGATCGTCTCGGGCCGATCGTACTCCGACCGCCGATCGCGCGTCGTGCGGCCGGTGACGTAGACCGTGGCGCCCGCGGCGCCGAGCTCGATGGCGATCCCCCGTCCAGCGCCGCGAGTGGCGCCGGCGACGAGGGTGATTCTGTCGGAGAGAGGCTTCGTTGATGGCATCGCCTGGACGTGCCTTGGTTTCGTGTTGTGTGACTGGAGCATCTCGCAACGAGCCGAACTGCATTTAACCACAGAGAGCACAGAGAGCACAGAGAACTGCAACTGCAGAACGTCAACGGCGGGAGCTTTTGTAAAAGCCCTTTGCTGTTGAAGTTCTCTGTGCTCTCTGTGGTTAATGCAGTTGCCGTTCGGCTCGTTGCGCGACGGACCCCATGCCAAAGGAACCCAGTACTCTAGCCGCACCTCGGCCCCGGCGCGATAATCCCCTTCCCATGAGATTCGTCGTGCTCGCCGCTCTCCTCGCCGCCGTTCCGGCGCGTGCCCAGGACAGGCCGGCGTATCGGTTTCCGCCGGGGGATACTCTCCGCTACTCCGAGCGCACCGACGGGCGCGTCACCATCGAGACGCCCAATGGTCCCGCGCATGTGACCAGCGAGCACGCCGCGACAATCGGCGTCACGCGAATCGCGGGAGATACGGTCCACGCGTGGTACGAGTCGCTTCTGCTGCGCGACTCAGGCCCAGGCGCCCAACGAAAGGAGCCCGATACCGAGGCGCTTCTGCGCGCGCCATTCACGCTGAGTGTCTCCGATCGTGGCACCGTGCGGTTGCACGCCTTTCCGCAAATGCCGGAGTCGATCGCGGGGATCACCGATCTCACCCGTCAGTTCGACGATTTCTTCATCACGCTGCCGGCAAAGCCGCTGAAGCCCGGGCTCACCTGGA
>DASTYE010000170.1:0-2027 GCA_035765135.1 Gemmatimonadaceae bacterium | reverse complement strand
ATGACGTTCCTGTCCAGGACCGCGCGTGCGGCATCCACGAGGAAGAAGCGGCCTCCGGGGCGAAGCGCGTCGTGGACGCTGCGCCAGAACCGGTCGGTATGGCTCTCGGGAACGTGCGAAAGCCAGAACGCAAAGAAGACGACGTCATAGTCCTGATCTGGCTGCCAGCTGAAGAGATCGTCAACCCAGAGCTCGACATTGCTCTTACCGGCATCCTGCAGCTTCGCCAGAGCGAGTTCGCGCATCTCCGGCGCTGCATCGACTCCGACTACACTGGTCGCCACCTCCGCGAGACGGATCGTCCACTCACCCGTGCCGTAGGCAAGCTCGAGGACGTCTCCACGAGGCGCAAACGCATCGAGTGCTGAACACACTCGATTGAGCTCAAGACGCCATCTGGCATTGTGCTCTTCGCCCAAGTCATGGAGCCCCTCGCGACGGAACCACTTGTCGTACTCACGAGCGCGAGCCCGATAGTAGGCGAGTTGCTCGGCGAGAATCGGATTGTTGTTGTTCACAGCGCTATCGACGTCGCGAGTTGATGCCTCGTGTCACCCGAAACTCGGCGGCGACCTCGCGCGTGGCCGCTTCCGCCCCGAGCGGGAAGACGTGCAGTGCGTCCACGCGCGAGACACGGGCGAGCCCGGCCGCCAGCTCGCGCGCGAGCTCGATGCCGCCACCGCGACGGATCTGCGCGCAGGCGGGCTCGGGGATCGTCACGCCCGGCAGCGTGCGGGCGCGTTCTGCCATGCGCTCGCTGCGCAGCAACGCCACACTCGCGTAGACGCGCACGCCCGCGAGCATGTCCTCGCCGCGCGCGAGGAACGCTTCGAGCCTCGGGAGGTCGAAGACCATCTGTGACTGCACGAAGGTTGCTCCCGCGGCGACCTTTCGCTGCAGCAGCCGCAGCTCCCGATCCAGGTCTTCGGCGAACGGATTGACGACCGCCCCGACAGCCAGCGAATGCGGGACGCTCCACCCCGGCGCCCTCGCGATCAGCTCGGTCACGGTCATGTCCGCCACATGGTCGACGCCAGCCACCGGATCGCCCTGCATGCACAGCACTCCCTCGGCGCCGAGCGCGGCGGCGCCCACGACCTGCGACTGCAACGCAAGCCGGTTGCGGTCGCGGCAGGAAACGTGCACGATCGTCCCGACGCCCTGCTCGCGGGCGAGAGCCACAGCCGCCAACGGCGACATTCGCGGCTGGCCGGCGTGGTTGTCGGTCAACCCGACGACATCGACGGTGTCAGCCAGAACAGCGATGCGATCACTCACCCGCTGGCCATCGGCCTCGGCCGGCAGCGAAATCTCCGCAGACGTGAGGGCAGTCACGGACACCGGCGAATCATCGCAGCCCGACGCCCCTGAGACGCGCCGTGGTCGAGGAAGGAAGGCAGGCAGAGCTCGCTTCTCGATCCGGGCGGAGCCGTGAAATCTGGACGATCTCCCAGACGGCCGCGGCGAACGATGGAGTGCACGCGTCACGACGGCCGGCCCATTGTCGTCTTCGACGCGCTCCACTAGACCATACGGCCGGTCGGGCTGCTCGTCCGCGGTGGATGTGAGGGTCGGCACCCGCGCATGAGGTGCGCGGGTTGACCGTCGAGGGGTGGCCTCGGCGGCGACCGCAATCATGGGGGTGCCGACGTGGCACAGGTTCGCAGCTGGGCCGGCTTTGACGTGCATGCCGCGAAGATCGTGGCGGCGAGTGTGGACGGGCGATCGGGGGAGTTGCGGTTCGCGCGGCTGTCGGGGTCGAGGAGCGAGGCGGTCGAGTTCTGCCGGGCGTTGCCGGGGCCGGTGAAGGTGGCCTATGAGGCGGGGCCGACCGGGTTCGGGCTGGCGCGCGAGCTCGCCGCGGTCGGGGTGGAGTGCGTGATCGCGGCGACGGTGGACGCGCGCTCGGGCGAGTTGCGCTTCGGCCGGGTGCCGGGATCCACGAGCGAGGTCGTCGGGTTCTGCCGGGGGTTGCCGGCGCCGGTGAAGGTGGCCTATGAGGCTGGGCCGACGGGGTTCGGGCTGGC